>NZ_JBEZFY010000003.1:237379-622367 GCF_040649765.1 Micromonospora sp. NPDC048894 | reverse complement strand
TCCGGCATCGCCCACCTCCACAACATCATTCTGCTCGGGTGACACCGCAACCGTTGACCGGCAACGCCATCACCGAGTTACGAGACATCCCTTAGTCACCGATGATCGGGGATTCACGTTGTGCAGATCGGGGGTTCTCCGCCCGCCCGGTCGGCCCGGGTCAGCCGGCCAGGGTGGCGTACCGGCCGGCGCGGGCCAGCAGCGTCTCGTGGGTGCCGGACTCGACGATCCGGCCGTGGTCGAGCACCGCGATCTGGTCGGCGTGGCGCACCGTGGACAGCCGGTGCGCGATGGTGATCACCGTGCGTCCCTCGGCGAGGGTGTCGAAGGCCCGTTGGACGGCGCGTTCGGTCTCGGTGTCCAGCGCGCTGGTCGCCTCGTCGAGCACCAACACCCGGGGGTCGCGCAGCAGCGTACGGGCGATGGCCAGGCGCTGCTTCTCGCCACCGGAGAAGCGGTGGCCCCGGGAACCGACGACCGTGTCGTACCCGTCGGGCAGGGCGGCGATCAGGTCGTGGATCTGCGCGGCGCGGGCGGCGTCGGCCAACTGGGCGTCGGTGGCGTCGGGGCGCGCGTACCGCAGATTTTCCCGGATGGTGGTGTGCAGCAGGTAGGTCTCCTGGCTGACCACGCCCACGACGGCGGCCAGGTCGGTCAGCCGCAGGTCGCGCAGGTCGACACCGTCGATGGTGATCCGGCCGGCGTCCGGGTCGTGCAGCCGGCTGACCAGGGCCGCGAGGGTGCTCTTGCCGGAGCCGGTCTCGCCGACCAGGGCGAGGCTGGTGCCCGCCGGGACGTCCAGGCTGATGCCGGCGACGGCGGCGGTGTCGCTGCCCGGGTAGCTGAAGGTGACGTCCTCGACGCGCAGGTGCCCGCGCACCCGGGTCGGGTCGATGGTCACCGGCCGGGCCGGGTCGTCCACCTCCACCGGCAGGTCGAGGTACTCGAAGATCCGGGCGAACAGCGCCAGCGAGGCGGTCAGCGTGACACCCACGTTGAGCAGCCCCATCAGCGGCCGGAACAGCCCGCCCTGCAGGGCGGTGAAGGCGACCAGGGTGCCGATGCTGAGCGTGCCGGCGGTACCGGGCAGCCCCGCGCCGAGGTAGATCACCGCCGGGATGGCGGCGAAGATGATCGTCATGGTGGCCATCCGCCAGCGGCCGGCCAGCTCCGAGCGCAGCTCCAGATCGACCAGGCGGGCCGAGCTGCTGGTGAACCGGTCGATCAGTGCGTCACCCGCGCCGAGGGTCTTGCTGAGCTGCACGCCGCTGATCGACAGCCCCTCCTCGATGGTGACGTTGAGGTCGGCCAGCTCCTGCTGACGCTGGGCGGTGATCTCACGGCGCATCGCGGCGACCCGGCGGGTGAGCCAGATGGCCGGCGGCAGCACCACCAATGAGACCAGGGTGAGCCGCCAGGACAGCGCCACCATGGCGACCAGGGTGGCGACCACCGTGGTCAGGTTGGACGCGATCGAGGTGGCGGTGGAGGTGACCACCGTCTGCATGCCGCCGATGTCGTTGGTGATCCGCGACTGCACCTCGCCGGTGCGGGTGCGGGTGAAGAACGCGATCGACTGCCGGTGCAGGTGGGCGAAGACGTCGGTGCGCAGCCGGTGCATCACCAGCTGCCCGACCCGGGTGGAGATCCAGGTCTGCGCCACGCCGAGCACGGCGGTCACCGCCGCGACGGCGATCATGCCGACGACCAGCCAGACCAGCAGGGTCAGGTCGCGCTCGGGCAGCGCCCGGTCGATCACCGCCCGCAGCAGGAACGGCGAGGCCATCGCGACCATCGACGACACCACGATGATCGCGGTGACCACAGCCAGTTGACCACGGTACGCGGTGAACAGCCGGCCGATGCGGCGCAGCGAGACGGCACGGGCCTGGGTCTTCTCGGCGGCACTGGCGGTCCGGGGGGCGCCGCCGCGGCCCTCCCGGTGGGTCTGGGTGGTGTCCAAGGGGGTCCTTCTTCCGTTCGGGGTTGTCCGCGGGGGTGGAGGTTCACGCTCTGCGGCGCGGTGCGCTCGGCACAGCGGGCGAACCGGTGTTCCGTTCAGGTCCAGTTACTGAGGTTACCTCATCATGAGGTAGCAACAGTGAACACTGCTACCGTATTCCGGTGACCGGTGCGACATCCGACCCCCTGGCCGACCCGCCCGCAGGCGTTCCGGTGGAGCCGTCGGCCGAGCCGGTCGGGGAGAGCCTCGCCGAGTTGTTCTGGGCGGTGGCCCGTCGGCTGCGCCACCAGTCCCGACGTACCCTCGAACCCTGGGACGTCAACCCCGGACACGCCCGCGCCCTCGCGGTGCTCACCCGGCACGGGGCGATGCGGCTCAGCGCCCTCGCCGAGCACCTGCACATCGCCCCCCGCTCCACCACCGAGGTCGTCGACGGCCTGGAGGAACGCGGGCTCGTCGCGCGCCGCACCGACCCAGCCGACCGGCGGGCGACCCTGGTCGCGCCGACCGACGAGGGTACGCGGGTAGGCGCGGCCATCCGGACGGCCCGCGCGGCCGAAGCGGAGCGCTTCTTCGGCCACCTCTCCCCCACCGACCACGCCGACCTCACCCGCATCCTGCGCACCCTGCGCGACTGAGCCCACCCCGGCCCGGCGGCACCTCGACAGCCACACCGGCCCGACATGCCCGGACGCGGGAGCGGGTGGGTGGGCGTAGCGGCGGGTGGGTGGGGTATGCGCGGGCGGTGCGGGTGGTGGTGGTCGGTGGGGGTTTCTCGGGGCTCGCCGCTGCGGCGGTGTTGTGCCGGGGTGGGGCACGGGTGCTGGTGCTGGAGGCGCGGGAACGGGTCGGGGGGCGGGTGGCGACCCGGCGGCTGGACGACGGCACGGCGCTGGACCTGGGCGCGCAGTGGATCGGCCCGACCCAGGAACGGATGGCCGCCCTGGTGGCCGAGCACGGGCTGACCACGTTCCCGTCGGCCGCGTACGGGAGGCCGGTGGTGCGCTGGGACGGTCGGCTGCAGGAGACACCGCCGGAGTCGGTCCGGCAGACGGTCAACCTGCTCGACGACTTCGCCGCCGAGGTGGACCCGGCAGCCCCGTGGCGGGCGGCGCGGGCGGACGAGTGGGACCGGCTCACCCTCGGCGGCTGGTTGGCCACGGTCACGCCCGATCCGGTGACGGCCCGGTACGTGGGTCGGCTGATCGCCGGTGGGTTGCTGGCGGCGGACCCGGACGAGGTGTCGCTGTTGCAGGTGCTCTTCTACCTGCGCAGCGGCGGTGGGAGCGGGTTGCTGCTGGGGATGGCCGGGGGCGCCCAGCAGGATCGGATCGTGGGCGGGCCGGCCCTGCTGGCGCAGCGGATGGCGGCGGCGCTGCCCCCGGGGACGGTACGGTCCGGGGCACCGGTGCGGGCGATCCACCAGGACGGGCACCCGGTGGTGGCGTACACCGATGACGGGGCGTACCCGGCGGAGGCGGTGGTGGTGGCGGTGGCCCCGGCGCTGGCGGGCCGGATCGCGTACTCGCCGGCGCTGCCGGCCCTGCGCGACGCGTTGACCCAGCGGATGCCGATGGGGTCGGCGTTGAAGCTGCACGCGGTCTACCCGACGCCGTTCTGGCGGGCCGACGGGTGTTCCGGGGTGACCACGTCGACCGACGGGCCGCTGACCGAGACGGTGGACAACTCGACGCCGGGTTCGACGCGTGGGGTACTGACCGCGTTCAGCTACGGCCGGCAGGCCCGGGAGCTGCGCCGGCTGTCGCCGGGCCGGCGACGGGCGGCGGTGCTGGCCGCGCTGGTGGGGTTGGTCGGCCCGGCCGCCGCCGAGCCTGACGACCTCGTCGAGTACGACTGGTCGGCCGACGAGTGGACCCGGGGCTGCTTCTGCGGGGCGTTGACCCCCGGCTCGTGGCGGGACCACGGTCCCGAGCTGCGCCGGCCGGCGGGGCGGGTGTACTGGGCGGGCACCGAGACGGCGACCCGGTGGGCCGGCTACCTGGAGGGCGCGGTGCTGGCCGGCGAGCGGGCGGCGGCCGAGGTCCTCGCCCACTACGCCGCCTGACCCGGGACCAGTCGACCCGCCCACCTCTCGACCGTCGGGCAGACCGCGCGACCCGGGCCCGGTGGATCCGCTCGCACCGCGATTGTCGGGCGGGTGGACGGTAGCGCCACGTGCAGAAATAGATAATCTTGATTCAGTCTATTGAAACCTATCTCCGGCCGTGACCTAATACCTGACAGTTCCTTTCGTCGCTCCCGCCGTAACCACGCGGCATCCCCCAGGGAGGAAAGATGAACCGTCTCCGTGCGGTCACGGGCGCGCTGCTGGCGGCCGTCACCATGGTCGCCGCCACCACCCTCGGCATCGTCACCCCGGCCACCGCCACCCCGGCCGGCCTGCCCGGCATGGACGTCTCCAGCTACCAGGGCAACGTCAACTGGTCCGCCGCCTGGAACAACGGCGCCCGGTTCGCCTACGTGAAGGCCACCGAGGGCACGTACTACACCAACCCGTACTTCGCCCAGCAGTACAACGGGTCGTACACCGTCGGGATGATCCGGGGTTCGTACCATTTCGCCCGGCCGGACACCACGACCGGCGCGACCCAGGCCAACTACTTCGTCGACCACGGTGGCGGCTGGTCGAAGGACGGCCGGACGCTGCCCGGCGCGCTCGACATCGAGTACAACCCCTACGGCGCGACCTGTTACGGGCTGAGCCAGAGCGCGATGCGCAACTGGATCGCGTCCTTCGTCAACCAGTACTACGCCCGCACCGGGCGCTGGGCGACGATCTACACCACCACCGACTGGTGGACCACCTGCACCGGCAACTACAGCGGCTTCGCCGCCACCAACCCACTCTGGCTCGCCCGGTACGCCGGCACGGTGGGCACCCTGCCGGCCGGCTGGGCCACGTACTCCTTCTGGCAGTGGGCGTCGTCGGGCACCTTCCCGGGCGACCAGAACGTCTGGAACGGCACCCTCGACCGGCTCCGGGTGCTGGCCTGCAACGGCCCCTGCTGACCCGACCGGAGCGCCGCAGCCGCCCGGTCGGCCCGGCAACGACCCCCGGCCACCCCGGAGTCGTCGCAATGGTCGACCGGCCGGCACCTCCCCCACCCCCTGAGGAGCCCGCCATGTCCGTACCCGTGTCCCGGCGCAGCGTGCTGCGCGGCGCGGTCCTGCTCGGCACCGCCGGGGCGCTCGCGCCGAACCCGTTCGGCGGATCCGCCGCGAGCGCCGCCGCCGTGGGCCACTCCGCCGTCGACCCGGCCCTGACCACCGCCAGCGCCCTGACCCACGGCAGCGCCCTGACCACCGGCAGCACGTCGGCCGACGGCCGGGTCGTCCTCGGTCGGGTCGACCAGCCGGTGATCGCCAACTGCGCCACCTGGGGGGCCCGGCCGCCGTCCTCGCCGGTGAGCGTGGTCGGCAGCCGGCCCAACAAGATCATCGTGCATCACACGGCGTTCCCGAACTCGACCGACTACAGCCTGGCCCACGCGTACGCCAACTCGCGGGAGATCCAGGACCTGCACATGGACGGCAACGGCTGGCTGGACTCCGGGCAGCACTTCACCAACAGCCGGGGCGGCCAGCTCACCGAGGGCCGGCACGGCAGCCTGTACGCGCTGCTGCACGGGCAGACGATGGTGCAGGGCGCGCACTGCGTGGGGCAGAACAGCCAGGCCATCGGCATCGAGAACGACGGGATCTACGTCGACGTGCAGCCGCCGCAGGCACTCTGGGACAGCCTGGTGGTGTTCTGCGCGTTCACCTGCCAGCAGTACGCCATCCCGGCGAGCCAGATCTACGGCCACAAGGACTTCGCCAGCACCCAGTGCCCGGGTCTGCTGCACGACCGGTTGCCCGAACTGCGCTCCGCCGTCGCCGCTCGACTGGGTTGATTGCTTATATAAGCCATGCCTGATACAAAGGGGACCGTGCACGCCTTCGACGTCCTCGGCGACCCGGTACGCCGGCGCATCCTCGAACTGCTCGCGCAGGGCGAACGGAGCGCCGGTGGGGTCTGCGCGGTCATCCAGGAGGAGTTCGGGATCACCCAGCCCGCCGTCTCGCAGCACCTCAAGGTGCTGCGGGACAACGGGTTCGCCACGGTCCGCCCGCAGGGCGCCCGTCGGCTCTACGCGGTCGACCCCGCTCCGCTGCGGGAGGTCGACAGGTGGCTGGAGGGATTCCGCCGGTTCTGGACGCCGGCCCTGGACGCCCTGGCCACCGAGATCGCCCGGGGTCGGCGCGAACGGCGGGCGCACACCACGACGGACGACCCGACCGAGCACCGGAGCACCTCATGATCGAGACCAGCCACCAGATCAGCGCCGTACGACGCACCGTGGGCAGCCGCACCCTGGAGGCGGGTGAGGCACGGGTGCTGACCATCAGCCAGACGTACCCGACGACGCTGGACGACCTCTGGGACGCCTGCACCAGCGCCGAACGCATCCCGCGCTGGTTCCTGCCGATCTCAGGCGACCTGCGGCTGCACGGTCGCTACCAGTTCGAGGGCAACGCCGGGGGCGTGGTGCAGCGCTGCGACCCGCCGAAGAGCTTCGCCGCCACCTGGGAGATGGGCGACGAGACCAGCTGGATCGAGGTCCACCTGACCCCGGAGGGCGACGAGCGGACCCGGTTCACCCTGGAACACGTCGCCCACGTCGACGACGTCCGGTGGACCGAGTACGGCCCCGGCGCGGTCGGCGTCGGCTGGGACTCCGGCCTGCTCGGCCTCGCCAGCCACCTCGACGCCGACGGTGGAGGCGTCACCCCCGACCAGGCCGCCGAATGGATCGGCTCGGCGGACGGGCGACGCTTCATGACGCTCAGCGGCGAGGCGTGGGCCGAGGCCGACATCGCCGGCGGCACCGACCTGCAGGCCGCCCGGGCCGCCGCCGCCCGGACCATCGCCGCGTACACCGGCACGCCGCCGGCCTGACCCCGGGGGCCCGCACCGGGTCCGGGCGAAACCCGGGCGCGGGTTGTCGGTGCCGGCAGGGACACTGTGCGGCATGTCGATGCGCCGCGCCGAAGACGTCCTCGCCCTGCACCGCGCCGGGCACCGGGTGCGCTACCTCTGCTTCTGGGGACACCAGCCGCAGCGGGACGGCACCGTCGGCCGCGGCTGCCTGAGCCAGTGGTGGCCGGCGGCGTTCACCGTCGACGGGCGGCGCTTCGCCACCGCCGAGCACTGGATGATGTGGCGCAAGGCGCTGCTGTTCGACGACGCCGACGCCGGGGAGCGGGTGCTCGCCGCCGGCCACCCGCAGCAGGCCAAGGGGGTCGGCCGCCAGGTCCGCGGGTTCGACCAGGCGGTGTGGGAGGCCGAGCGGTACGCCGTCGTGCTGGCCGGCAGCCTGGCCAAGTTCGGCCAGCACGCCGACCTGCGGGCGTACCTGCTGGGCACCGGGGACCGGGTGCTGGTGGAGGCCAGCCCGGTCGACCGGGTGTGGGGGGTCGGGCTGGCCCCCGACGACCCGCGCGCCGAGGACCCGGCCCGCTGGCGTGGGCTCAACCTGCTCGGGTTCGCCCTGATGGAGGCCCGGGAGATCCTGCGCGACGACCGGCCGACCGACCCCGGGCCGACGGCGGACCTGCCCTGAGCGGGGTGGCCCGGGGGCGGTAACGTGCGGCGGCATGACCGTCCTGCCGTACGCGCACTGCCACTACTGCGGGGCGGCCTACCCGCCGGACGCCGACTGGCCCCGGCTCTGCCCGGCCTGCGGCCAGACGGTGTGGCGCAACCCCACCCCGGTCGCGGTCGCGCTGCTGCCGGTACGGACCGACGCCGGGCTCGGCCTGGTGGTGGTGCGCCGGGACATCGAACCGGCCCGGGGCCAGCTCGCCCTGCCCGGCGGGTTCGTCGAGTACGGCGAGGAGTGGTCCGAGGCGCTGGTCCGGGAGCTGCGGGAGGAGACGGGGCTGGTCGACGAGGCGCAGCGGGCCCGGTTGTTCGCGGTGCACGGCGCCCCGCACGGCGGCACCATGATGATCTTCGGGGTGCTGCCGGAGCGGCCGGCCGCACAGCTCCCCCCGTCGACGCCGACCGAGGAGGCCACCGAGTGGCTGGTCCTCACCGAGCCGGTCGAGCTGGCCTTCTCGACCCACACCCGGGTGCTGGCCGACTTCCTCGCCGGCCGGCACTGACCCCGCCGCGCCCGGCCGGCGCGGACCCGCCGCAGGTGCCGGACCCGCCGGACGCGCCGTGGTCAGACCCGGGCGGGCTGCGGGGCGAACGGGACGCTCGGCGTCGGGTCGGGGGCCGGCTCACCGGCGGGATGCCGCCACAGGCCCCGGGCCCGCAGGATCGGCAGCACCCCCTCACCGATCCAGTACGCCTCCTCCAGGTGCGGGTGGCCGGAGAGGATGAACTCGTCGATGCCGAGCGCGTGGTACTCGGCGATCCGGTCGGCGACCTCGGTGTGGCTGCCCACCAGGGCGGTGCCGGCCCCGCCCCGGACCAGCCCCACTCCGGCCCAGAGGTTCGGGGCGACCTCCAGCCCGTCGCGGCTACCGCCGTGCAGGGCCAGCATCCGGCGCTGCCCCTCGGACTCGCTGCGCCGCAGCCCCTCCTGGGCGGCCCGGATGTCGGCCTCGTCGATGCCGTCGAGCAGCCGGCCGGCCTGCGCCCAGGCCGCCTCGGCGGTGTCCCGGGCGATGACGTGCAGCCGGATACCGAAGCGCGGCGACCGGCCGGCGGCGACCGCCAGGGCGCGGATGTGGTCGAGCTTGCCGGCCACCTGGGCGGGCGGCTCACCCCAGGTCAGGTAGACGTCGCTGTGCCGGGCGGCGACCGGGCCGGCGGCGGTGGACGAGCCACCGAAGTAGACGGGGGGCACCGGGTCGGGCAGCCGGGCCAGCCGGGCGCCCTCGACGCGCAGGTGTTCCCCGACGTGGTCGACGGTCTCCCCCCGCCACAGTGACCGCACGACGTGCAGGAACTCGTCGGTGCGGGCGTACCGGGCGTCCTTGTCGAGGAAGTCGCCGTAGGCGCGTTGCTCGGCGGACTCCCCGCCGGTGACCACGTTGAGCAGCAGCCGGCCGCCGGACAGGCGCTGGAAGGTGGCGGCCATCTGGGCGGCGAGGGTGGGTGAGAGCAGGCCGGGGCGGAACGCCACCAGGAACTTCAGCCGTTCGGTGACCTCGGCGAGCATCGCGGTGGCCAGCCAGGCGTCCTCGCACCAGGCCCCGGTCGGGGTGAGCGCGCCGACGAAGCCGAGTTGCTCGGCGCTGCGGGCGATCTGCCCGAGATAGGCGACGGTGGCGGGGCGGGCCCCACCGGCGGTGCCGACCGCGACGCCGTGACCACCGCCGACGATGTCGCGGCTGTCGCCGTAGGTGGGCAGGAACCAGTGGAAGGTCAGCGGCATCGGGGGTCCTCCTGAGGGATGGGACGACAACCAGGACAGGCTACCCATAAAACCTATCGGTTTGGTAGGTTACTGCCCGCCGCCGACCTGCGGCGTCGCGAGCACATCGTCCACTCCCGAGGAGCCGACATGTCCACCCCGCCGAGGAACCTGCGCCGGCTGGCCACCACCCTGTTCACCGCCCTGTCCCTGGTCGCCGTCGGCGGGGTCAGCGGCTGCACCGACGACGCCGACGCCCAGGCCGGCAGCGGCCCGCTGCGCATCGGCTACCAGCGCTTCGGCGGGCTGAGCCTGGTCAAGGCCCGCAACGCTGCCCCGGACGCGCAGTGGTCGCTGTTCGAGAGCGGCCCCGCCCTGACCGAGGCGCTCAAGGCCGGCGCGATCGACATCGGACAGGTCGGCGAGGCACCCCCGATCTTCGCCGCCGCCGCGAAGATCCCCTTCTCGGTGGTCGGCACCTCCGCCCCGATCCCCCAGGGCGAGGCGGTGCTGGTCAAGGAGAGCAGCGGCCTGAAGACCTTCGCCGACCTGCGCGGCCGGACGGTGGCGCTGAACAAGGGCAGCAACGTGCACTGGCTGCTGGTCCGGCTGCTGGCGGCCAACAACATGACGCTGAAGGACATCACCGTCAAGTACCTCAAGCCGGCCGAGGGACGGCCCGCGTTCGACAACGGCCAGATCGACGCCTGGATCATCTGGGACCCGTACTTCGCCCTCGCCGAGCAGCCCGGGGTGAAGGTCCTCGCCGACGCCACCGGCCTGGCCAGCAACCGGGAGTACGTGCTGGCCTCACCCGAGGTGGTCCGGGACCGCACCGACGACGTCCGCGCCTTCCTCACCACGTACCGGAAGGTCACCGACTGGGGGATCGCCAACCCGGCCGAACGCGCCACGGTGCTCGCCCCCGAGCTGAAGATCCCGCTGGACGTCACCACCCGGGCCCTGGCCCGCAGCGCCCGCCCGCTGGCCCCGGTCACCCCTGCCGTCGGCACCGAACTCCAGGCCATCGCGGACGGCTTCACCACCCTCGAGCTCGTCCCCGGCCCGGTCGACATCGCCGGTCGGGTGGACGACCGGTTCAGCGCGGTGTTCCAGTGAGCAGCACCGTGCTGGTCAGCGCGCCACCGGCCGCCGTCGCGGCACCACCCGACGCCGGCCCGCGACGACGTGCCGGCCTGCGCTGGCGGCGACTGGTCAGCCCGGTCGTGCTCGTCGCCGGGTGGGAGGCCGCCGCCCACGCCGGACTGCTCGCCCCGGAGAAACTGCCCGCGCCGAGCCGGGTGCTCGCCACCGGCGTACGACTGGCCGGCGACGGCACCCTCGGCGTCCACCTGCTCGACTCCCTCACCCGGGCCGGCGTCGGGTTGCTCCTCGGCGGGCTGCTGGCGCTGGTCCTCGGCGTCGCCGCCGGGCTGCTCCGCCTCGGCGACGACCTGGTCGACCCGCCGGTGCAGATGGCCCGGATGCTGCCCCACCTGGGACTCGTCCCGCTGCTGATCATCTGGGTGGGGATCGGCGAGTCGCTGAAGGTAACCCTGGTCGCACTCGGGGTGTTCTTTCCGATCTACTTCAACACCTACGCTGGCATCCGGGACATCGACGAACGGCTCGTCGAGGCAGCCCGCACCTGCGGCCTCGGGCCCGCCGCCCGGCTGCGGCACGTGGTGCTGCCCGGGGCGCTGCCGTCGCTGTTCCTCGGGCTGCGACTGGCGATCGGGGCGGCCTGGCTCAGCCTCGTCGTCGGCGAACAGATCAACGCCCAGACCGGCATCGGCTTTCTGATGATGGAGGCCCGGGAGTTCAGCCAGACCGACGTGGTGGTGCTCGGCCTGGTCGTCTACGCGCTGCTCGGCCTGCTGTCCGACCTCGCCCTACGGATCCTGGAGAGGAGGACCCTGACGTGGCGACGCGGCCTGCGCGCGACCTGACCGGCCCGGCCGGCGACGCGGACGGGGCACCCGCCCGGGCGGACGGGGTGACCGGTGGGGCCACGGTGCTGACCGCCCATGCGGTGCGGCGGGCCTTCGACGGCCGGCCGGTGCTCGCCGGGGTCGACCTGACCATCGCCGCCGGTGAGGTGGTGGCGCTACTCGGCGGCAGCGGGTCCGGCAAGAGCACCCTGCTGCGGGTCCTCGCCGGCCTGGACGCCGAGGCCACCGGCCGGACCCGGGTGCGCGGCACCGCCGCCGTGGTCTTCCAGGAACACCGGTTGCTGCCCTGGAAGCGGGTCGGCGACAACGTTGCGCTGGGGTTGACCGGTCCCCACGTGCGCTCCCGGGTGGACCGGGCGCTGACCGAGGTGGGGCTGGCCGACCGACACCGGGCCTGGCCGGCGGAACTCTCCGGCGGTCAGGCGCAACGGGTCGCGGTGGCCCGGGCCCTGGTCCGGGAGCCGGACCTGCTGCTGCTCGACGAGCCGTTCGGGGCACTCGACGCGCTGACCCGACTGCGGATGCAGTCCCTGCTGCGTCGGCTACGCGCCGAGCACGGCTTCGCCGCCCTGCTGGTCACCCACGACGTCGAGGAGGCGCTGCTGCTCGCCGACCGCATCCTGCTGCTCGACGGGGGCGTCATCGCCGAGGAGATCCCCGTCGACCTGGACCCCGCCGGCCGGTCCGCCGACCGACCGGCCCGCTCCCCCGACCAGCCCGCCTTCGGCGCGTTGCGTCGCCGGCTACTCGACCGCCTCGGCGTACCCGCCGCCTGACCCCGGAGCCGACCATGACCCGCTGGACACCCGACCCGAGTTTCTACCCCTCCCCCCGCGAGGCGGCCACCGCGCCCGCCGAGAAGCTGGCCTACGTCGCCGCGTTCGACCGTGCGGCGCAGCGGCCGGACGCGATCGTCGTGCTCGACACCGACCCGGACTCCGCCGACTACGGCCGGGTGGTCGGCTGGACCGACCTGCCGCACACCGGCGACGAGCTGCACCACTTCGGGTGGAACGCGTGCAGCAGCGCGCTCTGCCCCACCGCACCGCACCCGCACGTCGAGCGGCGCTACCTGATCGTGCCGGGGCTGCGGTCGTCGCGCATCCACGTGTTCGACACCCGGCCGGACCCGCGCGCCCCGCAGCTGGTGAAGGTGATCGGCGCGCAGGAACTGGCCGAGAAGTCCGGCTACTCCCGCCCGCACACCGTGCACTGCGGCCCCGACGGCATCTACCTGTCGGCGCTCGGCGGCGTCGACGGTGCCGAGGGTCCCGGCGGCATCGCCGTGCTCGACCACACCACGTTCGCAGTCCGGGGCGCCTGGGAGGCCGACCGGGGCCCGCAGTTCCTGGCGTACGACGTGTGGTGGCACCTCACCCAGGACGTCCTGGTCACCAGCGAGTGGGGCACCCCGTCGATGATCGAGGACGGCATCGTCGGCGAGCTGCTGCTGGGGCGCAAATACGGGCACGCGATCCACTTCTGGGACCTCGCCAAGCGCCGGCACGTGCAGCGGGTCGACCTCGGCGACCAGTACCAGATGGCGCTCGAACTGCGCCCCGCGCACGACCCGACCCGGTCGTATGGCTTCGTGGGGGTGGTGATCAGCGTCGAGGACCTGTCCGCGTCGGTCTGGTTGTGGCACCGCGACGGCGCGGGTGCGGACGCCCCGTGGACGGTGACCCGGGTGATCGACATCCCGGCGGAACCCGCCGACCCGGCCGACCTGCCGGACCTGCTCAAGCCGTTCGGGGCGGTGCCACCGCTGGTCACCGACATCGACCTGTCGGTGGACGACAGGTTCCTCTACGTCTCCTGCTGGGGCACCGGGGAGCTGCGCCAGTACGACGTCAGCGACCCGTTCCACCCGGTGCTGGTCGGCTCGGTGCGGCTCGGCGGCATCGTGGCCCGCACCGCCCACCCGGCCGCGCCGGACGAGCCCCTGGCCGGTGGCCCGCAGATGGTGGAGATCAGCCGGGACGGCCGGCGGGTCTACGTCAGCAACTCGCTCTACGGTTCCTGGGACGACCAGTTCTATCCCGACGGGGTGGGCGCCTGGCTGGCCAAGCTGGACGTCGACCCGGAACGCGGCGGGCTCACCCCGGACGTGCGGTTCTTCCCGCGCGGCGAGGAGTTCCGGGGGCTGCGGGTGCACCAGACCCGGTTGCAGGGCGGCGACGCCAGCTCCGACTCGTACTGCTTCCCGTGACCGGGCGGACCCTGCTGGCGTTGGTGGCGCTCGGCGCGTTCCACGGGTTGAACCCGGCGATGGGGTGGCTCCTCGCGGTCGCCCGGGGGTTGCAGGAGCGTCGCCGGGCGGCGCTGCTGGCCGCGCTGCCCCCGGTCGCGGCGGGTCACCTGGCCTCGGTGGCGGTGGTCGCCGCGCTGGTCACCGCCACCCGCTCGGTCACGGCCAGCACCGCGCTGACGGTGACCGGCGGGGCGGTGCTGGTCGGTTTCGGGCTGTGGCGGCTGTTGTCGCAGCGGCACTTCCGCTGGGCCGGGATGCGGCTGTCGGCGGCGCAGGTGGCCGGTTGGTCGTTCCTGATGTCGTCGGCGCACGGCGCCGGGCTGATGCTGCTGCCGGTGCTGCTGGCCGACCCGCAGCCGGCCGGCGGGCACGCCGGGCACCTGGCGGCGGCGCCGGCCGGCGCGCTGCCGGGGCTGGTCGCGGCCGGGGTGCACACCCTGGTCATGCTGGGCGTCGCGTCGACCGTCGCGCTGGTGGTGTACGAGGTGCTGGGGGTCGGGGTGCTGCGCCGGGCCTGGTTCAACGTGGACCGGCTCTGGGCCGGGGTGCTGGTCGCGGCGGGGGTGGTGACGCTGGCCGCCGCGATCTGACCGAATGGCCCCGGCCGTGGTCGGCCAGTGGCCCTGCCCGGCGGGTAACTCCTACTGATTCAATAGGAGTTACCGTCGCCGAGCCGAAGGAGCCCCGGTGTCCACCGTTGTGTCGTACGACGAGGCAGACCACGACGCCCGCCGGGCCCGGCAGTGGCTGGCCGGTCAGGCCCGGGACCCCGGGGTGTCCCGCGCCGAGCTGATCGCGGTGGGCACGGCGATGAGCGCCCTCGCCGCCGCCACCGACACCCGGGAGCCGGTCACGCCCGCCACCGGGCCGGTCGGGGTGGCCCCGGGCATCGTCAAACCGCTCGACCCCGCGCAGCTCACGCCCCGCGACGGCAACGCCGAGATGCGGTGGGAGGCGATGGCCGGCCAGGGGTACGTGGTGCCGAACGACCGGTTCTTCGTCCGCAACCACACCCACACCCCCCGGATCGACGCCGACACCTGGCGACTGCGGCTGTACGGCGACGGCCTGCGCGACGCCCCGACCCGGGACGCACCGGTCGAGTTCGGCTACGCCGACCTGCGGGCGCTACCCGCCGTCGAGCTACCCGCCCTGGTCGAGTGCGCCGGCAACGGGCGGCACTTCTTCGCCAGCCAGCAGGACACCCCGGCCGCCGGGGTGCAGTGGCGGCTCGGCGGTGTCGGGGTGGCCCGCTGGCGCGGGGTGCCGCTGGCCACCGTGCTACGGCACGCCGGGCTGACCCCCGACGCGGTCGACGTGATGCCAGAGGGCCTGGACCCGCCGTACGTCACCGGGGGTGTCGACCTCGGCCGGGTACGCCGTCCGCTGCCGATCGGCAAGGCCCTCGACGACGTGCTGCTGGCGTACGAGATGAACGGTGCGCCGCTGCCACCCGACCACGGCTTCCCGGTCCGGGTGGTGGTGCCCGGCTGGATCGGGATCTCCTCGATCAAGTGGGTCGGTGCGATCGAGGTCTCCACCGTCGCGCTGTTCTCCCCGTGGAACACCAGCCTCTACCGGATGTTCGGACCCGGCCGGCCGGTCGACGGTGGGCCGGCCGACACGCAGTCGGTCAAGAGCGCGTTCGAGCTGCCCTGGGACGCCCGGCTGGCGGCCGGTGTCGAGACCACGCTGACCGGCCGGTCGTGGTCCGGGGCCGGTCCGATCGACCGGGTCGAGGTCGACACGGGCGACGGGTGGCAGCCCGCCACGCTGGTCGGGGCGGACCGGGGCGGGCCCTGGCAGCGGTGGTCGACGCGGTGGTGTCCGCCGACCGCCGGCCGGTGGACGCTGCGGGCCCGCGCGGTGGACGTGACCGGCCGGGGTCAGCCCGACCGGGCCCCGGGCAACGACCTCGGGTACCTCTTCGACGGGGTGGTCCGGCATCCGGTGACGGCGGTCTGACCGCGACGGTCGCCGCCGCGCCGGGGTGGGGTCGGTGTCCGGTCAGGCGCGGGCGCAGGTCGCCGTGCCGGTGGGACCGTTGCCGGTGCCCTGGAAACCGAACTCGGTGCCGGCTCCCGCACCGACGGTGCCGTTGTAGCTGACGTTGCGGAAGCTGACCGCACCGGAGGTGCCGGTGTGCTGCGCGTTCCACGCGTTGGTGACGGTGGCGTCCGACGGCAGGGGCAGGTTGACCACCCAACCGTCGAGCCCGGCCGGGCCGGCGGTGACCTTGACGGTGGTCACGAAGCCGCCGGGCCAGGAGTTCACCGACACCGCCGCGGTGCAGGCACCGTCACCGGGCGGCGGCGGCGTGGTCGGCGGCGGAGTCGTCGGCGGTGGTGTGGTCGGCGGGACGGTGGTGCCGCCCGCGTTGAGCGCGTCCAACGTGGAGGCGTACGCGGCCTTCTTGCCGCCGTTGCCGTCGAAGAGCAGCGGGGTGGCGCTGGCCCGCCACGAGTCGGTGTCCCGGATGCCGGAGACGGTGATGCCGGTGCAGCGGGAGACCGCCAGGCAGGCGCTGACCACGCGGGAGTAGCTGTCGGCCTGGGAACTGCCGGAGCCCTCGATGTCCAGCTCGGTGATCTGCACCTCGACGCCGAGGTCGACGAATCGCTGGAGGTTGGCCTGGTAGTCCGACGGCACCGGCGACTGGGCGGTGAAGTGGGACTGGAAGCCGACGCAGTCGATCGGCACGCCCCGGGCCTTGAAGTCCTGGACCATGGCGTACACGCCGTTGCTCTTCGGGTTCTGCCCGTCGGTGTAGTAGTCGTTGTAGCAGAGCTTCGCGCCCGGGTCGGCGGCGCGGGCGGCCCGGAACGCCGCCTCGATCCAGTCGTCACCGGTGCGCTGCAGGTTGGAGTCCCGACGCGCACCGCTGCCACCGTCGGCGAACGCCTCGTTCACCACGTTCCACGCGTGGATCTTGCCCCGGTAGTGGGTGGCGACCTGGGTGACGTGGTTGAGCATGGCGTTGCGCAGGGCGGTGCCGGACAGGACCGCCGTCCAGCGCGGTTGCTGCTGGTGCCAGGCCAGCGTGTGACCGCGGACCCGCATCCCGTTGGCCTGGGCGTGGCTGACCAGCTTGTCGCCACTGGCGTAGGTGAACTGGTTCGGGCTGGGCTCGGTGGCGTCCCACTTCATCTCGTTCTCGGCGGTCACCGAGGTGAACTCACGGTTCAGGATGCCGACGTAGACGGAGTCGGAGAGCCTGTTCACCGCCACTGCGGTGCCGAAGTAGCGGCCCGTCTCGGCGGCGGCGGCACCGAGGGTGGTGCCGGCGCTGGCACTGGAGGCGAGGGCGACGGTGGTGCCGACGGCGACCACGCCGGTAACGATCGAGACCAGTGCGGCACGCAGCCGCGGTGGTGTGGTCCGACGCCCGCTGCTGCGGGCGGACACATGGTTCATGGCAGAGACCTTTCAAGACGGTGAGGGGTGCACCGTCCCGACCTTTCGCCCGAGTGCGGTGGCCGGCCCGGGGAGGCGGGGTGGTCGCCCGGAGGCCACACCCGCCTGTGCCGTCGCTCAGCCGCCACCGCCGAGGTCGAGGGGTTACCCGGTGACGCTATCGAAACATCCCCAAGAGTTCAACGAACGTCGATGCCTGAGCCGCCGTCACTCGGTGGCGGCGAGGTAGCCGCTCGCCTGCAACTCGAACAGCTCCCGGTAGGGCCCGTCGGCGGCCATCAGCGTGTCGTGGTCGCCCTGCTGCACCAGCCGACCGTGGTCCATCACGAAGATCTGGTCGGCGTGCCGGACGTTGGCCAACCGGTGGGTGATCAGCACGACCGTCCGGTCGGGCCGCCGCCGCAGGTGCTCGAAGAGCGCGTGCTCGGCGCGGGCGTCGAGGGCGGCCGACGGCTCGTCGCAGATCAGCAACCGGGCGTCGCGGTAGAGGCCCCGGGCGGCCACCAGCCGCTGCCACTGCCCGCCGGAGAGGTCGTGGCCGTTCTTGAACTCCCGGGCCAGCAGGGTGTCGTAGCCGAACGGCAGCCCGGCGATCATGTCGTGCGCGGCGGCCGACCGGGCGGCGTCCTCGACGGTCGGGCCGGCCGCGTCCGGGGGCCGGTCGTGCCGGCCGATGCGGATGTTCTGCGCTGCGGTGAACGGGAACTTCCACCACTCCTGGGTCATCACCGCCACCTGGGCGGCCGTCGCCGCCGGGTCCAACTCGGCGACGTCGACGTCGTCCCACCGGATCACCCCGCCGGTGGGCCGGTAGAGGCCGGCGATCAGCTTGGCCAGGGTGGTCTTGCCGGAGCCGTTCTCACCGACCAGGGCGATCACCTCGCCCCGCCGGATGGTCAGGCTGACCTCGTCCACCGCCGGGGCGTCGGTGTCCGGGTAGCGCAGGCTGACCCGGTCCAGCTCGATGTGCTCGAAGCCGGCGGTGGGCCGCCCCTGCCCGGCGGCGGTGCGGCTGTCGGCCCGGTCGAGGAAGTCCCGGTAGTCCTGGTAGTAGAGGGCGTCCTCGTAGAGGTTGTTGGTGGCGTAGACGGCGAGCGCGAGGCTGCTGCGCGCCGACTGGAGGGCGAGCAGGGCGGTCGCCGCCGCGGCGAGCGCGACCACGCCGGTGAGCAGCAGCCCGCCGAGCACGGCGTAGACCGCGAAGGCCGCGATCCCGCCGACGGACATCCCGACGGCCCTGGTCCGGCTCTGCGCCCGGGCCAGCCGCAGCAGCGCGGCCGTCTCGACGGTCATCATCCGGCGGAACTCGGCGAGCAGGAAGTCCCGCATCTGGTAGGCGCGTACCTCGGCGGCGGTGTGCCGGTTGGCCATCAGGTGGGCGAGCATCCACATCCGGCGGCGGCGGTTGATCCGGGCCAGCATGTCCAGGTACTGCCGGCGGGCCATCCGCACCGCGGTGACCGCCTCCGGCACGGCGGCCAGCAGCAGGCAGGGCAGCAGCACCGGTTGGATCACGGTCACCGCGGCGGCGGTGGCCAGCACGCCCACCACCCCGGTGATCAGGTTGACGGTGTGGTCGACGATCGACGCCGCCTCGGCCATCCCCCGGTCGCGGACCCGGTCCATCTCCTCGGCGAAACCGGCGTCGTCGAAGGCGGCCAGCTCGACCGCCGTGGTGGTCTCGAACAGCCGCAGCTCCACCGCGTAGTTGATCTGTGGGATCAGCCGGGCCTGCGCCCAGCCGGCGGTGACGGTCAACGTGCCCTTCACGGCCACCGCCGCGGCGGCCAGGACCAGCGCGGGCAGCGCGGCCCGGACCCGGTCGGGCGTCGGACCGGCGGCGAACAACTCGCGCAGCACCCCGGTGGTGGCGAGCAGGCCGAGGGTGGTCATCACCCCGGCGGCGAGGTTCAGACCGATCGCGGCGAGGGTGTCGCGACGGTTGGTCGCCCAGGCCAACGCGATGGCCTCGCGCACCAGCCGGGGCAGCCGGCGGGCCACCGACCGGAAACTGGTGTGCGCGAACTCGGTGGCGTGGTGCATCCATCCGCCGTCCGCCAACTCCGGCAGATCCAGCCCGGCCTCCGCCGAACCGGCCTCCGCCGCAGGCTCGTCCGTGGGGGTCGAACGGCGGGGGCCGATCACCGTCGCCATGGGTCCTCCCGGGCCGAAGGGGGCAGGGCACGGCGAGCCTACTGTCGGCGACGAGGCGATGTCGCCCCGTGGTCGGCGTGTCGTACACCTGTCGCATTGGCGTGTCGCCGGCCACCCCGGGGCGGCGGCTGCGCCGGGTCGCGTCGCGTGGCCGCGCCCCGGGTGGCAGGCTGGGACGCGAACCGTCGGCGGCACCACGCGCCGACGACCGTCGTGAAGGAGAAGATCGACCCGATGGCTGCGAGTGTGACCACCACCGACGAATGGCAGGCGCTGCGCAAGCACGCCGAGACGATGCGCGGCACCCACCTGCGGGAGCTGTTCGCGGCCGACCGGCAACGGGGTGAGCGGCTCACCGGCGAGGTCGCCGACCTGCACGTCGACTACAGCAAGCACCTCGTCACCGACGAGACCATCGGGCTGCTCACCGCGCTGGCCGGGCGGGTCGGGCTGACCGACCGGATCGCCGCGATGTTCGCCGGGGAGCACATCAACTCCACCGAGGACCGGGCCGTGCTGCACACCGCGCTGCGGCTGCCGCGCGACGCCGCACTGACGGTGGACGGGCAGGACGTGGTCGCCGACGTGCACCGGGTGCTGGACCGGATGGCCGCGTTCAGCGAGCGGGTCCGCTCCGGGCAGTGGCGCGGGCACACCGGCGAGCGGATCAGCACGGTGGTCAACATCGGCATCGGCGGCTCCGACCTCGGCCCGGTGATGGCGTACGAGGCGCTCAAGGCGTACCGGGACGGCGGGATCGCCTGCCGGTTCGTCTCCAACATCGACCCGACCGACATCCACGACAAGACCCACGACCTCGACCCGGCGAGCACCCTGTTCGTGGTGGTGTCGAAGACCTTCTCCACGCAGGAGACGCTGGCCAACGCCGAGCAGGCCAAGACGTGGCTGCTGTCGGGCCTGGACGCCGACGACGACGCGGCGATCGCGAAGCACTTCGTGGCGGTGAGCACCAACGCGGGCCGGGTGGCCGATTTCGGCATCGACCCGGAGAACATGTTCGGCTTCTGGGACTGGGTGGGTGGCCGCTACTCGCTGCCGTCGGCGGTCGGGCTGTCGGTGATGCTGGCGGTCGGGCCGGACCGGTTCCGCGAGCTGCTGGCCGGCTACCACGCCGTCGACGAGCACTTCCGTACCGCGCCGGTGGAGCGGAACCTGCCGGCGCTGCTGGGCCTGCTCAACGTCTGGTACGTCGACTTCCTCGGCGCGCAGACCCACGCCGTGCTGCCGTACTCGCAGTACCTGCACCGGTTCCCAGCGTACCTGCAACAGCTGACCATGGAGAGCAACGGCAAGTCGGTGACCCTGGACGGCACGCCGGTCGACCACCCGACCGGGGAGATCTTCTGGGGCGAGCCGGGCACCAACGGCCAGCACGCCTTCTATCAGCTCATCCACCAGGGCACCGTGCTGATCCCGGCGGACTTCATCGCGTTCAGCCAGCCCAACCACGACCTGGGCGAGATGCACGACCTGTTCATGTCGAACTTCTTCGCGCAGACCGCCGCACTGGCCTTCGGCCGGACGGCGGAGCAGGTCGAGGCGGAGGGCACGCCCGCCGAGGTGGTGCCGCACCGGGTGATGCCGGGCAACCACCCGACCACCTCGATCATCGCGCCGAAGCTCACCCCGTCGACGCTGGGCCAGCTCATCGCGCTCTACGAGCACATCGTGTTCACCTGCGGCGCGGTGTGGAACATCAACCCGTTCGACCAGTGGGGGGTGGAGCTGGGGAAGGTGATGGCCAACCAGCTCGCGCCGAAGCTGACCGGTGACGCGCCGGACCTGTCCGACGTGGACTCCTCCACGGCGGCGCTGATCAGCCGCTACCGCCGGGAGCGCGGTCGGGCCTGAGGTCCGCGCGGCCGTTGCGGGCACCCGGCAACGGTCACCGGTGAGGTCCGTCGGGACGGCGGCCGGGTCACCCGACCCGGCCGCCGTTTCTTTCGGTACGACTGGTCCAACCAGTTGACGGGTTGATGGGTACGCCGGCACACTGCTGCCGTGGCCTTCGTCCCCGTGCCCCGCAGCTCCGTCTCCGACCACGTCTTCGCCCAGCTCCGCGACGCCATCGTCAGCGGGCGGCACGCCCCGGGCGACCCGCTGCCCGGTGAACGCGAACTCGCCGCCGCGTTCGCCGTCAACCGGCACGCCGTGCGGGAGGCGCTGCGCCGGCTCCAACAGCTCGGGCTGCTACGGGTCAGCCAGGGCGGCGTCACCCGGGTGCTGGACTGGCGGGTGCACGCCGGCCTCGACCTGGCCCTGTCCCTCGTCCAGTCCGGCGACGTGCTGCCGGTGGAGCACCTGGTCCGGGACATGCTGGAGATGCGCGCCTGCGTCGGGGTCGACGCGGCCCGGCGCTGCGCCGTCCGGGCCACCGGGGCGGTGGGGCGGGTCGTGGTCGACACCGTGGAACGGTTCGCCGCGCTCGCACCCGACCTGGCCGCCATGGCCGAGGCGAACATCGCGCTGTGGCGGCACATCGTCACCGGCAGCGGCAACACCGCCTACCTGCTCTCCTTCAACAGCCTGGTGGCCGGGGCGCTGGCCGTCGGGGAGGTGCCGCCGCAGCGACGCGCAGCCGAGTTGCTGGACGTCGCCGGGCACCGCCGGCTGGCCGCCGCGATCGCCGACGGCCGGGGCGACGACGCCGCCACCGAGGCCCACACCCTGCTCACCGCGTCCCTCACCGCCCCCACCGGCTGACCGCCACCCACCCGCCGACCGCTCGTCGGCCCGACCCGCCGACCGCTACCCACCCCGACCCGCCGACCCGTCCCGGGCGTCCACCCCCGTCGCCCGTCCCCCGGAAGGGAACGTCGCGCATGATCCCCGCCGTGCTCTACGCCGTACCGGCGTTCCTGCTGCTCATCGCCGTCGAGGCGTGGTCGTACCGGTTCGCGCCGGACGACGACGAACGCGGCTACGAGCGGCGGGACACGACCACCAGCCTCACCATGGGCGCCGGCAGCCAACTGATCGGCTTCCCGTGGAAACTGCTCACCGTCGGTCTCTACGTCGCGCTGTGGACCGTCGCCCCGGTGCAGCTCTCCCCCACCAGCGTCGGGACCTGGGTGCTGCTGTTCCTCGCCGACGACCTGGCCTACTACTGGTTCCACCGCACCCACCACGAGGTACGCCTGTTCTGGGCCAGCCACGTGGTGCACCACTCCAGCACGCACTTCAACCTGTCCACCGCGCTGCGGCAGAGCTGGACGCCGATGACCTCGCTGCCGTTCTGGCTGCCGCTGGCGCTGCTCGGCATCCCACCCTGGATGATCTTCCTCCAGCAGTCGGTCAGCCTGCTCTACCAGTTCTTCCTGCACACCGAGCGGATCGACCGGCTGCCCCGGCCGGTCGAGTGGGTCTTCAACACCCCGTCGCACCACCGGGTGCACCACGGGGCGAACCGCGAGTACCTGGACCGCAACTACGGCGGCATCCTGATCGTCTGGGACCGGCTCTTCGGCAGCTTCGCCCCGGAACACACCCCCGTCCGGTACGGGCTGACCACGAACATCGGCACCTACAACCCGCTGCGGGTGGCCACCCACGAGTACGCGGCGATCTGGGCCGACGTCCGGCGGGCCGGCTCGTGGCGGCACCGGCTCGGGCACGTCCTCGGCCGCCCCGGTTGGCAGCCCGCCCGATGAGCCGCTCCCGACCCGACCGCCCACCCGGGCGTCCCGGGCCGCACCACGCGGGGGCCGGCGCGTCTCCGGCGGGAGTGCCGGTGCCGCCACCGCCGACCGGGGTGCCAGAGCCGGCGGGGGTGCCACAGCCCGCAGGGACGACCGGGGTGGCGGGACGGTGGCTTCTCGGGTCGTTCGGGCTGGTCACCGCCGTGGAGCTGACCGGGGTCGCGCTCGACTCGACAGCGGTGCAGTGGGCGGCCAAGCCGCTGCTCGCCCCGCTGCTGCTCGGCTGGCTGCTCGCCGTACGGCGGCGGTGGGACCCGGTGGCGACCGGGCTGGTCTGCGCGACGGCGGGTGACGTGGCGCTGCTGGTCCCCGGCACCACCGCGTTCCTGATCGGGATGGGGTGTTTCCTCGGCACCCAGGCTGCGTTCCTGGTGGCGTTCCTGCGCCACCGGCGGCCACCGGCGGGGGCAGTCGCCGGATACCTCACCCTGTGGGCGGCGGGGAACGCGCTGCTCTGGGGCCGGCTGGGCGACCTGCGGCTGCCGGTGCTCGGCTACAGCCTGGCGCTGAGCCTGATGGCCGCCGCCGGCTGGGGGGTGTCCCGGCGGGTGGCCGCCGGAGGTGCGCTGTTCCTCCTGTCCGACCTGCTGATCGGGATCGAGGCGACGGGTGTCCGACTGCCCGGCCACGGGCTGTGGGTGATGACCACCTACCTGGCCGCGCTGCTGCTGATCACCACCGGCTGGGCGGGTCGCCCGGCACCGACCGCCGTCAGGTGAGGGCGGCGACCAGGGCTTGCGGGGCCATGGTGGACGGGCGGTCGCTGACCTGGCCGTCGCCGATCTCCACCAGCCGCCACCGACCGTCGGCATGCCGGGCCAGGTCGGCGGTGACGAACGGCAGACCGAGCGCGGACAGCACGGGGGCCAGCGGCCCGGTGTCCACCGGGGCGTCGGGAAGCTCCCCCGGGGTGTCCGGGTGCGGGCCGGTGAGCACGCACCGGCCGGCGACCCACCAGGTGCGCACCTCGACACCGGACAGCGGCTCGAACCGGCGCAGCACGAAACCACCGGTGAAGTCGTCGTCGCGCAGTTCGCGCAGCCGGGTCGCGATCCGCCAGGCGGCCTCCGCGTCGGCCAGCTCGGGGACGAAGCACGCCTCGTGCCAGTGGTGCTTGGCGGACTTCGTCCAGTCGCGCAGCACGGCCGGGCCGACGCCCAGCCCGGCTCGCGCCCGGTCGAAGTCGGCCCGGTCGACGCCGACCGTCCAGCGGGACTCGGGGGTGAGCGTCGCCGCGGTGGCGTACCACCCGGGCAGCTCGTGGGCACGGCGGTACTGGTCGGGGTCGGTGCGTAGGGTCACCTGCCGGGCGCGGAGCGCCTCGGCGAATCCGGCGTACCCGGTGGCGGACAGCATCCAGCCCCGGTAGACCGCGTCGTCGTCGGCGGGGACCCCGGCGACCGCCCGCCCCGGGTCGCGGCCCGCCGCGAGCGCGTCGTGGTCGACGACGGCCACCCGGTGGCCGGCCTCGCGGGCGGCCTGTGCCTCCGGCGCGAAGTGCGGGTCCGCTCGACGGGGGCGCAGCGGGTCGGCGGGGACGATCAACAGCATGCCCGCATCCTCCCCCAGCCGCGCCACCCCGGGCCGCACGCCCCGGGCGGTGCGGCTCCCCGCGTCGGGGGTGGCTGAGCCGGCAGGTCGGCTCCGGGCGGTGCGGCTCTCCGGGCCGGGGGTGGCTGAGCCGCCGGGTCGGCGAGTCGGCCTGGGCGCGGGCCGTCGCGGGCCCCGACCGGTGCGGCGCGCGGCTGCGGCGTCAACCCGCTGCCGGCCGGTCGCCGTCGGGCGGGCGGATGCCGGTCAGCCGGCACAGCGCGGCGAAGCCGTCCTCGGTGCCCGGCCAGTGCCGGCGTACCGCGTCGACACCCGCCCGGCGGACCACCGCGCGCAGCACCGCGGCCACGATGATCGCGTCGTCGGCGTACCTGATGACCGGAACGAAGTCCGGGATCAGGTCGATCGGGACCGCCAGGTAGGCCATCAGCAGGCCGAGACGCACCCGTACCCCGCGCGGCAGGGTGGCGTCACCGGCCAGCCGGCGCAGCAGCCGCAGCAGGTCCGGCAGCAGCCGCAGCGCCTCCGTGAGCAGCGCACCCCGGGGCCGCACGATCAGCAGGCCGACCAGCAACGCCGCCCAGGTGGCCAGCGCCGCGACGGCGACACCGAGCAGGACGTCCCGGAGCATCTGCTGACTCCCTCCCCGCCGGACGACCTCCCGGAACGGGCCCGCCGCCCCGGCCCGGACCAGCGGCGCGACACCCGGGTCCGCTCCCCGCCGACGGGCCGACACCCGCACGGCATCCCACCACGGGACACCACGGGCGGGATCAGGGGGTCATCTCGTATCGGCCGGCCAGGGCCTGGACCCGGGACCAGACCCGGCCGGCGCGGGCCGCGTCGGCGACCGGGCGACGGACCTGGGTCAGCGCCCAGGCGGCCTGGGCGTCGGTGGTGGTCGGCTTGCCGTGCAGTTCGGTGGCGTGGCCGGCGAAGTCGCGGACCAGGACGTCGAAGATCTGGTCGAGCAGGTCGACGTCGAGCCCGGTCGCCCCGGCCTGCTCCAGGATGAGCTGACCGTAGACGACCAACGCGAAGAGCTGCCCGAGGGCGAGCAGGAAGTCGAGGTCACCCTGCTGCTCCTCGCCCGGCGGGTGGGCGGCGAGCAACTCGCGCAACCCGTCGGCCTGGGCGGTGAACCGGGCCACGTTCGGCACCTCGGCCCGGGCGGCGTACGCGGCCCGCCAGTCGTGGAACCGGATCGCGCCCAGACCACGCGCCGGGCCCTGCCGGAACAGGAACCCGTCGTCGGCCGGGTCGTGCCGGGTGGGCACCGGGGGAAACTCGGCCGGGGCGAAGAAGTAGTTCGCCATGAACTTCAGGATCAGCGCCAGGTTGACGTGCACGGTGCCTTCGAGCTTGGGCAGCCCCCGGATGTCCCGGGCGGCCTTGTCGAAGTAGGTGTCCGCCTCGAACCCCTTGGCGGCGATGACGTCCCAGAGCAGATCGATCACCCGCTCGCCCTCGGTGGTCACCTTCATCTTGGTCATCGGGTTGAACAGCAGGTAACGCCGGTCGTCGGGGCCGGCCGAGCGGAAGTAGTCCACCGCCCGGTCGCTGAACAGCTTCATCGCGACCAACCGGGCGTACGCGTCGGTCAACTCCCGGCGCACGTGCGGGAAGTCGGTGACCCGCCGGCCGTAGAGCACCCGGCGGTGGGCGTGGGTGACCGCCTCGTACATGGCGTGTTCGCAGATGCCGATGCTGGCGGTGCAGAGGTTGAACTTGCCGACGTTGACGGTGTTCAACGCGGCGTCGAACGCAGCACGGCCGGTGTGCAGCACGTCCTCGGCGCGCACCGGGTAGTCCTCCAGCCGGAACTCACTGACGTACATCTGCGCGTTGACCACGTTGCGGACCAGCCGGTACGCCGGGTGCCGGCTGTCGGCGGCGAAGAAGACGTAGCCGTCGGGCCCCTCGACGTCGGCGCGGCGACCGAAGACCGAGACCAGCCCGGCGACGTTGCCGTTGCCGATGTAGTACTTGCCGCCGGTGGCCCGGAAGCCGTCCGCGCCGTCGGGGGTGAGCAGCATGTCGGTGGAGTAGATGTCGGCGCCGTGGGCCCGTTCGGAGAGGCCGAACGCCATCACGTGCCCGTCGTCGAGCAGCCCCGCCGCGCGGGCGCGGACGGCGGCGTTGTCGCTCTGCCAGACCGGGCCGAGACCGAGGACGGTGACCTGCCAGGTGTACCAGTAGCCGAGCCCGTAGAAGCCGAGCACCTCGCTGAGCGCGGCGTTGCGCGCGGTGTCCCAGCGTTTGGCCGGGTCACCGCCACCGTCGGCGGCCGGGGTGCAGAAGGCCGCGAACAGCCCCTGCGCGGCGACGAAGTCGAGGAAGTCGGCGTACCAGGTGTGGTCGTTGTAGCTGTCGACCAGCGCCTTCTTGCCCCGGCGCTCGAAGAAGTCGACCGTGGCCCGCAGCAGCCGGCGGGACTCCTCGTCCAGGTGGTCGGGGTCGTAACGGTGCGGGTCGAGCAGCAGGTTGTCGTCGGTCATCGCGAGGTGGTCCCTTCTCCGAAGGTGGTCAGCGGTCGGCGCGTGCGGGTGGTCAGTGGTCCAGGCCGCGCAGGGTGGCCAGGACGTCGTCGAGCCAGGCCAGCACCATCCGCTCGTACGCGATGCCGCCGCGCAGCACGACGTGCTGGAGGGCGGCACGGTCGTCGCCGGAGACGCCCCCGGGGAAGTCGCGGCGCTCGCCGGCCAGGTAGCGGGCCAGCACCGCCTCGTGGTCGGCGCGGTACCGGGCGACCTCGACGAGCAGGGCGACCCGGCCGGCCCGGTCGGTGAAGGCGGCCCCCCGGACCTTGACGGCGAGTTCGTGGCGCACCGCCTCCGGTTGGACCTCCTCGCGGAGCCAGTCGGTGAGCACGGCGTGGCCGGTGCCGGTGACCGACCAGCGCCGCTTGTCGGGCCGGCCGTGCTGGCCGACCTGTTCGGCGGTGATCCAGCCGTCGGTCCCCATCCGGGCGAGCACCCGGTAGATCTGCTGGTGGGTGGCGGTCCAGAACCGACCGATGGAGCGGTCGAACCGGTGGGCCAACTCGTAGCCGGAGCCCGGCTGCTCCAGCAGCGAGACCAGGATCGCGTGTTCGAGGGCCATCCCGGCATCCTGCTATGCAACGAGTTGCACAACAAGGGTGGAGTGGTGATCCCCACCAAGGTCGGTTGGTTTTGCCACCCGACCCGGTGGAGACTCTTCTCCGGTACCGACAAAGGGGGAGACCATGCCCGACACCGACCGCCCGCAGCGACATACCCGCGCCGCCGTGCCCGCCGGGGTGACCGATCCGCTCCTGTGGCGGATGGCCCTCGACGTGATCGACGCACACCATCCGGACCAGGCGGGGCGTTGCGACAACCTGCTCTGCGAGCACCAGGAGTGGCCCTGCGACGCCGCGCGCAACGCGCAGCGGGCGCTGACCATGGCCGGTGACACGACGACCCGCGGCGCCGACGACCAGCGCACCGGCTGGGAGCAGCCCGGTCGGGCCGCGCGTCGCACCCGGTCCGTCGAAGCGGCCTGAACCGGCTTCCGTCGTCCTGTCCGCACCTGCGGCGGCTGGCGCACCGCAGCGGCGGACGGAGACGACCGCACCGGCACACCACCGGTGCAGCGGTCGGCACGGTGACGCCCGGTGGCGGGGTGTCCGCACCGGGCACCCCGCCCACCACCGGTCGCGCCGGGCGACGGTCCGCCCGGTCCCGACGGGCCGACCCGGCCGGGCGACTGCGGCGATCCGGTGGCAGCCTCAGCCGAGACGCTTGGCGGAACGGATCGCGGTGGCCAGGCTCTCCAACAGCGGGGCCGCGCCCGCGTACGAGAAGCGGGGCACCGCGTCCCACGGGGTGACCTGGTTGGCCCGGACCGCCGGCAGCTGCGCCCAGGTCGGCTTGGCCGCGAGGTCCTTGGGCTGCAACGCGGTGGAACGGTTGTCCAGCAGGATCAGGTCGGCCGGGAACTTGCCGGCGTTCTCCCAGCTCAGCGCCTCGAAGTAGTCGCCGGACTCAAGTTTGGTCGGCACCACGATCTCCACGCCCAGCTCGGCGAAGTACATCAGGTCCGTGCTGACCTTCGGGTTGGAGACGTAGAACAGGTCGGGGCTGCCCGAGGAGGCCATCACCCGGATGCCCGGGTTGGCCTTGACCGCCGCCCGCACCTGCTCGGCGGCGGCCTCGAAGCGGGCCTTGGCCTCGGTGACCTTCGTGGCCGACAGGTCCGCGCCGAGCGAGCGGGCCAGCTCGGCATAGCGCTCGATCGGGCGGGTCATCGGAGTCCGGGCGGTGGTGATCGCCACGCTCGGCGCGAGCTGGAGGATCTTGTCGCGGCTCTCGTCCGGGACGTACCAGAGGGCGTCCGGGTCGTACATGTGGGTGACCAGCAGCTCGGGGCGCAGCGCGGCGTACTTCTCCACGTTGAACTCACCCCAGACGTTGCCGAGCACGGTGACCCGGTCGACGTCGAGGTCCCCGGCCTGCGGGTCGCGGGAACCGTCGGTCCGGGTGGTCTCCCCGAACACGCCCACGAGCTGGGAGTCGAGTCCGAAGTCGACGAGCGCGGCGGCCACCCCGGTGAAGGCGACCACCCGGGTCGGCGCGGCGGGCGCGTCGACCTTGCGCTGCCGGTCGTCGGTGAAGCTCCACGGGCCGGCGGAACCACCGGCGGCGGGCTTCGCCGGGTCGTCGCCCCCGCCGCAGGCGGCGAGGAGGGCGGTCAGGGCCACGCCACCACCGGCGGCGAGCAGGCCGCGGCGGGAGAGTCGGGGTGAGGACGAGGAAGGCAGCATGTGACGTCTTTCGGTCAGGCCGGAGCCGCGCCGGTCCGCGACGGCATGGTTAGGGTAACCTAACCTAAATCGCTGTCAACAATCGGCGCGCGCCACTCTCGCCCCCTGGAGCCGACACTGTCCGCCACCCTGTCCCCACCCACCGTCCTGCCGGGAGCGACGACGAACCGTCGGCGCACCGGCGTCCGGACCGCCGGGCTCGGCGCGGGCCTGCTGCTGCTCGTCGCGGTGGCGGTGCTGAGCATCGCCGTCGGCGCGAAACAGCTCACCCTGGTCGAGGTGTGGCACGGTCTGACCTCCCCCACCTCCCCCGAGCATGCGGTGGTGCAGCAGATGCGGCTGCCCCGTACCCTGCTCGGGCTGCTCGCCGGGGCCGCCCTCGGGGTGGCCGGCGCGCTGATGCAGGCCCTCACCCGCAACCCCCTCGCCGACCCCGGTCTGCTCGGCATCAACGCCGGAGCGTCGGCCGCCGTGGCCACCAGCACCGCGCTGCTCGGCGTCGCGACGGTGCGGGGTTGGATCTGGTTCGCCCTGCTCGGCGCGGTCGTCGTCACCGTGGCGGTGCACGCCGTCGGCGGCGGCCGGCAGGCCACCCCGCAGCGGCTGGCGCTGGCCGGGGCCGCCCTCAACGCGGTGCTCTACTCGTACGTCAGCGCGGTGATGCTGCTCGACGCGGCAGCGCTGGACCGGCTGCGGTTCTGGACCGTCGGCTCGCTGGTCAACGCCGACTTCACCACCGTCGCCACGGTGGCCCCGTTCATCCTGGCCGGCCTGCTGGTCGGGCTGGCCGGGGCCCGCCCACTCAACGCCCTGGCCCTCGGCGACGACGCGGCCCGCGCGCTCGGCGCCCGCCCCGCCCTGGTCCGGGCCGGCACCGTCACCGCGGTCACCCTGCTCTGCGGCGCGGCCACCGCCGCCTGCGGCCCGATCGTCTTCGTCGGCCTGCTCGTCCCCCACCTGGTCCGCGCCCTGACCGGCCCCGACCTGCGCTGGCTGCTGCCCTACGCGGCGGTGCTCGCCCCGGTGCTGCTGCTCGGCGCCGACGTGCTCGGCCGGGTCCTCGGTCGACCCGGTGAACTCCAGGTCGGCCTGGTCACCGCCGTGCTCGGCGGGCCGCTGTTCCTGCGTCTGGTGGCCCGCCGATGAGCCGCGCCCGCGCCACCGCCGCACCGACCCGCCCACCGGACCGGGTGGTCCGCATCGGCACCCGCTCGGTGCGCTGGCGCGGCCGGTCCCTGGTGGTCGGACTCGGGGCCACCGCCCTGGCCGTCGTCCTCGGGGTGCTCGCCATCGGTGGCGGCGACTACCCGATGAGCCCCACCGACGTGCTGCGCACCCTCACCGGCGGCGGTAGCGCCGCCGAGGACTTCATCGTCGGTGAGCTGCGGTTGCCCCGACTGGTGACCGCGCTCGCCGTCGGCGCCGCCCTGGCGCTGTCCGGCGCGGTCCTCCAGTCGCTGGTCCGCAACCCGCTGGGCAGCCCCGACGTGCTCGGGGTCACCCAGGGCGCGGCCACCGGTGCGCTGATCGTGGTGGTTGCCGGGGGCGGCACCCTGCTGCTGTCCGGCGCGGCGCTGCTCGGCGGCCTCGCCACCGGCCTGCTGCTGTGGGCGGTGGCCGGCCGGCACGGCCTGCACGGCTACCGGCTGGTGCTGGTCGGCATCGGCACCACGGCGATCCTCACCGGCGTCAACGGCTGGCTGCTCACCCGGGCCCCGCTGATGGACGCGGCCCGCGCGGTGCTCTGGCTCACCGGCAGCCTCGACGGGCGGGGCTGGGCACAGGCCGTCCCGCTGCTCGGCCTGCTGGCGCTGCTGACGCCGGTGGTGGTCGGCACCGCCCGGGCGCTGTCGGTGATCGAACTGGGTGACGACACCGCCACCGCGCTCGGGGTGCCGGTGTCGCTGGTGCGGCAACTGCTGCTCGGGGCGGCGGTGCTGCTCGCCGCCGGGGCCGCCGCCGCCGCCGGGCCGGTCTCGTTCGTCGCCCTGGTCGCGCCGCACCTGGCCCGCCGGCTCACCCGGGCGCCCGGCCCCAACCTGGCCGCCGCCGCCGCGACCGGGGCGGTGCTGCTGCTCGCCGCCGACCTGGCCGCGCAGCGGGCGATCGACGGCCACCAACTGCCCGTCGGGGTGGTCACCGGCCTGGTCGGCGGGGCCTACCTGGTGTGGTTGCTCGCCGCGCAGGGACGCGCGGCCCGGATCTGAGGAGGACACGGTGACCGAGGACAGTCGACTCGGTGGGGTCGGGCTGACCCTGGCCTACGAGCGGCGGGTGGTGGCCCGGGACCTGTCGGTCGCCGTGCCCGACCGGTCGTTCACGGTGGTGATCGGCCCCAACGCCTGCGGCAAGTCCACCCTGCTGCGGGCCCTGGCCCGCACGCTGCGACCGACCGCCGGCACGGTGCTGCTCGACGGCCGCGACATCCACTCGCTGCGCTCCCGGGAGGTGGCCCGCACCCTCGGCCTGCTCCCGCAGTCGTCGGTCGCCCCGGAGGGCATCACCGTGGCCGACCTGGTCGCCCGGGGCCGCTACCCCCACCAGGGCCTGCTGCGCCAGTGGTCCACGCAGGACGAACAGGTGGTGACCGCGTCGATGGCCGCCACCGGCGTCGGTGAGCTGGCCGACCGACCCGTCGACGAACTCTCCGGCGGGCAGCGGCAGCGGGTCTGGATCGCGATGGCGCTGGCCCAGCAGACCTCCCTGCTGCTGCTCGACGAACCCACCACCTACCTGGACGTCGCGCACCAGATCGAGGTGCTCGACCTGTGCGCCCGACTGCACGAGGAGCAGGGCCGCACCCTGGTCGCGGTGCTGCACGACCTGCACCACGCCGCCCGCTACGCCACCCACCTGATCGCCATGCGCGACGGTCGGGTGGTGGCCCAGGGGGACCCGCGCGAGGTGGTCACCGCCGCGCTCGTCGAGGAGGTGTTCGGGCTGCCCTGCCGGATCGTCGAGGACCCGGAGACCGGCACCCCGCTGGTCGTACCCCGGGCCCGGCGCGGTCGTCAGTCCGGACCGGTGGCGGCGGGGTAGTCGGCGGCGGTAAACGGGCCCGACGACAGCGAACCGTCGGCCCGGGGCACCTCCAGCGGCCGGCCCCGCCGCAGGAACGACACCCCGGCGACGTCCGGTCGGCTGTCCAGGGTGCAGACGATCTGACCGTAGGCCAGCACCTCGTCGCTGCGACCGGACTCCTCCCCCAGTGGCTCCACCTCCACCTGGGCCCGCCCGTCGACCAGCCGGGCGCCCAGCACGTGCACCGCACCGGGCAGGGCGGTGCCGAGGCCGGCCACCCGCTCCGCGTCGTCGGGGCCGGCCAGCAGCCGCCGCAGGTGCCCGTCCACCCCGCCGGACGCGTCGACCTGCCGGACCACCCGGACCAGTCGACCGGCGCGGACCAGGCAGAACGCCTGTTCCACCCGACCCGGCACACTGCTCGCCGCCGGTGCGGCCGGCGGCCCGAACGGCGGCTCGACGGCCCGGGGCCGATCGTCGGCCGGCACCCCGCACCCGGCGAGCAGCAGGGCCGCCACCGCCGGCAGCAGCCACCGCCACGACCACGGCAACCGCCGGGTCACCGCCGGGGAACGCAGCGGGCGGGTCACGGCCGGGCCCCCGGCAGCTCCACCCGGAACCGGGCACCGCCGCCGGGCCGGTCACCGACACCGGCCCGGCCACCATGCGCGGCGGCGTGCTGGGCGACCAGCGCCAACCCCAGGCCGGTGCCGTCCCCGCCGGCCCGGTCGTGCGCGGCCCGACCCCGGACGAACCGGTCGAAGACCACTTCCCGGTCGGCCACCGGCACCCCCGGCCCCTCGTCGTCGACCTCCACCACCCCGACCCCGTCGGACACCCACAGCCGCACCGCGACCGGGCCACCGCCGTAGCGGACCGCGTTGTCCAGCAGGTTGACCAGCACCTGCTCCACCCGCCGAGGGTCCACCGACCATCGCCCCGGCGCGGGTGGGCCGGGCTGGACCAGTGACTCGGGCAGCCCCCGCCCCCGGCACACCCCCCGGGCCAACGCCAGCACGTCGACCTCCTCCCGCTGCACCGGCCGGTCACTGCGGGCCAACTCGATCAGGTCGTTGACCAGCCGTTGGAACCGGGTGATCTCCTCGCTGACCAGGCCGGCGGCGGTGGCCGTCCGGTCGTCCAACCCGTCGCGACGCCGGGACAGCACGCTGGCCGCCGCCGACAGCGTCTGCAGGGGTGAGCGCAGCTCGTGGGCGACGTCGGCGGCGAACCGGCGGTCCCGTTCGATGCGGACCGCCACCTCGTCGGCCATCCGGTTGAACGAGGTGGAGAGCCGGGCCAGGTCCGGGTCGGTGCCCGGGGCGAGCCGGGCGGTCACGTCCCCCGCCGCGATCTTCTCCGCCGCGTCGGCCACCGCCGTCAACGGGCGCAGCCCGTGCCGGGTGGCGTACCAGCCCAGTGCCGCACCGGAGCCGGCCACGGTGACCGCCACCACGGTCAGCGCCAGCGCCAGCACCTGGAAGGTCTGCTCCAGCTCCCGCAGCGAGGTGATCTCGTAGTAACCGGTCGAGTCGGCCAGCGGCACCCCCACCAGCAGCGCCGGCTGCCCGTCGACCCGGATCCGCTGCACCGCCGGCTCACCGTCGGCGACCATCGCCATCAGCCCCGCCGGCACCGCCCCGGACGGGCCCTCGTCGGCGGTGCGGGCGTACCAGCGGCCGTCACGGTGCACCAGCGCCCGGCGGGTGCCACCGGTGTCCAGGGTGCGCAGCACCTCGTAGACGTCCGGGGTGTCGGTGTCCAGGCCGGCCCGCACCACCGCTGCGTCGAAGTACGCCGCCCGTAGCGCCGTGCGCTCCCGCTCGTCGAGCAGCGAACGGCGCACCAGCTCGTACGAGATCAACGCCATCAGCGCCGACAGCAGCAGCGCCCCGATCGCGAACGCGGCGGTGACCCGGGCCCGCAGGCCGAGCCGCCTCATCGTTGCAGCTTGTAGCCGAGGCCCCGCAGGGTCACCAGGTGCCGGGGGTTGGCCGGGTCGGCCTCGATCTTCTGCCGCAGCCGCCCCACGTGCACGTCGACCAGTCGCTCGTCACCGGTCTCGTAGCCCCACACCCGGCTGAGCAGCTGCTGGCGGGACAGCACCCGGCCGGCGTGCTCGGCCAGCTCGCAGAGCAACCGGAACTCGGTGCGGGTCACCGGCACCGGCTGTCCCGCCCGGCGCACCTCACCGGCCTCCGGGCTGATCTCCAACGGGCCGAAGACCAGCACCGGCACCGCCGCCGACGGCGCGACGGCGGTACGCCCCCGGCGGCGCAGCGCCCGCAACCGGGCCGAGAGTTCCTTGATGGCGACCGGCTTGACCAGGTAGTCGTCCGCGCCCGCCTCCAACGCGGCGACGATGTCGTGGGTGTCGTCGCGGGCGCTGACCACCACGATCGGCACGTCGTCGTCGCGGCGCAACTGCCGGATGCACTCGAAACCGTCGAGGCCGGGCAGCATCAGGTCCACCAGCACGTAGTCGGCCGCCTCCTGCCGCTGCGCCCGCAACCCCTCCTCCGCCGTGGCCGCCCCGCGCGCCAGATAGCCCTCGTCCTCCAGGGCCAGCAGCAGCGCCAGACGGATCCGGTCGTCGTCCTCGATCACCAGTACGCCCGCCATCGGGAAATCGTGCCCGGTGCGCGCCGACGATGACGAACCGGCTTCGGCGTACGCGGAATTTGTCACGCAACTGACATACGTCCGCGCGGCCCCCGCCAACCTCGCCCACCAGGCTGGGTCCGGACAGCGAGCCGGAAGGAGGCCGATCGTGGGAGCATCCCGCCCGGAGTGCACCGTACCGCTGGTGGAGGTGTGCGTCACCGACGACCTGGACCTGGCCGCGCTGGCCCGGTCCCGGGAGGTCTTCGACCGGCTCGTCGCGTTGCGCCCGGCCCACGTGGTGGTGGACCTCTCCGAATGCCGGCACCTCGACGCCGCCGCCGTCGGGCTGCTGCTCGACGTGCACCGGGAGCTGACCCGCCACGGCGGCGTGCTGACGCTGCGCGACCCCAGTCCTCGGGCGTTGCGCGTGCTGAGTGCCGCCCGGGTGTCCCGGGTGCTGCCCATGGTCACCACCCCGAGGGCACTGCCGGTGGGCGACGGGCTGGTCCCGTCCGCCGTCCACCGGCGACCAGCGCCGCTGCGGGTCCGGGAGCACAGCCGATGAGCGTGCCCGGCATCGTCGCCGCCGTCGTCGTGGGGCTCGTGGTCGGCACGCTGGGCCGGCTCGTCATCCCCGGCCGCAAGCAGGTCCCGGTCTGGCTCACGCTCGCCGTCGGCCTGGTCGCCGCGCTGCTCGGCACCATCCTGAGCCGGCTGGTCGGCATCGACGGTGACGGCTACACGCTGCGGCAGCTGATCGTGCAGGTCGGCCTGGCCGGGGTCGCCGTGGCGCTGGTCGTCGGCACCGCAGGCGGCCGCACCGAGCCCTGACCCACCGGAACCGGTCGTGGTCCGGCGCATGCGGGGTCTCCGGTCGACCACCGCGCGCCGGGCCACGACCACCGGGCCGCCGCGACCACCGGGCCGCCACGGCCATCCTCAAGGAGGAGATCCGATGACCGTCGTACCGGACGACCCGATGATGACCCTGATCTGTGACAGCTGCGGGACGGTCGCCACCGGCCCGGCCTGTGTCCTGCCCGACGCCGAGGTGGTCTGGACGTTCGTCGCCGAGCAGGGCTGGACCGGTTCGCCGTTCGCCACCGGCCCGCACCGCTGCCCCCGCTGCGAGCTGGTCCCCGAACCGGCCCCGGTGCCGGCCCGCGCGCCCCGCCGCACCGACCCCCCCGGGGTGCTCGGCGTCGAGCACACCGACCAGGTGGCGATCGTCACCGCCGCCGGGGACCTGGACATCGCCACCGGCGACGACCTGCACGGCGCGTTGTCGGAGGCGGTCGACGCCGACCGGCACGTGGTGGTCGACCTGGTCCGGGTGCACCTGATCGACTCCACCGCCCTCGGGGTGCTGGTCCGGGCCCGGCAGGACGCCCGGCAACGCGGCCGGCGGCTCAGCCTCGCCGGACCGTCCCGGTTCGTCCGCACCGCTCTGCACACCATGCGGCTCGACCGGGTCTTCCCGGTCTTCGACACCCGTCAGGAGGCGGTGGACTGGTCCCGGGCCGGCACGGCCGACCGGCCCCGGGAGAGGAGCGCGGCGTGGTGATGCCGTGGCCGCTGCCCGACGACAGCTGGTTGCGTCCCGAGCCCGACCCGCCCGGCCCACCGGGTGACGACGTCCGGCTGGCCGCCGAGGTGGCGTACCGGATCGTGGGCGGGGTGGGTCTGCGGGCCCGACGGATCACCGTCACCGTGCAGAACCGGGTGGTGATCCTCGGTGGCGTGGTGCCCGACGTCGAGGCCCGGCAGCTCGCCGGTGAGGTCGCCTGGCAGGTGCCCGGCGTGGCCGACGTCTGCAACGCGCTGCGGCTGTCCACGAAGCGCTGATCCCCGGCGTCGGTGCCGCCGGGGATCAGCCGGGTGCCGGGCCGGCGACGCAGCGCAGTGCCACCGACCAGCGCAGTGCAGGGCCGCCGACCGGCGTCGCGCTCGGCCGCCGCCGGGGTCAGCGTGGCGCGGCGACGTGGGCCGGCGGTTGCGGCCCGAACGTGGTGAGGAACCGGTCCCGGAAGGTGTCCATCGGCCACACCGGCGCGTCCGGGCCGGGACGCAGCCCCTCCTGCCAGCCCCAGCCCTCCACCCGGGCCAGCACCGCCGGGTCGCGGGCGACCACCGTGATCGGCACGTCCCGGCTGGCGTTCGGGCCGGTGACCAGCGGGGACGGTTGGTGGTCGCCGAGGAAGACCAGCACCAAGTCGTCGTCGCCGTATGTCTGGACGTAGGAGATCAGGCTGTTCAGCGAATATTCGATCGCCCGGCGGTAACCGGTACGCACCTCGGTGGTGCTCCGCCCCACCACGTTCTTCGGGTTGAACGCCACCGACGTCGGCCGGCGGTAGATCGAACCGTCCCCGACGTGGTCCCAGTCCAGCATGCGGGGGATCGCCACCCACGGGGAGTGGCTGGAGACCAGCGGAATCTGCGCCATGATCGGCGCGTGGTCGGGGTTGGCGCGCTCCCGGCGTTGGAAGGCGGACAGGGTGTACTGGTCGGGCATCGGCGCGTAGCTGAACTGCGGTCCCCGGTAGTCCAGCCCCGCCGCGTCGTGGTAGCGGTCGTAGCCGAAGAACGCCCCCTCCGGCCAGGGCGAGGTGGCCGCCGGCATCACCCCGACCGTCTGCCAGCCGGCCCGCCGGAACGCCCCGTTGAGGGTCAACCGGTCACTGGCCAGCAGGCTGTCGTGCCGTTGCTGGTTGTTGATCCACAGCCCGGACAGCAGGGTGTCGTGGGCCAGCCAGCTCCCGCCACCGGCGGTGGGTGAGGTCAGGAAGCCGCTGCGGGCGGTGAACCCGGCGGCGGCCAGTCGCCGGGTGCCACCGTCGAGCACCGCACCGACCTGCCCGGCGAACTCGGGGTCCTCGACCGCGTCCCGGCCGTAGCTCTCGACGAACGCCAGCACCACGTCCTTGCCGCGCAGCGCGGTGAGCAGCTGGTCGCCGGGCGTGTCACGGAACGCGTCCCGGGTGACCTGGTCGGTGAACTCCCGACGGTCCCGCAGGCCCGCGCCGACCTGACCGACGTGCTGCCCGACCAGGGTCGCCGTGCCGGAGTCGGCGACCGGCACACCGAGCGTCGCGGCGGCCACCCACAGCGCGGTGAGGCCGGCGACGACCCGGGTGGCGACCCGGTGGTGCCCGGCCGCCACCCGGGTCAACCGCAGCACCGACCAGCTGGTGAGCACCAGCAACGCGACCACCAGGGCGACCAGCCCGACGGCGGCGGCGACCGCGCCGCCGGTACCCACCGAGTCGGTGAGGAAGGCGTACCCGTCGTCGAGCAGCACCCAGTCGAGGACCAGGTCGAACGGGCGGGCCAGGCTGGCCGACATGCCCAGGTCGAGCACCTTGACGATGGCGACCAGCCCCAGCACCACCCCGATCGACACGGCGACCGGCCGTCGGGCCCGACCGGGCAGCGCCAGCAGCAGGGCGGCAGCCAGCAGCCCCTCGACCGGCACCCGCAGGAACGCGACCGGGGTGACCTGGTCGAGCCGGTCCGGTGCGGTCAGCACCGCCAGGACCAGCATCCCGGCCAGCACGGTGGTCACCCGGACCGCGACGGTCCGCCACCGGGCCCGCCCGGCCGCCGCCGGGGCCTGCGGCGTCGTCGGGTCCGCCTCCGGCGGGGTCGGGGTCGGCGCGTCGCCGGCGGGCCCGCCGGTCGGGGTGGACCGGTCGGCCCGGGCGGGGGCCCGCCCGGTTGCCGTGCTCGGGCGACGCAGGCGTGACAACAACGACACTCCGGAAGGTCCTTCCTGGCAGGGAGCCCGGCGGCAGGGCCGGGCCGGATCGACGGTCCGGATCAGACCGGCTGGTGGGCGACGAACGGCGGCCGGTCGGCGACGGCTTCCACCCGGGGCCGCACCGATGGTACGGACGGCAGCATCCCGACCGGCGACACCCGCGGGACGGAGATCGACGTGCCGGCGGTCGGCGCGACGGGCCTGACTGGCAGGACGGGCCTGACGGGCCGGATCGACCGGTGCCACCAGAGCCAGCCCACGTCGTGACCGAACGACTCGACCAGCAACGCCAGCGCCACCGCCGCCAGCACGGCGGTCAACGGTCGGGCCAGCACGTCCGCGGCGACCACGAGCAGCAGCACGCCCTGCGCGGCGGCGACCACCTTGCGCCAGAAGCGCGGCGGCAGCGCCCCACGCATCCAGGGCAGCAACCAGCCGGCGGCGACGAAGGCGTACCGCAGGCCGCCGATGGCAAGCACCCACGGCCCCACCGCCGGCGCCACCTGGATGCTGAGCACCAGGATGAGGAACGCGTCGACCTCCATGTCGAAACGTGCGCCGAGGGCGCTGACCGTGCCGGTGCGCCGGGCCACCCAGCCGTCCACCGCGTCCAGCGCCAACGCCACCGCGGTCATCGGCACCAGCACCGCCAGCGGGGCCGGTTCGGAAAAACCGGTGACGACCAGGGCGGTCACCCCGCCGACCAGCACCCCCCGGGTCAGCGTCACCCGGTCGGCCGGCCCGAGCCGGTCGACCCCCCGGCGGCGCAGACCGCGCTGCAACGCGACGCAGGTGACCACGCCGTACCCGAGGCCGGCCAGCCAACCGGCGACGTCGAGCCCGACGGTCGCGGCCAGCCCTGCCAGCAGGACGGTCTGTACGGTCAGGCCGAGCACCGGACCGGTTCGAACCCTGGACACCCTGCCTCCGTGTTTATGATCGACGACCTCGGCAGTGGGTACGCAGGACGCGGCCGTTTCGTTCGGTTCCGCCGGCAGAAGAGGAGAAAACCCGCGTGATCCGCGATGCCCGGGCCTTCTGGCTCCGCTCCCCCGGCGTCGGTGAGCTGCGGCCGGTGACCCTGCCCACGCCCGGCCCCGACGACGTGCTGGTCCGCAGCCGCTACTCCGGGGTGAGCCGCGGCACCGAGACGCTGGTCTTCACCGGCGGCGTGCCGGAGAGCCAGTACACGGCGATGCGTGCCCCGTTCCAGGAGGGCGACTTCCCCGCCCCGGTCAAGTATGGCTACCTCAGCGTCGGCGTGGTCGAGGTCGGCCCGGCGGCGCTGCGCGGGCGGACGGTGTTCTGCCTGCACCCGCACCAGAGCGCGTACGTGGTGCCGGCGTCGGCGGTGACCCCGGTGCCGGACGACGTGCCGGCGGCCCGCGCGGTGCTGGCCGGCACGGTGGAGACGGCGGTCAACGCCCTGTGGGACGCCGCGCCGCTGGTCGGCGACCGGGTCAGCGTGGTCGGCGGCGGGATGGTGGGGTGCAGTGTGGCGGCCCTGCTGGCCCGTTTCCCCGGGGTGCGGGTGGAGCTGGTCGACGCCGATCCGGCGCGGGCGGCGGTCGCCTCGGCGCTGGGCGTCGACTTCGCGCTGCCGGCGGCGGCGACCGGTGGGCGGGACCTGGTGGTGCACGCCAGCGCCACCGCCGCCGGGTTGCAGCGCAGCCTGGACCTGCTCGCCCCGGAGGGCACCGTGGTCGAGCTGAGCTGGTACGGCGACCGGCCGGTCGAGCTGTCGCTGGGTGGGGCGTTCCACGCCGGGCGGTTGACCGTCCGCAGCAGTCAGGTCGGCACGGTCTCCCCGGCGCGGGCGTCCCGGCGCGGTTTCGCCGACCGGCTGGCGCTCGCCCTGGAGCTGCTCGCCGACCCGGTGTTCGACGCGCTGCTGACCGGGCGGTCCCGCTTCGCGGAGCTGCCCGAGGTGCTCGGCCGCCTGGCCTCGGGGGAGCTGCCCGCGCTGTGCCATCTGATCAGCTACGACGAGGAGACACCGTGTTCAGCGTGACCGTACGGGACCACATCATGATCGCCCACAGCTTCCGGGGCGAGGTGTTCGGGCCGGCCCAGAAGCTGCACGGGGCGACCTTCGTCGTCGACGCCACCTTCCGCCGCCCGGAGCTGGACGCCGACGGCATCGTGGTGGACATCGGCCGGGCGATCGACGAGCTGAAGGCGGTGCTGGCCGACCTGACGTACCGCAACCTGGACGAGGAGCCGGCCTTCGCCGGGCAGAACACCACCACCGAGGTGCTGTGCCGGGCCGTCGCCGACCGGCTCGCCGACCGGGTGCACGCCGGTGGGTTGGGCGAGGGCGCCCGGGAGCTGGCCGGGATCACCGTCACCCTGCACGAGTCGCACATCGCCTGGGCCAGCTACGAGCGGTCGCTGTAACCCGTGCCGGCGGTGCACGTCGTCCTGCCCGGCGACATCGACGATCCAGCCACCCCCAGCGGCGGCAACGCCTACGACCGGCGGGTCTGCGCCGGGCTCGCGGCGACCGGGTGGACGGTGCGCGAGCACGGGGTGCCCGGGGCGTGGCCGCACCCCGACGAGGCGGCGCGGGCCCGGCTGGCCGGGGTGCTCGCGGCCCTGCCGGAGGGCACGACGGTGCTCTACGACGGGTTGGTCGCCTCGGCCGTGCCGGAGCTGCTGGCGGCGCAGGCCGGCCGGCTGCGTCAGGTGGTGCTGGTGCACATGCCGCTCGGTGACGACGCCGAGGCGCGCGGGCTGCCGCACGCCGACGCGCTCGTCACCACCAGTGGCTGGACCCGGGAGCTGCTGCTGGCCCGGCACCGGATCGACCCGGACCGGGTGACGGTGGCCGTTCCCGGTGTCGACCCGGCGGACGTCGCCGCCGGCACGGCCACCGGCACGGCGCTGCTCTGCGTCGCGGCGGTCACCCCGGTCAAGGGGCACGACGTGCTGGTCGACGCCGTGACCGGGCTAGCCGGCCGGCCATGGACCCTGGACTGCGTCGGCGCGCTGGACCGCGATCCGGCCTTCGTGGCGGCGCTGCGGCAGCGGGTCGACCGGGGCGGGCTGGCCGGGCGGGTGCGCTGGCACGGTCCGCTGACCGGGCCGGCGTTGGCGGCGGCGTACGCGGGGGCGGATCTGCTGGTCCTGCCGTCGCGGGCCGAGACGTACGGGATGGTGGTGGTCGAGGCCCTGGCCCGGGGGCTGCCGGTGCTGGGCACCACCGCCGGTGGGGTTCCCGAGGCGCTGGGCCGGGCCGGCGACGGCACCCCGCCCGGGATGCTGGTGCCCCCGGAGGACCCGGTGGCCCTGGCCGGCGCCCTGCGGCGCTGGCTGCACTCGGCCGACCTGCGGGACCGCCTCCGCCGGGCGGCCCGGGACCGGCGGGTCGACCTGCCCGGCTGGCCGGCCACCACGACCGTGATCTCCCAGGTGCTGGACGGAGTGAGGACATGACCGCGTACGCCACCGAACCGTTCGCCGACTGGCTGCGGCTGCGGGAGCCCGCCGACGCCGAGGCCCGCAGCGGGGAGCTGGTCGACCTGCTCCGCGCCCGGCTCACCGGCACCGGCACGGCGGGTGCCGGTGGTTCCGGCCTGCCGACGACCGCCACCGGCGGCCCGGGTGCGGCAACCGGCGGTGCGGCGGGCCTGTCGCCGGCCGGTGAGGGGGGACCCGGGATGCAGGTGACCGGGGTCGGTTCCGTCACGTCGCTGCGCGGGGACCGCCCGTGGGTGGTGCACGACCTGGGCAGCGGGACCGGTTCGATGCTGCGCTGGCTGGCCCCGTTGCTGCCCGGCCCGCAGCGCTGGGTGCTGCACGACCGGGACCCGGGGTTGCTGGAGCGGGCCGGCGCGGCGGTGCCGGTCGCCGCCGACGGCAGCCCGGTCGAGGTGACCACCCGGCAGGGCGACCTCACCCGGTTGACCGCCGCCGACCTCGCCGACGCCGACCTGGTCACCGCGTCGGCGCTGCTGGACATGTTCAGCGCCGACGAGATCGGCCGGGTGGTGGGCGCCTGCGCGGGCGTCGGCTGCCCGAGCCTGTTCGTGCTCTCCGTGGTCGGTCGGGTGGCGTTCGACCCGGCCGACCCGCTGGACGCCGAGATCGCCGCCGCCTTCGACGCCCACCAGCGGCGTACCGTCGACGGCCGGGACCTGCTCGGGCCGGACGCCGCGGCGGCGACCGTCGCGGAGTTCGGCCGGCACGGGCTACCGGTGACCGTGCGGCCGAGCCCGTGGCGGCTCGGGCCGGACCGGGCGGAGCTGCTCGTCGAGTGGTTCGACGGCTGGCTCGACGCGGCGCTCGCGCAGCAGCCCGAGCTGGCCGACCGGACCGCCGACTACGTCCGGTGGCGACGGGCCGAGGCGCTGGCCGGTCGACTCACCGTCACCGTCGGCCACGACGACCTGCTCGCCGGGGTGGAATGAACCGGTTCGCCGGCCGGTACGTGAGAAAGGACAAGATCCCCGAGGAGGAACCGCGTGTCACCGGACCCCACCGGCACAGCTGTCGCCCGTACCCCGTCCTCCCCCGCGGCCCGGGGCTCCTCGGCCTGGGCCTGGCTGAGCAACCTCGCCGGGGTGGGCCTGGTGGGGGCGCTACTGTGGTGGTTGGGCACCGGCCCGGCGCTGGCCGGGCTGCGGCGGATCGACACCCCGGCGGTGCTGACCGCGCTGGCGTTGGGCGCGCTGGCCACGGTCGCCTGCGCGTGGCGGTGGCGGCTGGTCGCCGAGGCGCTCGGCATCCGGCTGCCGCTGGGCACGGCGGTGGCCGACTGCTACCGGGCGGTCTTCCTCAACGCGACACTGCCCGGTGGGGTGCTCGGCGACGTACACCGGGCGGTCCGCCACGGCCGGGAGGCCGGTGACCTGGGTCGGGCCGTGCGGGCGGTGGTCTGGGAGCGGACCGCCGGGCAGGTGGTCCAGGTGGTGCTCGCGGTGGTGCTGCTGCTGGCCCTGCCGTCGCCGGTGCGGCCGTACCTGCCGATGGTGACGGGGGTGGCGGTCGCGGTGGGCCTGGTGCTGGTGGTGCTGGTCCGGGCGCTGCCCCGGTCGGGGCCGTCACGGCGGGCCCGCGCGGTGCGCGCCGTCGTCGCCGACGTGCGGGCCGGGCTGCTGGGTCGGCGCACCGGGCCGGGGGTGCTGCTGGCCTCGACCGTGGTGGTCGGCTGCCACCTGGCGACGTTCGTGCTGGCGGGCCGGGTGGCCGGGGTCACCGCGCCGCTGTCGGTGCTGGTGCCGCTGACGCTGCTCGCGCTGCTGGCGATGGGGCTGCCCGCCAACATGGCGGGCTTCGGGCCGCGCGAGGGCATGGCCGCCTGGGCGTTCGGGGCAGCCGGCCTCGGTGCCGCCGAGGGGGTGGCGACCGCCCTGGTGTACGGGGCGCTGGTGCTGGTGGCAGCCCTGCCGGGCGCCGCCGTGCTGGTGCTGCGGGGTCGCCCGTCCGCGCTGCGGGAACGACGGGGTGACCGTACGGTGGGAACTCAGGGTGGTTCCTCACCGGTACCCGCTGCCGGGCTGGCCGGCAGCGCCTGACAGAGGAGACACATGTACGACGCACTGCCGGCCGCGACGGTCCGGACACAGGTCACGGTCCCCCTGCGGTTCTCCGACGGGTTCGCCACCACGGCCCGGGTCTTCTCGTTCGACGGGCTGGTGGACGGCCGGGAGCACCTGGCGTTCGGGCTGGGCGACTGGTCGGGCGCGCTGCGCAGGCACGCGGCGGGCGGGGCGGCGCCGCTGGTCCGCCCGCACAGTGAGTGCCTGACCGGGGACGTCTTCGGCAGCCAGCGCTGCGACTGCGGTCCGCAGCTGCGCGAGGCGGTGCAGCGGATCACCGAGGCGGGCGGTTTCCTGCTCTACCTGCGTCAGGAGGGACGCGGCATCGGCCTCTACCCGAAGCTGGACGCGTACGCCCTGCAGGACGCCGGGTTGGACACCTACGAGGCGAACGTGGCGCTCGGGCACGACGAGGACGAACGGGACTACCGGGCCGCCGCGCAGATGCTGGCGGTGCTCGGTGTGCCGGAGCTGGTGCTGCTGAGCAGCAACCCGGACAAGGCCGAACAGCTGGCCCGGCTGGGCGTGGCGGTGGCCGATGTGGTGCCGACCGGGGTGTTCCTGTCCCCCGCCAACGCCGACTACCTGGCGGCCAAGGCGAGCCGGGCCGCGGCCCGGGCCGTCGACCTGCCGTCGTTGAACTGATGGGTGTCGTACCGGCGGGGACGGCGACCACCGCCGTGCCGGCGTCGACCGGGCGGCCGTACGTGCTGCTCAGCTGCGCCACGTCGATCGACGGTTACATCGACGACGCCACCGAGCAGCGGCTGCTGCTGTCCAACGCGGAGGACATGGACCGCATCGACGCCGTCCGGGCCGGTTGCGACGCCATCCTGGTCGGCGCGGGCACGATCCGGGCGGACGACCCCCGGCTGGTGGTCCGCTCGGCGCGGCTGCGGGCCGCCCGGCAGGCCGCCGGCCTGTCGCCGTCACCGGTGAAGGTGACCATGACCGCCCGGGGGTTACTGGACCCGGCGGCCCGGTTCTTCACCGTCGGTGACGCCGAGAAGATCGTCTACTGCGCGGGGCCGGCGGTGGACAAGACCACCGAGCTGCTCGCCGGAGCGGCCACCGTGGTCGACGCGGGTGACCCGCTGGACCCGGCCCGTGCCCTGGCGGACCTGGCCGGCCGGGGGGTGCAGCGGCTGATGGTGGAGGGCGGCGCGACGGTGCACGCCCAGTTCCTCACCGCCGGGCTCGCCGACGAGCTGCACCTGGTGGTCGCCCCGTTCTTCGTCGGCGACCGACGGGCCCCCCGGTTCGTCGGCGACGGTGCGTTCCCGTGGCACCCGGGTCGCCGGGCCCGGGTCGCCGAGGTACGCCAGATCGGCGACGTGGTGCTGGTCCGCTACGCCCTCTCGGAGCGCTGCGCCGACGGGTGAACCGGCGGACGGGTCCGGTCCGTACCATGCGGACGAGGGGACCGTCCGGTTCACTACGCTGCGTGGTAGCGGCCGACGGTACGGACGAGGAGTGGCGGGATGAGCGACCGGTGCGCGTCCTGGCGGGAGATCCTGTCGGCCCAGCTCGACGGGGAGGAGACCGCCGAGGAGCGGGGCGCGGTCCAGGCGCACCTCGACGGTTGCCCGGACTGCCGCGCCTGGCACGAGGTCGCCGCCATGGTGACCCGGCGGGCGCGTACCCGGGTGGTGGCGGCGGTGCCCGACCTGACCGAGTCGATCCTCGCCGCCGTGCCGCCACCGGGGCGACGACGGTTCGAGCGGTGGCGTGGCGGGTCGACCGCCGGCCTGCGGGTCGCCCTGGGGCTGCTCGGCGCGGTCCAGCTCGCCCTCGGGCTGGCCCAGGTGGGCCAGGGCGTCAACGCCGAGCACCTGCACCCGACCGGGCAGCACCTGTGGCACGAGTCGGCGGCGTGGAACGTCGCGGTGGGCGCCGGTTTCCTGTTCGTCGCGCTGCGCCGTACCCCGCCGGCCGGGTTGCTGCCGATGCTGAGCGCCTTCGTCGCGACCCTGGTCCTGCTGTCGGTCAACGACGTGGTCACCGCGCAGGTGGCGGTGCCCCGGCTGGTCAGCCACGGGTTCCTGGTCGGCGGTTACCTGATCACGGTGCTGTTGTTCCGGCTCGGTCCGCGTCCGAGCGGCCCACCGCAGGGACGACGGGCCGGCCGGTCCCGATGGCGGCTGCGTCTCGACGAGCTGGACGAGCCCGGCCGGGCCGTGGTGCAGCCCTACGGCGCGCAGGCCCGGGACCGCCGGGCGGCCTGAGCGGCGCACCGTAATCAGCTGGCAAGGTTCGGCGGCCCGTCGCGCCGTTACGCTGGCCGGCACGAGAGGGAGGTGCCGGTGGCGCAACGGGTGCTGGTGGTCGACGACGACCGGACGGTCAGCGACGTGGTGTGCCGCTATCTGGAGCACGCCGGCTACCAGGTGGACCACGTGGGGGACGGGGCCGCCGCGCTCGCCGCGGTGGCTGCCTCGCCTCCGCAGCTGGTCGTCCTGGACGTGATGCTGCCGGTGCTGGACGGGTTGGAGGTGTGCCGTCGGTTGCGGCAGCGCCCGGACGGCGTACCCATCGTGATGTTGACGGCCCGGGGTGACGAGGCGGACCGGATCCTCGGCCTGCAACTGGGTGCGGACGACTACCTGAGCAAGCCGTTCTCCCCCCGGGAGCTGGTGCTGCGGGTCCGTTCGGTGCTGCGCCGGGCCGGCGGTGAGCCGGTCACGGCGACGGCGCAGGTGCTCACCGACGGCGGGTTGAGCGTGCTGACCGGTCCCCGGGTGGCCCGGTTGCACGGTCGCGACCTGGCGTTGACCCTGCGCGAGTTCGACCTGCTCGCCCACCTGATGGGGCATCCCGCCCGGGCGCTGTCGCGCGCTGAGCTGCTGGAACGGGTCTGGGGGTGGCGGTTCGGCGACCAGTCCACGGTGACCGTGCACGTCCGCCGGCTGCGGGAGAAGATCGAGGACGACCCGGCCAACCCGCGCCGCATCGTCACGGTCTGGGGTGTGGGTTACCGGTACGAGCCGGCCGATGACTGACCTGGCGTTGATCTTCGGGGCGGCGCTGGCCGCGGCCGGCGGGGTGGGGCTGCTCGGCGCGGGGATGCTGCGGCTGCTGCGCGGCCGGTCCATCACCGTGCACGTCACGGTGCTGCTGGCGATGACGGTGAGCGCCGTGGTGGCCGGGGTCGCGGTGATCGCCGAGGCGATGTTCCTCTCCCCGCACGACCTGGAGGTGGTGCTGATCACCGTCTCGGCGGCGGCGCTGGTCAGCCTCGCGGTGGGTTGGCTGTTCGCCCGCCGGCTCGCCACCGCGGCGGTCTGGGCCGACCAGGCGCGGGCCCGGGAGCGGCGGATCGAGAAGGGCCGCCGGGACCTGGTCGCCTGGGTGTCGCACGACCTGCGGACCCCGCTGGCCGGGTTACGGGCGATGGCGGAGGCGCTGGAGGACCGGGTGGTCGCCGACCCGGTGACGGTCGACGAGTACCACCGCCGGATCCGGGTGGAGACCGACCGGATGACCCGGCTGGTCGACGACCTGTTCGAGCTGTCCCGGATCAACGCCGGGGCATTGCGGCTGTCACTGTCGGCGGTGCCGCTGGGTGACGTGGTCTCCGACGCCCTGGCCGGGACCGCGCCGCTGGCCGCCGCGCGCCGCATCCGGCTGCTGTCCGCCGAGTCGGGCTGGCCCACGGTGACCGCCAGCGAGCGCGAGCTGAGCCGGGTGGTGGGCAACCTGCTGCTCAACGCGGTGCGCTACACGCCGGCCGACGGCACCGTCCGGGTCGACGCCGGGCGCGACGGCGACGTCGCCTGGCTGGCCGTCGCCGACACCTGCGGCGGCATTCCCGAGGCCGACCTGCCCCGGTTGTTCGACGTGGCGTTCCGGGGCGAGCCGGCCCGCACCCCGCACGCGGGCAACGGCCCGATGGCGGGTTCCGGCGGGTTGGGGCTGGCCATCGTGCGCGGCCTGGTCGAGGCGCACGGCGGCCGGGTGGACGTGCACAACGTCGCCGAGGGCTGCCGGTTCGTCGTCCGGCTGCCGTTGGCCACCGGCTGACGGCGGCGGGCGGGGGGGCCTGCGGCGCGACGCCGGACCGCACGGGCGGCACCGCACGGGTCAGGCGCCGAACTCCTCGGCGATGTCCATCACGTAGCGGCCGTAGTCGGAGCCGGCCATGGCGGCGCCGAGCCGGTGGCAGGCCGCCGCGTCGATGTAGCCCATCCGCAGCGCCGTCTCCTCCAGGCAGGCGATCCGGACGCCCTGGCGTTCCTGCATGGTCTGCACGTAGACGCTGGCCTGTAGCAGTGACTCCGGGGTGCCGGTGTCCAGCCAGGCGAAGCCGCGCCCGAGGTCGACCAGGCGGGCCCGACCCCGGTCGACGTACACCCGGTTGACGTCGGTGATCTCCAGTTCTCCCCGGCGGGACGGCCTGATGTTCTTGGCGATGTCGACGACCTCGTGGTCGTAGAGGTACAGGCCGGTGATGGCGCGGTTGGAGTGCGGTTGGGACGGTTTCTCCTGGATGTCGCGCAGGGTGCCGTCGGGGCCGGTGACGCCGACGCCGTAGCGCTGCGGGTCGTGGACCGGGTAGCCGAACAGGGTGCAGCCGCTGACCGCGGCGGTCTCCTCGCGCAGCAGCCGGGAGAACGCGGTGCCGTGGAAGATGTTGTCGCCCAGGATCAGCGCGCTGGGGTGGCCTGCGACGTGGTCCGCCCCGATCAGGAACGCCTCGGCGATGCCGCGTGGCTCGGGTTGCGCGGCGTAGGAGATGGCCAGGCCGAGCCGGGAGCCGTCGCCGAGCAGCAGGCGGAACTGCGGCAGGTCGGCCGGCTTGGCGATGACCAGGATGTCCCGGACGCCGGCCAGCATGAGCACCGACAGCGGGTAGTAGATCATGGGCTTGTCACCGACGGGCAGGAGCTGCTTGGACACCGGCACGGTCATCGGGTAGAGCCGGGTGCCCGACCCTCCGGCCAGGACGATTCCCTTCACGGTCCTTCTCCCTCCAGCGGCCGGCGCGGACGTGGTGGTCCGGTTCAGTCGAGACCGCGGATCAGGTGCGGCTCGGTCTCCGGGTCGGCCCAGTCGCACTGCCCACGCCGGTTCGCCCGCGCCCAGGCGTCCAGGGCGGAGGGCGTCCGGTGCGCCCCGTCCGCTGCGGCGGTACGGGGTCGGCCGGGCCGGGGGCGGGCCTCGTCGTCGTCGGCGTTGTCGGTCCTCACGTTGCCCATTTGCGGACGCCTCTCATCGTGACGCCGGCACCGGGTCCGGCGCACCTTCCTCGTTGCCCAGGTCAACGGTCGAATCGCCGGATGGCGACGGGCGATCCGCCCGCAGCGCTTTTCCGACATCAATCATTGAGCCGGGCGCATCGGGCCATGACGGCAATCATCACCGGATAGACAGGGGGTACGCATCCGGAAAAGACACCTGTTAGTGCCATTCGGATTTCGCGCCGTTGACCATGCTCAGAGGGTGCCCTAGCATTGAGGTCAGCTGATTCGACAAAACCGACAAAACCCTTTTGTCGGCGTCAACCGCCATTTGCCGATTCCGCCCCGGGGGACGTCGCGGAACCGGAACGACGCTGCATCGTCGCAGCTCAGCCAGACGATCCACGTCGTACAGACCAGCACCCACCATTACGCTCGCCGGGGGCACGATGGAAGACCACAGCAGCAGGGCGGTCCGGCGGGTCATCGCCGAAATGCACCAGAATCTGGGGAAGCAATTCAGCGTGGACGAGATGGCGCGAACCGCCCTGCTGAGCAAGTACCACTTCTGCCGGGTGTTCCACAGGGTAACCGGAGTGTCACCCGGGCGCTTTCTGTCGGCGATCCGATTCCAGCGGGCCAAACACCTGCTGCTGGCCACCTCGTGGAGTGTCACCGACATCAGCCACCAGGTCGGTTACACCAGTGTCGGCACGTTCAGCGCGCGGTTCAGCAGCAGCGTCGGTCTGCCCCCCTCCAGCTTCCGCCGGCTCGGCCGCGCCCTCGGCCGGGAGTTGCCCTACCGGCCGCCGTGCCCGATCCGCCCCGACCCGACCGACGCCACCGGCCCGACCGTGCGGGGACAGATCAGGACGCTTCCCGGCGAGGCGCCCGACTGGATCTTCGTGGGGCTGTTCCCGGAGCGGATCCAGCAGGGAAAGCCGGTCAGCTCCACGGTCCTGCCCGGCCCCGGCGCGTACCTGCTGGGCCCGGTGCCGCCGGGCACCTGGTTCGTCCTGGCCCACGCGGTGCACCGCCGCCGGTCGACCACCGGGGTGCGACCGCTGCTGGTCGGCCACCACGGGCCGGTGACGGTCGGCTGCCCGTCCCGGTCGATCCGGGCCGACCTCACCCTGCGCCCCATGCGCACCTTCGATCCGCCCGTGGTGCACGCGGCCGGCCTGCCGCCGCTGCTGCGCACCGGCTGACCGGGCGGCACACCGGGCTCCCCCGCCCCGGCCGGCAGCCGGTCGCGGCGATCCGTCCCGCCGGGACGGACGTGGGGCCGCCCCGGCGGGACGGCCCCACGTCGTCACGGACCGGATCAGCGAACCAGCGCCGGCGCCGCCGGACTGACCGGCACCGACCCCCGAGCGCGCTCGCGACTGCGGTCACGCCACCAGATGCCCCACCACATCAGGCCACGGACGGCACAGACGATGGTGACGGCGAAGAAGAGGGTGTAGACCACGTTGAACGCGACCAGCACCCCGTAGACCCCGGCCACCGCGGAGCCGAACATGAACTGGTTGCGGCCCCGCGACGGCGTCGTACCCGGGTCGGTGATCATGTAGTTGGTGAACAGGACGAAGGCCACCCCGGTCATCGGCACCAGCGCGGCCCAGATCGCCACGTCCAGCACCAACGCCCGGACCACCGCCTGGATGACGAAACCGCCGAGCCAACCGACGATCAGCAGCACCTTGCGGGTGAGCATGGCGTTGAGCACCGTACCGGCGGTGATGATGACCAGCGGGACCATGATGCTGATCGCGTCCGGCACGTTCTCGGTGAACTGGTAGGGCGGCGCGATGTTGACCCAGGAGAAGGCCAGCAGCGTCACCGTGATCCCGAAGTTCGACGGGTTCATGAAGTGCCGCATCCGCCCGTTGACCGGCGCCCGCAGGGCGGTCTTCGCCCCGATCGCGACGACCACGGCGAACGCCACCGGCCAGAACCGGTCGTTGGCGTAGAGCAGCATGTTCGCCGCCAGCGCGGTGATGTGGGTGGGCAGCAGGAAGGTGTACATCCCCCACACCCCGTTGCCGCTGAAGGCGGGTCGCCGCTTGCCGGCCCACGCCGACACCATCTCGATCCCGATCTCGGCGGTGTAACCCACCAGCAGGGCGAAGAACGGCCAGGTCCACGGCTGCTCGAAACCGAGCAGGGTGTAGCCGATGATGTTGAAGATCGACATCGACATGGCGAAGTTGCGCAGCGCCAGATAGCGCGGGTCCTTGCCGTCCACCCGGGGCACCGCCGGTCGGGCCGTGGGCGGGGTCGCCGCATCGACGGGCCGGACCCCGCCCGGGACCGTACGCACCGCGGCGTCGGTCACGCCTTCCTGTCTGACGTCAGTCATCGGGTGATCTCCTGGGCGTCGGCGGTCAGCATCAGGTCGTGCCAACCGGAGGTGAGCGAGAGGGTCTGCTTGTGGGTCGCGCCGGTCAGGTCACGCCAGCACACCTCGGCCGACACCGGGCGGTCCCCGGCGGAGCCCAGCCCGAAGAAGACGTCGAAGCTGCGCTTGCCCGAGTGCCCGCCGCCGCCGTCGAGCTGGGCGACCTGGGTGAGCCCGTCGGCGGTACGGATCTTGACCTGGGCGCCGTAGGCCGGCGTCCGGGCGTCGGCCGGGCCACCCACCGTCGGCCGGTGCAGGCGCAGACCGAGGAAGCCACCCGGGGACGCGGCGGTGTTGCGGTAGAACGCCGGCGGACCCCACTGGCGGGCCACGGCGAAGTCCTGCACCCCGTCGGCGTTGGTGTCGGCCACCGCCACGCCCCGGGTCGGGATGGGCACGTCGAGGCCAAGCTCGGCGTTGAGGTTGACGAACGTCTTGCCCTGCCGCACCCAGAACGCCAGCTTGTCGTTACCGGCGATGTCGTCGCCCGGCTCCGCCTTCGGCCACATCGCCGGGTTGCGCAGCATCAGGTCGTTGGACATCGCCAACTCCTGGAGCCAGGCCCACCGGCTGGTGGTGCCCTTGATGAACCCGTCGGCCTGCACCACCTCCAGCGAACCGTTGTTGTCGAAGTCGGCCATCTTGGCGTCCCAGCCCCAGCCGGTCCAGGCCATGTTCAGTTTGGACGCCTTGTTGTCGTACGGCGCCACCCCGCGGGTGAGCTTGGCCCGCGCGTCCTGCGGACTGCCGGCGTTGTTCATCCAGACGAAGTTGCTCTCCTCCAGCCCCCAGGAGCTGGTGATGTTGCTGACGAACATGTCGAACCTGCCCCGGTTGTCGAGGTCACCGAAGTCGATCGACATGCCCTTGAAGGAGTCCTGACCGAGCACCATCGACTTCGGGGTGAACGCGCCCCGCCGGCCCTGCGTCTGGGCGAACCTGATCCGGCCCGGGGTCGAGACGTTGTGCAGCAGGTGGTCGTGGCCGAAGTCGTTGGCCAGGTACAGCTCGGGCAGCAGGTCACCGTCGATGTCGGCCGACGCCGCGCCGAGGGTCCAGCCGGTGGAGACCGGGCCGGGGACCGCCTTCTGCTCGACGTACCGCACCGAGGGCTGGTCACCACCGGTGGCCGCGTCCCAGCGCAGCACGTGCGCCCCGCCGGAGTTGCGGGCGTGCGACATGGAGGCGTTCATCTGGACGTTGGGCTGCCCGTCCGGATCGAGCACCTGGGTGTCGGGGAAGTAGTTGAACACGCCGATGTCCGGCCGACCGTCGCCGTCGAAGTCGGCGACCGCCACCGCGTTGGTGTTCCACAGTGCACCCTGGTAGCGGTTGGCCGGACCGGGCTGGGTGGGAATCAGCTCGGTCGGCGCGTAGCTGCCCAGGCGCAGGTCGGTGGCGGCGGCCCGGTGCAGGAAGAGCACCGGCGTCCGACCCCAGTAGTAGACCAGCAGGTCGGTGCGGCCGTCGAGGTTGTAGTCGCCGGGCACACAGCCCATCGGAGCCATGGTGGTGTCGGTGGGCAGGGGCCGGGGATCGAGGACGAAGGGCTGGTAGCGGGCCCCGCTGTCCGGTGCCGGAGTCACCACGGCCGTGTCGCTACGGGTGTCGACCAGGCAGAGGTCGTCGGCCACCCCGTTACCGTCCAGGTCGTTGAGGGCGATCGCGGCCCCGACCGAGGACACCCAGGACTTGATGTGCTCGTACTCCGGATTGACCTCGCGGACCTGGCGGGCGGCGGGTGCGGGTGGCAGCGCGATCGGCAGCTCGGCGAACTGGAACCGTGCGGCCAGCTCCGACCGCTCGGCAGCGGACGCCGCAGGGCGCTGTGCCACGACGAAGAGAATGCTCAGCAGAACGAGCACAAAGGCTGCGGGAGTTGCGCGGCGAAGGAAGCCGGCAGATTGAGACGGCAACAGTCCCCCTACGTTTTAGTGGGCGCGTCGTTCGCCCGTTGACTGGTCACTCGGAAGTGCCACCGACCGGGGCGGGGATACTGATGATTACCACCCTCCGCGGCGGGGTGAATAACCAACGGATTAACCGCCCATCAGATGACTGGAGCCCTTTCGGGGGCCACGAACATCGTCAGCCAGAAGACCAATGGAGTCTTCTCAGAGCGTGCTCTCCCGCCGGCACGGACCGGACGAGCGGGGCTCGGTCGTGCCATCACAGCGAGTCTCTCGCCGATCGCGATGCGTCAAAGTTCTCTGACTTTGCTCTCCTGAACGCCCGCTTGACCGCGATGCGGCTGCCTCGATACACCCCAAAATATGGCTATTGCCGGTTTAATGCCTGCCGATTGGGAGCGCCTCCAGCCCACCCAGCAGATCGGACGAATCATCTCGCACCGCCCCCGGCCCGCCCGGTACACCCAACCCAACAATGGCCGTACGCTGCGCGGACGACATCGGGGGCGGTCGGACGGATAGCGAGGATCTCCGCTGGCAAATACGGCCGGGATCGATAGCATGGCTATCCATACCGCCGGCATCGGCGCTCATTGCCGCCTATCTTTGGTCGCGCTAGCATCAACACGGCCCCGACGGCCAAGGCAATTTCGACGGCCGCATCCGCGTTTATGCATTGATCGAGATTTAACGCTCCGTCAATCAGCCGGCATAGACACCGTAGGCACGCAGTCGCCACAACTGTGCCCGGGGATGCCACCGACCGACGAATCGAACACCTGGGGGAGACCGTGGAAGACGTCATTGAACGGGCGGTGGAGCGGGCCATCGTCACGATGCGGGACAACATCGCCGAGCCGCTCACCATCGACGACATGGCCCGTGCCGCAATGTTCAGCAAGTTCCACTTCTCAAGGATCTTCCGCCGGGTCACCGGCGTCTCGCCCGGACGCTTCCTCTCCGCCATCCGCCTCCAGGAGGCGAAGCACCTGCTCGTCTCCACCACCCTGAACGTCGCCGACATCAGCCTGCGGGTCGGCTACAACAGTGTCGGCACCTTCAGCTCACGTTTCACCCGCAGCGTCGGCATGTCCCCCACCGCCTACCGGCGCTACCGGGGCTTCAGCACGCGCATTCCGCAGGACGAGACCAGGGGCGGCTCGGCCGGACGCACCTCGACGGTACGGGGGACCGTCACCGGACCGGACGACGAGGACCTCGGTTTCGTCTTCGTCGGGCTCTTCCCCGACCCGCTGCCCGAGGGCCGACCCGTCCGCTGTGCGGTGCTCAACGGCGCGGGCGCGTTCGAGCTGGAGACGGTCCCCGAGGGACACTGGTACCTGCTCGTCCAGTCGGTACGCACCGACGGCTCCCCCACGGACGCCCACGACCTGGACCCCGAGGACATCTTCGTCGGCTCGCACGGACCGATCATCGTCCGGCGTGACCAGGCCGTACCCCCGATCGAGATGGGCCTCAAGCCGGCCCGGTCCATCGACCCGCCGGTGCTGCTCGCCCTGCTCGACATCCGCCGGATGGCGCTGGACCAGGTCGGCTACCGGGTCGAAGCGGCCTGACGGCGGGTCGGACCGCGAACCGACCGGAGCCAGCGGCGCATCCCACGAAAGGTGGGATGCGCCGCATCGCCGTGTCAGCCGGTCGAACCGGGCCGAGTCGGGCCAGACCGGGCGCCGCCGCACAGGCCGGGCCCCGCCGCACAGGCCGGGCCCCGCCGCACAGGCCGGGCCCCGCCGCACAGGCCGGGCCCCGCCGCACAGGCCGGGCCCCGCCGGACGGGTCACGGTCGGCCGGGCACGGCCCGGCGGTTCGACCCCGGTCGCGCCGGGCCGGGACCACGGGCGGTCGAGGTGACCACCGGCCGGCCGGACCACACGCGCCGGACCACAGGGGTTCGAGGGGCCCGCACGGTGGACCACCCGACGCCCGGGACCACCAGCGGGCCCGGACGCCAGGCGGCGGATCAGCGGTCCTGGGGCTCCTCCGGGTCGGACGCGACCCGGGGCCGGCGCAGCAGGAGCACCGACAGCGCGATCAGCAGCACCAGGTCCAGCACCAGCAGCAGACCGTCCAGGGGGTCGGTGCCGACGTGCTGGTGTCCGGTCTCGGGCACGACGGCGGCCGGCGGCAGCAGCGTTGCGGCGCCGACGGCGAACACGCTGCGCCCGGTGCTCTGCCGGCCGTCGGTGAGCCACACGTGGTAGGCGACGGTGTAGCTGCCCTGCGGCAGGGCCGGCACCGACACCACCAGGTCGCTGCCGTCGCGGCGGGAGGCACCGGTGGGCACCTGCGGGCCGTCCGCCGGCGTCAACGACACGTGCGCCTCGTTCGGATCCGGAGTTCCCGCCAGGCGCAGCCGCACCTCGGTCGGCCCGGTGGGCAACCGGCTGCCGTCCGCAGGCACCACGACGGCGGCGACCGTCTCGGCCGGTCCCGGCGGGTTCGGCGAACGCAGCCACAGCGCGGTCACCACGGTCACCAGCACCACGGCGACGGCCGCCGCGCGCGGCCCGAAGCCACGGCGGCGGCCGTCCTGTCCGGCGGCGGTCATGCCGGCGTGAGCGCCCTGACCGAGCGGGGGGCGCAGGTGCAGGCCATCGTCGCCTGCTCGGCGGGGGTGGGTCGCAGGTGCAGGTACATCGCCACCACCATCGGCAGGAAGACGATCGTGTTGTAGAACAGGTGCAGCTCCACCCGGGCAAAGACCAGCTGCAGCACGCTGGTCGGCACGGGACGGTCGAACAGGAAGTGCCCCGTCTGCGCCTGGAGCAGCAGCAACAGGTGCTCGATGTGGTGCCAGAACTGGATGGCCAGCGCCACCGTCCACCAGGTACGCGCACGACCGACGAAACCGGGGCGCAGCAGGGCCAGCCCGATGAGCATCACGATGGCGTACCCGTAGTGCAGCCACTCCGAGGTGACCAGCCACGGCACGGCCAGCCCGAGGACGCCCCGGGACTGCGGCACCGGCCAGCCCAGCACCCAGATCTGGAACGCCTGGACGAGGTGCTCGGCCCAGTGCGCCAGCACCACGACCATGTACAGGTTCAGCGCCGTGCGGTGGTAGGGGCCGTTGAGCCGGCCGAGCGGGCCCGATCGGGAAGGGCGGGGTACGGCTTGGTTGGACATGTCGGGTGGTCTCCCCCTCGGTCGACGGACACCGGCACCGCAGCGGGCCGGGGGACGGCAGCACGCCGCCTCTTCAGGCTGGGGCCCGGGTGACCCACTGTCGTCTTCCAGCGTGCCGACATTCCATGGTGGTGGCCGCTCAGGCACCCGCCACCCGGTCGGCGGAGGTCGCGCAGCAGTGGGCCAGGTGGCTCTCCTGCGCCATCCGGCGCATCGCCTCGAAGGCCACCTCGGACAGCACGTTCCAGACCGCCATGGCGGTGGCGGAGTGCGCCGACTCGTGCCCGAACTCGTGCGTCACGATCCGCGCCGCGCTCTCGGCGTGCTCACTGAACACGTCGATGTCGCAGTTGGCGTCGAGCCGCTGCAACGCGGTCAGCACATGGGCGAGGGTGTCCCGACCGGGTGAGGCGGCGTCGACCTCCCAGCCGAGGCGGTCGATGAAGTCGTCGACCTGGACCCGGGCCGGGCCGACGTCCGGGGCGTCCTCCTCGGGCTGGTCCGGGAAGAGCGCCCAGATCGTGGCCCGGCACTGGGCGCCCAGCGAGAGCCCCTTGTCGTCGAGGGCGGCCAGCACCCGACGGACCGAGGACAGACTCAGCCGCCCGATGCCGGCCAGCACCCGGATCAGCTGGAGCCGGGCGAGGTGCTCCTCGCCGTACTCCGCCTGGTTACGCGCGGTGGGTCGGCCCGGTGGGAGCAGCCGCTCCCGGATGTAGAACTTGATCGTCGGAAGTGGAACACCACTGATCCTGGCCAGATCTGAGATGCGCATCCGTCCCCCCAGGGTCCCGGTGACCACCGCCGGACGCCGCCAGCGGCGGGACTGCGCCGCCCGGCAGCGGCCGGTCCGAACGTATCGGCGGTGACGCCGCCGCGGACAGCGGGCGCCGGACAGCACGGCGGGTGACGGCCGTCGGCGCGTTCGCGATGACGGCGGTGCAGCCGCCCGTCGGTGCGACGGCGGCTCCTGGGACAGGGCGGGCACCTCGGGCCTCACCGGCCGGGGTGGTCGCCGCGCATCCGGGACTCATCGCACCTCCCCCAGCACGATGAGCAACCTGAGAGTTGCTCAGCGCAATAGTAACCAGTGTGGCCTGCGTGTCGGTTATTCGATGTTGCTGAACCGCACTTCGTGGCTGTGCCCCGAGGGTCACGTCAGGGCCTGCACCGTCATCGGCAGACCGCCCCGGATGCGCAGCGACAGCATGGGTTCGGGCACCACCCGGTGCCCGGCCGGGGTGTGCAGCCGCAACCGGCGGCTCACCATGGCCACCACGAAGACCGCCTCCATCAGACCGAGGTGGTTGCCGACGCAGAACCGGGGGCCGGCGCCGAACGGCACGTAGGCGTAGCGGGGCCGGCCGGCCGACACCGACGGCGAGAACCGCTCCGGGTCGAACCGGTCCGGCTCGTCCCAGTAGGCCCGGTGCCGGTGCAGGGTGTACGGGCAGATCAGCACGTCGGTACCGGCGGGCACCGCGTAGCCGCCGACCTCGTCGGCCTCCTGCGCCCGGCGGGACAGCATCCACACCGGCGGGTAGAGACGCATCGCCTCGCTGAGCACCATCGAGGTGTACGTCAACCGGGGCAGGTCCTCATAGGTCGGCGCCCGGTCGCCGAGCACCTCGAGCGCCTCGGCCCGTACCCGCTCCCACACCTGCGGGTGCCGGTCGAGCAGGTGGAAGGTCCAGCCGAGGGTACTGGCGGTGGTCTCGTGCCCGGCCAGCAGCAGGGTGGTCAGCTCGTCGCGCAGCCGCCGCCGGCCGACCGCGGGGTCCGGCTCCCGGCGGGTCGAGGCCAGCAACCGCGACAGCGCGTCGTCGTGGTCCTCGTGGCCGGGCCGGGCACGCCGCCGCTCCGCCAACTCGTCGACGATCTCCGCCAGCTCGCGGCGGGCCCGGCGGAAGCGCATCTGCTGCGGCAGCGGCACCCACATCGGCACCATGTTCATCGACGCCATCTCGAACATGGCCTGGTCCTGCATCGACTCGAAGGCCGCCCCGAGCGACCGGAAGCCACCGAGGTCGGCGTCGAGCAGGGTACGCCCGAGCACCCCGAGGGTGAGCCCGGTCATCTCCCGCATCATGTCGACCGGCTCGCCACCGGCGTACGTCTCCAGCCGGTCGACCAGGCGGCCGGCCTCCTCGGCGACGATTCCGGCCTGCTGGGCGATGCGGCGGGCCTGGAACACCGGTTGGATCACCCGACGCTGCTCCCGCCACAACTCGCCCTCGCTGGTCAGCAGCCCGTCACCCAGGGCCCGCCGGGCGTGCATCAACCCGATGCCCTTGTGGTAGTTCTGACTGTTGTCGGCCAGCACGTGCTTGGCGTGGTCGGGGTGGTTGAAGAAGTGCAGCCCCCGCCCCGGGCCGAGGCGCACCGCGTCGCCGTAGGTCTCGGCGGCGGAGCGCATCAGGCCGAGCCGGTCGCGGCCCAGCTTCCACAGTGTGCCGAGCATCGCCACCCCGGTCGGGCCCCGGGGGACCACCCGGGGCGCGACCGTGGTCACCGGACCACCCCGCTCGGCATGGGGGTGATCTGCCGGAACCGTCCGTGCAGGAACAGCACCGCGTCCTCCTCGTGGAGTTTCTCGGCCGACAACAACCGGCCGACGAAGATGGTGTGGTCGCCGCCCTCGTAGTCGCGCCACAGTGCGCACTCGAAGGAGGCCAGCGCGCCGGTGATCAGCGGCGCTCCGGTGAGCCGGCCCGGCCGCCAGTCGACGACGTCGAACTGGGCGGCGCCGAGCGGCCGGCGGCGGTCGGCGAAGTGCCGCGCCACGTGTTCCTGGTCGGCGGCGAGCACCGACACCGCGAAGCTGCCGGCGGCCACCAGGTGACGGTGCATGACCGCCTCCCGGTCCACGCAGACCAGCAGCAACGGTGGGTCCAGCGACACCGAGGTGAAGGCGTTCGCGGTCATCCCGTGCGGGGTGCGTCCCCCGACGGTGACCACCGTGACGCCGGTGGCGAAGGCGGCGAAGGCCCGCCGCAGCGCGGCCGGGTCGACCACCGCGTCGTCAGCGCCCGCAGAGATGTCCATCGTGGTCCCCTCGCCGTCACTGGGCCCGGACGGTGGCCGTGTAGGGCGCCAGCGCCCGGGTCAGCGCCTCCGGCACCCGGGTGGGCGCGGTCCGGTTGTTGGGCCCGCGCATGCAGGCCACCCGCTGCCGACCCCGGGCGACCAGTGTCTCGCCGCCGCCCGGGTCGAGGCGTACGTAGTCGAAGCTGAACTCCAGCTGGGTCTGCACCAGGTCGACCAGGCGCATCCGGATCGACAGCTCGTCGAAGGCCGTGATCTCGGCGAAGAACTCGCAGTCGACCTTCAGGGTGAACAGCTTCAGGTCGTCCTGGAGGTCGGCCAGCACGTCCGGGGCGTGCTGCTTGAGGAACATCTCCCGGCACCGTCCCTGCCAGCGCAGGTAGTTGACGTAGTAGACGTTGCCGACGATGTTGGTCTCCTCGAAACCGACCGTGTGCGGATACTCGAAGAACTTGTCCATGATCAACTCCACCCGTCGGTGAGCACGGTGAACACCACCGGTTCCGGGATGTCCACCAGGCTCGTGGCGAACGTGGCGACACGCAGCGCACCCGAGGCCAGGACCACCCAGCCGTCGGGGCCGCCAGGCGTCAGGGTCAGCGGCGAATCCGCCGGCAGGCCGACCTTGCGCAGGCACTCCACCGCGCCCCACACCCGGGTCGACGCGGTGTGCGCGCTCTCCTCGCGGTCCCCGGCGACCAACGCGGCCAGACCGGCGTGGACGCCCAGCAGGCCCGCCCAGTCCGCCGCCGACCGCTCGGCCACCGGCTCGACGTCACAGCCGACCGTCCCGGTCGCCGCGACCGCGAGGGTGACCCCGGCACCGTGCGCCGCCGAGACACCGCGGTCACCGTCGACCTCCGGCCGGCCGTCCGGGCGGTAACGCACCTCGTGCCGGGCGCCGAGGGCCCGGCCGACGGCGACGGCGGTCCGGACCCGGCGGGGAGTGTCCGCCGCGCCGTCGGGTTCCACGGCGACCGCGACCCGGGCACCGAGCACGTCGCCCAGCCCCCGTTCCAGGTGCGAGCCGAGCAGCACCGGCAGCCACGGTCCCCGGCCACCCCGGTGCCGGACCGCCTGCAACCGCAGGCCCTCCCAGCGTTCGACGACCGCCCCGGACTCGTCGCGCACCGCGATGTCGTAGACGTAGGTGTCGCCGTCGCGGCTGCGTTCGGTGGCGCAGCAGCGCACCGTGCCGGTGCCCGACATCCGTGCCCCGGCCGGCCAGATCCGCTCCACGCCCACCGGCAGCAGGGTGGCGTCGGGTACGCAGACCTGGTTGCCGTGCATGAACGCGTCCCGGGTGCCGGGGTCGCCGAGCAGCAGCTCGTCGGGGAGGAAGCCGGCGAACCAGGCGTCACCCCCACCGACGGCCACCTCGGCGTCCACGTCGCGGGCGGCGGCCCGGTGGAACCCGCGCAGCCGTTGGAACCGGCCACCCTGGAACAGCCACTCGCCGTAGAGGTCCCGCTCGGGTGCCAGCGGCACCTGCGGCAGGCCCGGGTCGGTGCGTCCGGGCGGGCCGTCGGGGACGGCGGTGTCGGTGAACCGCAGCCGGGCCCGGAAGTGGTCGGTGGCGTACCCGGTCTCGGCGCTGCGGATCGCCACCTGGACGACGGCGTCGTCGGTGACGGTGGCCGCCACCCGGATGACGGTGCTGCCGTCGGGCGGCACCACGATCGGCCGGGGGAACTCCACCTGCTCGACGACCGGCACCGTGGACCGGCCGGTGACCGCGACCGCCACCTGCGTCATCGCCTCCATCCCGAAGACCGCCGGGAAGAGCAGGTTGCCGTCGAGCAGGTGGTCGGCGAGGTAGCGGTCGGTGCCGGCGGTCAGCTCGACCTCACTGACCAGTTCGACACCCGGGTAGTACGCCAGCGGTTTGTCCACGAACCGCAGCAACGGCAGCGGCGGACGGTCGTAGCGCAGGGTGTCCATCCCCTCGGCCCGGCCGCTGACCACCACCACGGGCGGCACATCCGGGTCGGCGAGCAGCCGCAGCAGCACCTCGACGCCCTGGTCGGGGCTGATCGGGACGACCCCCTCCCGGCTGAGCGACTCCACCACCGACAGCCGTTCACCCATCCCCACCCCGGACCAGACCGACCACTCCAGGCACAGCGCCCGGCATCGGGGGAACTGTCGGCCGGTCTCCTCGGTGAGGCCGGCCAGCCAGTCGTTGGCGGTGGCGTAGTGCGCCTCACCACGCAGGCCGGCCCGGCCGATGATGCTGCCGAAGGTGACCAGCAGGCGCAGCTGCCCGGGGTCGACCGCGGCGAGCACCGCCCGTAGGCCGTCCAGCTTGGGGGCGAAGGTCCGCCGGACCGCCGCCTGGTCCAGCGCGGTCAGCGCGGCCGGCTCGTTGCGTCCCGCGCCGTGCAGCACCGCGGTCACCGGACCCAACGCCGCCCGCACCTCGGCCACCGCGGCGGCGACCTGCCCGGCGTCGGTGACGTCGGCCCGGGTGTAGTGCAGGGTCACCCCACGGGCGGCCATCCGCCGCAGGTTGTCCGCCAGCTCGGTGTCCTCGGCCGGATCGGAGCGGCCGACCAGCCCCAGCCGGGCCCCGGTCTGCTCCGCCACCGCCAGGGCGCACTCGGCGGTGATGCCCTTGCCCCCACCGGTGACCAGCAGCACGTCGGAGTCGTCGAGGGCGGGCCGGGTCTGCGCGGCGCGTACCGGCAGGGCCCGCAGCACGGGCAGCTGGCGCGTACCCGCGTCGTCGTAGTGGCTCTCCTGGTAGCCGGTGGTGGCACCGACCTCGGCGACCACCCGCTCGACGGCCCCGGGTCCCGCCGGGGTGTCCACCACTGTCACCCGCAGCTGCGGCGCCTCCAGGCGCAACGTCTTGGCCACCCCGGTCGCGCCCCGACCCCGCTGCACCAGCACGAACCGGGTGCCGGCCGGCCCGGCCAGGGCCTGCTTCGCCCCGTCCAGGGCCAGCGCGAGGTGCTCCTCGGTGCACTCGGCCGGCAGGCACACCAGCACACCGGAGTCGACGGCGGCCCGTTCCAGGGCGTGCCGCAGCGGCGCGGCCAGCGGGTGACCGTCGGGGGCGAAGACCTGCCACCGACCGGGTGCGCCACCGCCCACCGGGGTCGGTGGTGCGGCCGGCTCCCGGTCGACGGTGAAGGCCCGGGTCCAGGTCGCCGCGCCGGTCACGGCAGGCGACCGGTCGTGGTCGCCGGCCTGGCCGGTCGCGGACAGTTCGTCGAGCGCCACGGCCAGTTCCGCGACGGTGGCGGTGGCGAAGTTGGTGGGGGCCTGGGCCGGCGGCACGTTCACCAACCGGGACGCCTCGTTGATGATCTGCCCGACGGTGATCGAGCTGAGGTGCAGGTCGTCCAGGAGTCGGCTCTCGCCGTGCACCATGGTCAGTGGCAACTCGGCCCGCTCGGCGGCCAGCCGGCGCAGCATCTGCACCGTGGACTCACCGTCGACCGGCCCGTCGGCGTCGGTCGGGGCGGGGCGGTCCGCCCGGGTCGCCTCCGGCAGATCGACCAGCGGTGCCTGCTCGCAGGGGCTGGCGAAGAAGTGCTGCTCGGCCCCGATGCGCAGCGGCCGGCGCAGCCGGTCGTCGAACAGCGCCGGGTAGTCGTGCGCGGCACCCACCACGAACGCGGCGGCGGCCACCCGCAGCAGCCCGCGCAGCGACTCGTCGTCGGTGTCCAGGGCCACCGCCGGCACGTCGGTGATCGCCCCGGCCAGGCCGCTGAGGATGCGCCCCGGACCGACCTCCACGAACAGGTCGATGTCCTTGGCGGCCAACGCCACCGCCTGCGCGAACAGCACCGGGTCGGTGATCTGGCGGTGCAGCAGCCCCCGCAGGTCGGTCTCGGCGGCCAGGGTCTCGCCGGTCACGGTGGAGACCACCCGGCGGCGGACCGGGCCGAAGGACTCCCGGGTCAGGTGCCCCGCGAACGCGTCCGCCGCCGGTGCCACCAGCGGTGAGTGGAAGGCGTGCGAGACCCGCAGCAGGGACGCCCCGATCCCGGCGTCGGCGGCCAGGTCGAGGGCGGCCCGGACCGCGTCCTCGGTGCCGGCCACCACCGTCTGCTCCGGCCCGTTGTACCCGGCGATCACCACGGGCACGCCGGCCACCAGCGCGGAGACCCGCTCCGGCCCGGCGTTGACGCTGGCCATCACCCCGGAGGAGCTGTGCTCGGTCATCGTCGCGCCCCGGGCGCGGGTCACCCGCAGCAGGGTCTCGTCGTCCATCGCGCCGGCCCAGTGCAGGGCGGACAACTCACCGAGGCTGTGCCCGACCGCGACGGTCGCGTCCAGACCCAGCAGGTCCAGGGCGGCCAGGCCGGCCCGGGACCCGGTGACGATGCGCGGCTGGGCCAGCGCGGTGGCCACCATGTCCCCGGTGACCGGCAGGTCGGCCCGGCGGAACACCTGGTCCACCTCGGTCAGCCGGCGGCGCAGCGCCCCGCCGCTGGTCCCGCGGCCGGCACCCTGACCGGGGAAGAGGTAACCGATGCGGCCGGCGCCGCCGACGTGGCCGAGGAAGCTGCGCCCGTCGCCGTCGACCAGCCGGGTCTCGCCGGAGTCGAGCAACTCACACAGCCGCCGCAGCCGCTGCTGCGCGTCGGTGGGCGAGGAAACCACCACCGCCGCCCGGTACGGTCGGTCGGCCAACTGGTCGTGCAGGGTGGCCGCCACGTCGGCGAGCTGCCCCTGGGCCAAGGTCGGCACGTGCTCGAGCAGTTCCCCCAGCCGGTCGCGCAGCTCGTCCCGCGAGGACCCGTCGACCAGGAACAGCTCCACGTCCTGCACGGAGGTGGCGAGGCGGGCCGTCCGGGTGTCGAAGGCGACCCGACGGGCCGTCCCGGCCCGCTCCAGCACCACATGGGTGTTGATGCCGCCGAACCCCATCGCGGTGATGCCGGCACGCACCGGCTGACCCTCCGGCCACGGTTCGGCCGCCCGCAGCACCCGCAGCGTCGCGTCGTCGCGGGTGAGCAACTCGTGCGGGTCGACGCAGCCGAGCGCGGGCGGCAGCACCTGGTGGTGCACGGCCAGCGCCGCCTTGATCAGGCCGGCCACCCCGGCAGCCGCCTTGGTGTGCCCGATCATGCCCTTGATCGAGGTGATCACGGCGGGCGGGGCGGTCGGGTCGGCCTGCCGGCGGGCCTCCGACAGGGCGGTCAACTCGGTGGCGTCCCCGACCGCCGTACCGGTGCCGTGCCCCTCGAACAGCGGCACCGACTCGATGCCGAACCCGGCCCGCTCGTACGCCCGGCGCAGGGCGAGCTGGTAGCCGTTGACCTCGGGACGGGTGATGCCGCCCTTACCGTCGGAGGAGATGCCCCAGCCGGCGATGGTGGCGTAGCTGCGGTGGCCGGCGGCGAGCGCGTCGGCCTCCCGCATCAGCACCACCATCCCGCACCCCTCCCCCGGCCAGAAGCCGTTGGAGTGCCGGTCGTAGACCCGCATCTCGTCGCGGGCCAACGCGCCGGTCTTGGCGAAGCCGACGATCTCGAACGGGTCGATCGACAGGTCCACCCCACCGGCCACCGCGACGTCGAGGTCACCGTCGAGCAGGGCCCGGCAGGCGGTGGCGACCGACAGCAACGACGAGGAACAGGCGCCGTCGACGGTGTACCCGCCGCCGTTGAGGTCGAAGTAGTTGCAGATCCGGCCGGCGATGGTGTTGGACAGGCCACCGGCGAGGGTGTCCTCGTCGATCTCCGGGAAGGGCGCCTTGTAGCGCTGCTCCAACCCGTCGAGGAAGGTCGCCAACCGGTCGTCGTCCCAGCCCTGCTGTTGCAGCGCGGTGGCGACGGTACGACGGACGAACGGCCAGCGCAGCCGCATGACGTTGGCGCGGGCGAACTCACCGGTGAGGGTGTTGCCCACGACCACACCGGTGCGGTCGCGGGGCAGCCCCTCCCCCAGCGGGAAGCCCGCGTCGCCCAACGCCTTGGTGGCCATGTCCAGGGCGAGCCAGTGGGTCAGGTCGGTGGAGCGGTAGGTGCTACCGGCGATCTTGTAGGCGAGCCTGTCGAACTCGTACCCCTCGATGACGGCGGCGGTGCGGGCGTAGAACCGGTCCGGGGCGCTCGGGTCCGCGTCCCAGTAGTCCGCCAACCGCATACGGACGTCGGGCAGCGCGCGGAAGGCCCGGCGACCGGCGAGGGCGTTCTCCCACAGTTCTCGGGGCGAGGTGGCGTCCGGGTATCGGCACGCCATGCCAACGATGGCGATCCTGGTCATGCGGGCACGATCTCCTTACCGTTCGGGTCGCCACGGGCGTGGCGAGGCGCCTGCCGAGTCGTGGGCAGGTGTGGGGAGGCTGCGCCGGGACCACCCGGCGGCCGGCGGGACGGGAACAGGGACGGGGACGGAGTCCCGGTCAGTGCCTTCCGCGTACCCGCAGCTCGTCGGCGATGGCACGACGCCAGACCTCGTAGGCGGGCTCCAGCGGGCTGTCGGCGCCGGTCGGCCGCTGTGCGGCGCAGATCCGGTCCGCCTCCGCCGGGGTGGTACCGGCCAGCACCGCCGTGGCCCGGGCCGTGTGCGGGGTCTGGAGGCCGGCCGTCAGCCGGGCGGTCGCCGCGAACGCGCTGCCCTGGGCGACCTGGGCACGGTGCGAACCGGCCCGGTCGAGGAACACGCGCAGTTCGTCGGCGTCGACGCCACCGGCGTACGTGGCGGCCAGGCCGGCACCGCCGTAGAGGTCGGCCCGGCGCTCGGCCGGGAACCTGTCGATCAGATCGGCGACCACCGCCGCGTCGGTGCCGCCGACGAACCACATCGCCCGACCGATGCCCTGGTCGATGGCGCGTTGGGCGTACCAGCGGGGGCCGTCGGCAGGCCACGGGAAGTCCGACTCCTGGTAGTGCTCGTGCACGTACCGACGGGTGTGGAAGTACGCCTGGTGGAAGCCGTACCCGTCGAGCACCAGCCAGCGCAGCAGCGGGTCCGGGGCGGACAGCTTCGACCAGCGGAACCGGGGCACCCGGGCCATCGCCCAGCCGACACCGACGTAGGCCATGTAGACGTGGTCGGCACCCCGGCCGGACAGGAACGTCGCCACCCGGTCCGACCGGCCGCCGGGCAGGGCGTCCAGCACGGCGAAGCCCATCGCGGCACCCTCGTAGGCGAAGCCGCGGAACTGCGCGCGCACCGCCTCCAGCGCCGGCTCCGCGTCGGCGGGCTCCCGGGCCTCGGCCGCTGCGGCGTACCCGGTCAGAAATGACTCACCGACGGTTTCCAACAGTTCGACGGCGGCCGGGTCCTTACGGTGGAAACCGCGCACATCCAGTTTGGTCTCCGACAACGAGGGCGTGAGAATGCGTCGCCGCAATCTCCGGAATGTATTCGACACCTGGCGTCCCCCTATCTTCTCGCACGTCAGGAGGGATGCCTCCTGAAGTTATGTTTTCAGCGGCGAAACAGATCGTCTACTTCAAAGGTGCGCCACCGGCGCATTACCCGATGGCCCCGGAATTGATCGGCGACGTCATCGGGTGACGGGGCCGGCACAGCGTCGACCGACCTCCCGCGCCGCCGCGTACGCCGCCCAGGCCACCGCCTGCACCAGCGCCCGGTCGGTCGGCTCGACCCGGCGGAACCCCGCGACCACCTCGTCGTCGACCAGGTAGGAGGCGAACGCGGTCAGCAGCGCCAGTCGACCGGCCGCCCGGTCCCGCTCCGGCAGCCCGCCGACGGCCTCGTCGCACCAGCGTCGACCGGGTCCCGGCGGCTGCCCGTCCCAACCGTCGAGCCGGTCGCGCACCAGCGCCCGTACCGACGCCGGCACCGCCTCCGCACCGGCCAGGTCGAACGCCCGGTAGGCGCGGGCCGCCGCACCGGCGACCACCGGATCGGCGGCGGCCCACCCGGCGTCGAGCGGCAGCGCAGCCACCGGCAGCAACGCCAGCGACCGACCCGGCCGGGGCGCGGCCCGCAGGGTGGGTCGCAGCAACCGACCGACGGCCCGCTTGAACCGGCGGCGGGCGGCACCGGACAGGCCGGCGGGCAGCAGATGGTCGGGCAGGAAGACGTTGACCACCCGGGCCAGGTAGTGGAAGGCCACCACCACGCCCACCAGCTCCGGGCCGTGGGCGGCCGGGAACGGGGGGACCGTCGCACCGGTGTGGGCCTGCCGGGCCCAACCGGCCACCGCCCGCACCACCGGATCACCCAGGTCGGCCATCCGGTCGTCGGCGACGGCCTCCGCGTCGTCCTCGGTGGCCAGGTCGTACAGGCTGATGCTGTGCATGTCCACGCAGTACGGGCAGGTGTTGGCCACGGACACCCCGGCGGCCACCGCCTCCTTGGTGCGCCGGTCCACCACCCGGCCCGCGATCAGCGGCTCCCGCATCAACATCCAGTACGCGGCGAGCACCGGCGGCGCCGGGGAGTGCAGCAGCACCGGCGGAACCACCAGCTTCTGCTCGTCCTGCGCCTGGGCGTACACCTCGGCCACCAGGCCCCGGGCGGTGCCGGCCGGCACCGGCGCGACGTACCTGACCTGGCGGCGTACCACCGATGACGCGACCCGTGCGGCGACCATGGTCCCTCCCCCTGGCGGGCCCGCCGGCGTGCCGGGGTTGGCCGGACGTCGACGGCCGGGCCCATCGTGGTCAGCATGCGCCGCGCGGCCCGGCCGGCGGTTCTTCCACGGTGCGCAACCCGGCGCACGGGCCCGGATGCGTCCCCGTCGACGCGGGTCCACCATCGACCGCAGGCGCGGCCCGCGACCGCGGTGACACCGGGGTACGGCCCGGCCGCAGCGCATGACGAGAGAAGACAGCGCCCACGCCCGGCCCGCATGCTGCTGGTGCTGACGTGACGCCGTCGGCGCGGGCCCGGCCACCGGCCGCCCGACGCGGCGGCGACGGGATCGGCGTCGTGCGTGGCAACCGGCGCCCTCGGACGCGCCGGGCCACGCTCGCCACTGCTGACGAGCGAGAGGACAGCCGCGTGAGCGCACAAAACGACGTCTTCGTCGACCTGGGCCTGGAGGGTGACGCCGTCGACCGGATGGTCGCCGACCTCGACGAGGCGCAGTGGGCGCTGGACACCCCCGCGCCGGAGTGGACCGTCGCCCACCAGATCGCCCACCTGGCGGCGACCTTCCGGCTGGCGGGACTGGCCGCGGCGGACCCGGCGGGGTTCGTCGCGCTCGCCCAGCAGTTCGGGCCCGACTTCAACCGCAACGTACGGACCGCCCTGTCGCCGTACCTGTCCGCGCCGCCACCGGCGCTGCTGGCCAAGTGGCGCGCGGAACGGGCCACCGCCGAGCAGGCCCTGGCCGCGGTGCCGGCCGGGCAGACGGTGCCCTGGCTGGTCCGGCCGCTGCCCGCGCCGGTGCTGGCCGCCGCCGGCATGATGGAACTGTTCGGCCACGGGCAGGACATCGCCGACGCGCTCGGGCTGCGCCCCGAACGCACCGACCGGCTCCGGCACCTGGTCGACTTCGCCGTCCGCACCTGGGACTTCGGCTACCAGGCGCGCGGGCTGGACACCCCGGACGTCGCATTCCGCTTCGAGATCACCGCCCCCTCCGGCGACGCGGTCTGGGAGTTCGGGCCGGCGGACGCCACCGAGCGGATCAGCGGGCCGGCGGCCGACCTGTGCCTGCTCGTCACCCGCCGCCGGCACCGCGCCGACCTGGCGCTCACCGCCGTCGGGGCGGAAGCCGACCGCTGGCTGGACCTGGCGCAGGCCTACCGGGGCCCGGCCGGTCCCGGCCGCACCCCGGGCCAGTTCGACAGCGTCCGGGCCTGACCGGCCGGCGGCCCCCGTCCCGAGCCGGGACGGGGGCCGCCGACTGCGCACCGACCGGATCAGGCCGGGGTCGCCGGGTCGGCGACCGGCACCCGGTCGCGCACCCGGGCCCGCCACAGCTCGTACGCCGGCAGGGCCGGCCCGGCGGCGGAGTCCACCGCGACCTCGTCGGCCAACACGGAGGCGTGCTCCACCGTCATCCCGGCGAGGGCGTGCAGCGCCACCCCGGTGTGCCCGGGGATGTGACCCGAGTAGTCGCGGGCCTTCGCGGCGAACACCGCGCCCTGGCCGAGGTGCGGGCGGTCGACGCCGCTGAGCCGGGCCAGCAGGGCCAACCCCTCCGCGTCGCAGCCACCGGCGAAGGTGGCCGCCAGTCCGACGCCGCTCCACAGGTCGGCCTGCCGGGACCGGTCGAACCGCTGCACGGCCGCCGCCACCTGGGTCGGCTGCGCACCGTGGATGAACCACAGCGCCCGGCCGACGCCCTGGTCGCAGGCGCGCGCGAAGTAGTCGGGGTGCCCCTGCCAGGGGTACGGCGACGGACGGTACTGCCCACCCACCCAACGGTCGGTGTCGAAGTAGGCCCGGTCGAAGCCGTACCCGTCGACGGCCAGCCAGCTCATCGTCGGGTAGTACCGCATGCCGGTCAGGTCGGGCAGGACCCGCCGCCACAGCGGGCGGGGCAACCGGGCCATCGCGAAGCCGATCCCGATGTAGGTGAGGAAGGTGTGCCGCTCGGCCCGGCCCCGCAGCAGGTCCCGGGCCCGGTGGCCACGTCCGCCGGCCATCGCGTCACGCACCGTGCAGGCCATCGTCGCCCCCTCGTAGGCGAACCCGCGCAACTCGACGTCGACCAGTTCCAGGCGACGCTCCACCTCCCACTGGTCGCGGGCGTCGATCGCCCACTCGAACCCGCAGATCACCGTCTGCGGGATGGCCTCCAACCGCCGGGTGACCGCCGACTCCTCGACGGGGAAGCCGCGTCGGGCGAAGCTCACCTCGGCCAACGACGGGGTGAGCAGCAGCCTGCGGATCGAACCAAGGGTGGTCGGCATGGGCATCTCCCTGGGCAACGCCGGAGTCGGCAACGGTCGGGACCCGCCGGGGCACCTCGGGGCGCACGCCGGTCACGGGTGCACTCATCGTCCGGGCCGCACCCGTTTCCCCGCTTCTCCCGACGTGCGCAGGTGTCCACCCGGACGGTGCACGGCGGGGTGGACCGGACCGTCGGTGGCGGGTCACCGGGGGGTGCCGGCCGTACCGGCGTCGGGTCACGGCACCCACCGCACTTCGGAAGGTGTTTCGGTGCCCCCGATGCGTGCACGATGTGCGGCAGCGGAATCGCGCGGGGCGGTGCCCGGATTCCACCGCCGACCGGCCGGCACCGACATTCGCGCGACCCGTCGTGTACGCGGAGAAAGAGTTTCCCCGGAACCGCCCGGAACAATTTCGCACCGGACAGGAGGCGTCGCCGTGCAGTCCAGTACCACCGACGCAGACAACTCGCGGACTATGACCATCGAGGCCTTTGCCGACACCATTGTTCCGGGCGAGAAGAGAAGCCCGGACGACCAGGCCGTGGCCGGCGCCGCCCCCGGTGGCGGTGCGGTCGCCGCCGGGGCGCTGGAGCTGCTGGAGTTGCCGGCCGGCGGCCTGGCCGACTCGCTCGACGGGCTGGCCCTCACCCTCGACATGCACGCCGGCGAGTACGCCGCCGAGCAGGGGATCGCCCTGGACCCGGCGCTGCCGGCGTTCGTGGCCCTGCCGTTCGCACACCGCACCGAGCTGGTCCGCCGGCTGACCGACCCGGAGCACCCGGAGAAGCAGATGTGGGTGGGCCTGGCGCTGTTCAGCAACATGGCCTTCGACAGCGCGGCGCACCTACCGACCGTGGCGGCGCTCGCCGACGGGCACCCCGGCCTGCTGCACATCGGCTACCACCGGCCGGACGCCGACGGGTTGTGGCGCTACCCGAACTACTCCTACGGCCGTCCCCTGGCCCCCCTGCACCCCGACACCACCCCCACCGGGAGCCCGGCATGAGCAGCACCGAGAAGACCGACGTCCTGATCATCGGCAGTGGTTTCGGTGGCGCGATCACCGCCTACCACCTGGCCGCCGGGGGCGCGAAGGTGGTGATCCTGGAGCGCGGGCCGTGGCTGTCCGGTCAGGACTTCGACCACGACTTCGAGCTGGGTTCGTCGTACACCCGGGCGTTCGACTTCGTCGTCGGGGACGGGATGAGCGTGCTCAGCGGCAACTGCGTGGGCGGCGGCAGCGTCGTCTACTTCGCCACCATGCCCCGGGCGCCCCGGTTCGTCTTCGAACGCCAGGGCTCGATCGGCCGGCGGATGTGGCCGGCCGCGATCAACCGGGACACCCTGGACCCGTGGTACGACCGGGTGGTCGAGGCCCTGCCGGTCACCGGCCAGAGCTGGGACCAGGTGCCGTACCCCGGCGGGCTGTGGGCGGCGGCCTGCGCCCACGCGGGTCGCACCGCCAACCCGGTGCCGTCGGCGATCGACCTGGACAAGTGCACCAACTGCAACTGGATGATGGCCGGCTGCCGGTTCGACGCCAAACGGTCGCTGCTGCTGAACTACCTACCGGCGGCGCTGGCCCACGGGGCGACGATCCGGCCGCTGCACGAGGTGCAGCACCTGTCGCGCACCGACGACGGCGGCTACCGGGTGCACTACCGGGTCGTCGACGACGAGGACTACCGCGTCCTGCACGACGCCGGCACCATCGACGCGAAGATCGTCATCGTCGCGGCCGGCGCCGGGGCGACCCCGGTCATCCTGCAACGCTCCGAGCCGACGCTGGGCAAGATGCCGTCGGCGGTCGGCCGCTACTTCTCCGGCAACGGGGAACGGCTCAACACCGCCGTGTTCGACGAGGACCGGGTCCGTGAGGTACTGGGCCTGGACCGGGGCGACGGGGTCGCCTACGAGGCGTACCAGATCGGCCGGGGGCCGACGGTGGCCAGCTGGGACAAGCTCGACGCCAGCCTGCCCGAGTACGAGCGGTACTCGTTGGAGCAGCTCTACTTCCCGCCCGGCCTGGGCACCATCCTCGCCCAGGTGCCCGACGCGACCGGCCCGAGCTGGTTCGGGGTGGAGAAGAAGGAGCTGATGCGGCACTTCAAGTCGTGGCTGACCGTCTTCACCATGTCCGAGGACGACAACGAGGGCGTGTTCGGGCCGCCGCCGGAGACCGGCAACGCGCACCGCTTCTCCCAGCAGATGCTGGGGCACGGCCCGCTGCGCTACCAGCCCACCGCCAACACGTGGCGGGGCTGGAACCTGTCCGACGCCGACGTCAAGGACATCGTCGAACGCGACGGCCTGGCGAAGGTGATGCCGTGGACCAACGACCTGGTGGGCGCGTACACCGTGCACCCGCTGGCGTCGTGCCGCATCGGTGACGACCCGGCGACGTCGGCCCTGGACGACCGGCACGAACTGCGCGGGCACCCGGGCATCTTCGTCACCGACGGGTCTGCGGTGCCCGGCGCCCTCACCGTCAACCCGGCCCTGACGATCAGCGCGCTGGCCGAACGGGCCGTCCCCGGCATCGTCCGGGCCGCCCGGGAACGTGGGGTCGCGGTCACCTACGGCGCTCCCGCGCCGGACGGCGCGACCGCCGGCCGCCGCGCCGTGCTCCAGGCCCGCTGACCCGACCACGGTCCCCCGGCATCCGGCCGGGGGACCGCCCCGACCTGGAAGGGGATGACCGTGGCGACCCTGTTGGCCCGCGCCACCCGGCGCACCGTGCTCGCCCACGTCCGGCACGTCCGCCCGGTCGCCCCCCATCGGGCGGACGGCCTCGTCGCCCAGGTGTACGGGCAGGTCGAGCGGGACTTCGGCATGTTGGCGCCACCGGTGGCGCTGCACTCCCCCGCCCCGGAGGTGCTGGCGGCGAGCTGGACGATGCTGCGGGAGACCCTGGTGGCCACCGGTCCGGCCGGCCGGCCGGCGAAGGAGGCGGTGGCGGCGGCGGTCTCCGCGGCGAACCGCTGCCCGTACTGCGTCGACGTGCACGGGGCGGCCCTGGTCGGGCTGCTGCCCGGTGGCGGCGGGGCCGGCCCGGCGGTGGCGGGGCTCGACGACGGGCCGTGGGGGCCGTTGGCCCGTTGGGCCCGGCGGCCGTCCCCGCACGGCCCGGCCGGGCCGCCGCCGGCACCCCCGGACCAGCTGCCGGAGCTGGTCGGCGTGGCGGTGGTCTTCCACTACCTGAACCGGATGGTCAACGTGTTCCTGCGGGACTCCCCGCTGCCCGAGACCCCGTCGGTGGCCCGGGGTGTCGTGCAGCGGACGGCGGCCCGGGTGATGGGGGCGCTGGCCCGCCGGCCCTGCCCGCCGGGGGCGGCGGTGGCGTTGCTCCCGGCCGCCCCACGCCCGGCCGACCTGGTCTGGGCCGGTCCGACGGTGCTCGCCGAGGCGCTGGCCCGTGGTTACGCCGCGATCGAGGACGGCGGCCGGCAGGTCGTCCCCGCCGGGGTACGGGAGCTGGTCGCCGCCCGCTGCGCCGACCCGAAGGACGGTCCGACCGGCATCAGCGCCCGCCCCTGGGTGGAGGACGTCGTCGCCGGTCTGTCCCCGGTGGAGCGCCCGGCGGGACGACTCGCCCTGCTCACCGCGTTCGCCTCCTATCAGGTCACCGACGCCGTGGTGGCGGACTTCCGGGCGCACCACCCCGGCGACGACGCCCTGGTGACGCTCACCGCCTGGGCGGCCCTGACCGCGGCCCGCCGCTACGGCCCGGCACTGGCCGGTGTCCCGGACGTGCCGGACCCGACCAGCTGACCCCAGCCCTCGCCCAAGCCCTCGGTGCCCCGGCACCTGATCCCCCGGCCCCGGCTCCGACCCCCGGCACCTGATCCTCCGGCCCTGGCTCCGGCCCGGCCCCGGCTTTGGCCCTGGCTCCGGCCCGGCCCTGGCCCTGGCTCCGGCCCCGGCTCAGGACAGCTGTCGACCAAGACTCGAAGCCCCGACCGGGGGTCTCGCCATGCTGTCCTACCCCGCCGCGATTCCGTTGTCCAGCCGCGCCCTGAACTACCTGGCCGAACGGATCCGCGGCCACCGTAGACAGCGCCGATCCCGGCGGCGGCGCCTTGAGCCGGGCCGGCAGGCGCTGCTGGCTCTGGCCCATCTGCGTAACGGTGACACCTCCACCGACTCGCGGCCGGCTTCGAGGCCCTACTACAGCGGCAAGCACAAACGCCACGGCGTGAACGTGCAGGTCATCGCGGACGCCGCCGGCCGACTCGTGTGGGCAAGCCGTCCTCGTCCTGCACCACGTCGAAACCAACCGCTACGCAGGATGAAATGGCTCGATACGCGCGACGCACGCGCCGTGGTCGACTTCGCGCACCGGCGAGTCCCGCCTACTTGTGAGTACTTAACTCGTTCAGGAAGCCTATTCGCTGATCATGCTGCCTTGACTTATATTTCCATCAAACCCGGGCAGCGCCCCCGGGTCGACAAGCTGAATCTCGGTCGCGTTCCCTCGACTCGCACCGTTGTCGCTCCCGGCCTCTTTCGGACCTCGGGAAGAGCGTAGACCTTCTCTGTCGCACGGCTGACCGGCTCTTGCGATCGGACTGCATCGAATCCAAAAGCTGCCTCGGGAAGGAGAGCAGATGGGCACAGGAAATGATTTTCATCCTACGCCAGCCGCAACGTCCGCCCATCGCCGGCGGTCGGAATTCCTCGCCACGGTGGTGGCGCTGGCCGTGGTCCTGATGATCGGTGATGCTCTCGGCGCAACGGCCGGCCGTGCAGTCGCCTTCGCGATGCCACCCAACCCCGGGACGCAACAGGTTCCAGCGAAACTCGGCGGCGTGAGAGCCATCGCCGCCGGCGACGCGCACAGCATCGCCCTGCTCTCGGACGGCACCGTCGTCACCTGGGGCGAGAACTTTTTCGGGCAGCTTGGCGACGGCACCAACGCCCGCCGCACCACTGCGGTACGAGTGTGCGCCGTCGGCCAGAGCGCCCCCTGCTCCAGGTCCCTCACCGGCGTGATCGCTATCGCCGCCAACCGGAACGACAACCTCGCCTTGCTCAGGGACCACACGGTCGTCGCCTGGGGCCACAACAGTTCTGGGCAGCTTGGCGACGGCACCTGGACCAACCGCACCACTCCGGTACGGGTATGTGCGGTGGGGCAGGTCGCACCCTGTGGCAAGTTCCTGAGCGGAGTCAGATCCATCGCGGCCGGCTGGGGTCACAGCCTGGCGGTGGTGGGTAACGCCCTGGCCGTGGCCTGGGGTCGGAACTACGAAGGTCAGCTTGGTGACGGCACCACCGTCGGCCGCACCACCCCGGTACGGGTATGCGCGGTGGGACAGGTCGCGCCCTGCGACCAATTTCTGTACGCGGTGAAAGCCATAGCAGGTGGCGAACTTCATAGCATGTCGCTGCGGGGTGACGGTGGCCCTGTCGGTTGGGGCGCGAACTATGTCAATCAGCTTGGTGACGGCACCGTCGTCAACCGGGCCATTCCCGTGCGGGTGTGTGCGATGGGAGAGATCGCTCCCTGCCACCGCTTCCTGTACGGAATCCGGCACATCACGGTCGGCGCGTCGCACAGCATGGCGCAGCTGAGTAGCGGTGGCGTCCTGGGCTGGGGGTTCAACGGTTATGGCCAACTCGGCAACGGCACATGGGACACCCGTTTGCAGGCCACCCGGGTCTGCGCTGTGGGGGAGGCTGCTCCCTGCGACCGGTTCCTGAGCGGGATCAGATCCATCGCGGCTGGCACAGCCCATAGTCTGGCTCTACAGCCTGACTATACGGTGGCCGCCTGGGGTTACAACGCCCAACGCCAACTCGGTGACGGCACCACAACATGGCGTCCCACCCCTGTGCAGGTCCTCGCACCCCAAACCTAGTGCCGCATCGATGACGCCCAGGCATGACACCTTCCCGGCACACCATGCCCTCCCGGCACACCGGCTGGCCGGCTCGCCTTGCGGCACTCGTCGTCGTCCTGGGTCTCGGCGGGCAGCTCAAGCGGCGATCCGGTCCTACGCAGCTCGGCGGCGGTCGGGGTGGGCGGGCAGGGCGCAGCCGGAGCCGGTTCCCGCGCCGGCTCCGGCTGCTGTCCCTGGGCCGGTCAGGACCCCGACCGTTGCCCGGCGTCCACCGGGCCGTCCTCCACCCCGGTCGCCGACGGGGCCGACGGCGGCGTCGACGCGGCACCCGTCGAGGGCACCGGGGCAGCCGCAGGTGACGGGACCGGCATGGACGGGCCACCCGACGGAGGCGACAGGACCGGCTTGGGTGAGGAATCCGGCGTGGCCGACAGGACCGGCGCGGGCGAGAGACCCGGTGCGGGCGCCGGTGCGGGTGGCGGGACAGGGGAGGTGGCCGGCATGTCCCGGGCCAGGCGGAGCACCCGCACCAGCAGCGGCAGCCGCCACAGTGTGCGCGGCGGGTCGACCAGCCCGGCGACCCGCATGTACGCCCGGGTGACCTCCGGGTCCTTGGTCATCGCGTACTGGAGGCGGACCAGATAGGCGTTGTGCAGCCGGATCGGCAGCGACCGCGGCCCCACCCCGGGGAAGTCCAGGTCGGTGCGGGTGGACAGCTGCCACGGGTGGCGCATCAGCCGTGCAACGTCCCGCAGGTAGGAACGGCCGTCGGCGGCCGGTTGCCGGTCGAGGAACCGGCGCAGCGCGGTCACCTGCATCGCTGCCGCGGTCATCCCCTGGCCGTAGACCGGATTGAAGCTGCACACCGCGTCGCCGAGCACGGCCAGCCCGGCGGGGAACCGGGACAGCCGCTCGTAGTGCCGCCAGACGCTGGCCGGGAAGGTGAACGACACCGCGTCGCCGGTCGGGTCGGCGTCGCGGACCGCCTGGTGGATGTCGGCCACCGGCAGGGTCCGGACGTACTCCTCGAAGCCCGTCGGGTCGGTCGGCGGGTGGTCGCCGAGGATGCCGGTGAGGCTGAGCCGGAAGTCGCCGGTGGCGGTCTGCCCGAAGAACGCCCCCCGGGGGTGCTCGGGAGAGGCCACCGGGTTGATCGCCACCGGCCCGTCGAAGGTGCCGGGCCGTCTGCGGTAGGTGCGGGTGGTGTACGCCAGCCCGATCGTCATCCGCTCCTCGACCGGCCGTTCGTAGCCCAGCTCGGTCAGCCAGACGGGCAGCCGGGACCCCCGGCCCGTGGCGTCGACCACCAGGTCGGCGTCGAGGCGTTCCTCGGGGCTGCCCGGGGTGCGTTCCTGGATGCGGATTCCGGTGACCCGGCCCCGGTCCCCGGTGGCCACCAGCCCCAGCACGTCGGTGTGCTGCCGGTAGGTCACGTTGGGCAGCCCGGCCACCCGGGAGCGCAGGTAGTTCTCCAGCACCGGCCGGTTACCGGCGACGGAGAGCAGCCCGGTCTCCGTGCGGGCGATCGGGCGGGCGTTGAAGTACCAGCGCATCAGCCCGAAGTCGCGTACCGGCAGGCCCAACTCCTTGGCGTCGTCGAGCAGGCCGGGGAAGAGGTCGGACAGGATCAGGTAGCCCCGGGCGTGCAGCCCGTGCGCGTGCACGGCGTGCGACGCGCCCTTGCGCATGCCGGTGACCCCGAGCACCTCGTCGCGGTCCACGACGACGACCTCGCGGTACCAGTCGGACAGCACCCGGGCGGCCAGCGTGCCGGCGATGCTGCCGCCGGCCACCACCGCCCGGTCGCCCAGGATGCGTGGCGTCACCGGGGCCGACGGCCGACCGCCGAAGACGGCGCGTAGCCGGTCGGTCACCCCACCGCTTCGCGCGGTACTGCTCGCTGCGACGTGGTCGCCCATCTGCGGTGCCTCCCTGAACTCGGTCGGCGGCCCACGCGGGGCGGGGACGGGAAGCGCCCCGCCGCGCACACCGCCGGGCGTGCGGCTCGCCAGGTGTGCTGCCCATGGAAGCAGAGGACGCGGGTGCCGCACGTCCTCGAACGTGCCCAATGCGGACGGTCACCGGTGCTGCGGCGGCCCCGCCGGTCGGCACGGCGCGGGCCGGCCGGCGGGGTCGGCCCGCCGGGGCTGAGCACGCTCGGAGATGACCCCCCACCTCGGCGGTTCCATCCTCGAACCGGGTACGACGGGTGCCGCCGACAGTCGCGGCCCCGGCGGCGCGGTACCGGCACCGGCACCGCGCGGACGGCCGAGACGAGGAGGCGGACACGTGCCGCAGGTGACCGAGAACGAGGACGGGACCACGACCTTCAGCATCAACTCCGCCGAGCTGCGCCGGCTGCGGGACCTGGTCCTCGACCGGGTGCCCGAGCTGAAGCGGGCGGTGGAGCTGGCGGAGAGCCCCGAGGTGCGCACGACGCTGCGGTTCGTGCGGTCCGTCATCCGCTGACCTCCGGCCCGCAGGACGCCGGCGACGACCATCCCGCGTGCCGTGGGTCCCGGCCGGCTTCCGGTCGGCGCACCGCCGGCCGGACCGAAAGGACGAGTAGATGAGCGTGACGACCAGGGACGGCGGGGCCTCGGCCACCGCGGGCAGGGCGGGTGGTGACCGGGACCCGTCGATCTTCGGCATCCGCGGGTTGGCGGCGTTGGCACTGCTGACGGTGCACGTGGCGATGTTCTCCGGGCTGTTGGGCACCAAGGCGCTGGGTACGCCCCGACCACCGAGCAACTTCCTCGGCGCGTTCTTCGTCAGCGGGCTGCCCTCGTTCATCGGGGTGTTCTTCGTCCTGCCCGCGCTCTACCTCTACCTGCCGCTGGCGCGGGCGATCATCGCGGGCCGGCCGCGTCCGCCGCAGGGCGCGACGATGGTCCGCCGGCTGATGCGGCTGCTGCCGGCGTACTACCTGATGTACCTGGTGGTGCTGGTGGCGTTGAACCGGGACGCCATCGACGGCCCCTGGTACGTGCTGCGCCCGCTGCTGCTGTTGCAGATCTACTCGCCGAGCCCGTTCGCGCCGCACTTCATCAACGGGATGGAGGTCAGCTGGACGGTGCCGAGCATGGTGCAGTGGTACCTGGCGCTGCCGCTGATCGCCTGGGCGAGCCACCGCTTCGCCGCCCGGGGGGCGACCCCGGTGGCGCGGGCGCGACGGCTGCTGTTGCCGGTGCCGGTGCTGATCGCCATCGGTGTCGGTTGGCTCTTCTTCGTCAAGGGCAACGGCTGGGACAACCGGATGGTGTTCTGGTGGCCGCAGGGGTTCGCGCCGACCATCGGCATCGGCCTCGGCTTGGCCGTGCTGCTGGCGTTGTCGCAGGTGTCGCCCGGGGACACCCCCCGGCTGCTGCGGTTCGCCGCGCTGCGCCCGGGGCTGTTCTGGGTCGCCGCGATCGCGGTCTACCTGGTCAACTGCGCCCGCCCGTTCAGTGTGATCGGGATGGACGCGATCTACTCGACCAGTGGCCTGTTCATGACGTACCTGATGGTGGCCCTGTTCGGGTTGTTCGCGTCGCTGCCGCTGGTGTCGCCGGGCGCGGCCCGGACCCGGATGGTGGACGCGGTGCTGACCGCCCGCCCGGTGGTCCATCTCGGCAAGGTCTCCTACGGCGTCTACCTGTGGCACTTCGCGGTGATGCACTTCTACCTCCAGCCGGGGGCGGTGTTCAGCGGCGCCGTCCGCCCGATCCGCGAGCTGTACGGCACGGCCGGGTTCTGGGAGTTGGAGACGGTGACCCTGCTCGGTGCGGTGCTGCTGGCCACGCTCAGCCACCGGCTGTTCGAGCAGCCGCTGGCCGCCCTGGTGGACGCCGCGCTGGCCCGGCGACGGCGGTCGACGCCGCGACCACCGGCGCTGCTGCGGGCTCCGCTGCTGGCGGCCGCCACCGTCGACGTGCTGTCCCCGCCACAGGCCGGGGCGGCGGTGGCGGCGGCGGTCACCGACCGGGACGCCATCCAGGCCAATCTGGTGGACCTGGAACGGCACCTGGACCGGCATCTGCTGGCCGCCGCCGAGCTGACCGGGGAGTCGGCCCGCCGGTGGGCCGCCGCGCGGGCGGATCTGGCGCAGTTGTGGACCGTCTACCACGCCTACTCGGCGGTGGTCGACGAGGTGGTCGGGCCGTTCGCCGGCCCCGGCCAGCCTTCGGGGGCGGAGCTGGCCCGGGTCAGTGCCCTGCTCGACCAGGCGTCGGTGGTGGTCACCGGCCCGCCTCCGCCGCTGGCGCGGCGGCGGATCACCGACGACGGCCGGGTGGAGTTGACGGTCGCGGCGGCGGTGGCCCGGATGGACGAGCTGTTCCGGGGTATCGCCGAGGTGGTGACGGCGGCGGAGGCGGTGTGGGAGACGGCCGGGGCGCGGTTGGACCGGATCGACGCGGCCCTGGCCCACCGGGCCACCGGGGACGGGACGGACCCGGAGCCGACGGTGCAGCGGGCCGGGCGGCTGCGGGCGGCGGTACGGACGGACCCGTTGGCCCGCTGGCGGGACGGGACCGTGGTCACCGACGACCTCGACGAGTTGCTCCGCTCGTTGGAACATCTCGTGGCATAGCCGGCGTTTTACGCGGTTTGCTCAGGCGGCGGGGCGGATAATCATCCCGCACGGTGACCGGCGGTGGTCGCGGAATTCCCGCGCGTGGTCCGAGGCATGAGGAGACCATCTTGAGTACACATCGGACCGTTGGCGACGAGGACCTGTTGGCGGGGACGGAACGACACGTCCCCGCCAACGGCGTGCGGCTCTGCGTGGGCACCTTCGGCTCGCCGGAGCACCCGGCCCTGCTGCTGGTCAGCGGGGCGTCCAACTCGATGGACTGGTGGGCCGACGGGCTGTGCCGGCGCCTCGCCGACGGCGGCCGGTACGTGGTGCGCTACGACCACCGCGACACCGGCCGGTCCACCGGCTGGCCGGCCGGCTCCCCCGACTACCACTTCGACGACCTGGTCGCCGACGCCGCCGCCCTGGTGGAGCAGCTCGACCTGGGGGCCGCCCACGTGTGGGGCATCTCGATGGGCGGCGCGATCGCGCAGCGGCTGGCCGTGGAGCATCCACAGCGGGTCGCCTCGCTGACGTTGAGTTCGACCAGTCCCGCCCTGCGGATCGGCGAGCGCCCCTACAACGACCTGCCGCCGATGTCGAAGTCGCTGATGGCCAGCTTCGGCGAGTCCCGCCCCGACCCGGACTGGGCCGACCCGGACTCCGTCGTGGAGCACATCGCCACCGGTCAGCGACCGTTGACCGGCAGCGTCGCGCTGGCCGGGGCGGAGCTTCGGGAACTCGTGGCGCGGGCGGTGGCGCGGACCGTCGACATCCGGGCCAGCCTGGCCAACCACTGGTCGATCGACGGCGGGGCGGAGTACCGCGACGCGCTGGGCGGGATCACCGTACCGGCCCTGGTGGTGCACGGCACCGAGGACCCGCTCTTCCCGTACGGGCACGGGCAGGCGCTGGCCGACGAACTCCCGGTCGCCCGGCTGCTGCCGCTGCCCGGGGTGGGGCACCAGATGCCGCCCCGCGCGACGTGGGACACGCTCGTGCCGGCAGTCCTGGCGCACACCGGTGGCGGCCCCGGGAAACCCACCGGGTGAGCACGTCTGCGGAAGACAACCGCGCCTCCGCTCTGCCAGCGTGGACACGGCCCCTGACGCGCCGCTGATCACGGACGTCGGTGGGTCGACCCTGACCACCGACGGCTGGAGCGTGACGCCATCAGATTCGACCACGTCGGCGACCCGGCCGGCCGTACGTCCACAGGGGGGATCGACACCCGGCGGGGTGCCGGTGCGGACGGCCACCGGTGGCCATGGTCCGGCTAGTCCTGCGCCGGCTGGCCTGGACCGGGCCGTTGCTGTTCGTCGTGTCGGTCCTGTGCTTCCTGCTGATCTCCCTGGTGCCCGGTGACCCGGCCCGCACGGTGCTCGGCCCGCTGGCCCCGCCCGAACAGGTCGAGGCCCTGCACCGGCAGATGGGGCTGGACCGCCCGCTGACCGTGCAGTACCTCAGCTGGCTGGTCGACGCCGTGCACGGTGACCTGGGCCGGTCGGTGAGCACCGGCACCGCGGTCGGCCCGCTGATCGCCAGCCGGTTGGCCCCGACGCTGTCGCTGATCCTGCTGGCCACGCTGACCGTCGGGGTGGTCGGCACCGCCCTCGGCGTGCTCAGCGCCGTCCGGGGTGGACCGCTCGGGCGGCTGGTCGACGTGGCCTCCGTGGTGGGTCTCGCCGTACCCGGATTCTGGCTGGCCCTGGTGCTGATCACCTGGTTGGCGGTGCGGTGGCGGCTGTTCCCGGCCACCGGCTACGTCCCCTTCGGGGAGTCCCCGGTGGGGTGGCTGCGGTCGCTGGCGTTGCCGGTGGCCGCGACGTCGCTGGCGGCGGTCACCGCGGTGGCCAAACAGACCCGCGACTCCATGTTGGACGTGTTGAGCCGCGACTTCGTACGGGTGATGCAGGCCAACGGCCTGTCCATCCGCTCGATCGTCTACCGGCACGCGTTGCGCACCGCCGCGGTGCCGGTGGTCGCGCTGCTGGGAGTGATCTCCGCCAGCCTGCTCGGCGCGACCGTGCTGATCGAGAACATCTTCGGCCTGCCCGGCCTGGGCTCCGGGGCCGCGCTCGCCGCCGCCCAGCACGACATTCCGGTCCTCCAGGGGGCGGTGGTCTGCTACACCCTGATCGTCGTGGTGATCGGCCTGCTCGCCGACCTCGCCCAGGCGTGGTTGGACCCCCGGGTGGGGGCCCGGTGAGCCGGCCGGCGGCGGTGGCGGTGCGGGTGTCGCGCCGCCCGCTGGTGCTGCTCGCCGTGCTGTGGCTGCTGCTGGTGCTGGCCTGCGCCCTGCACCCTGAGCTGGTCACCGGCCGGGACCCGGTCGACCAGGACCTGCCGGCCGCCCTGGGGGGGCCGTCGGCCGCCCACCCGCTGGGCACCGACCGCCTCGGCCAGGACCTGCTCAGCCGGCTCGCGTACGGCGCGGCGGGCACGCTGTGGGGGGTGCTGGTGGCGGTGCTGACGGCCACCGTGGTCGGGGTGGGTCTGGGCCTGCTCGCCGGCTACCTCGGCGGGGTCGTCGACGCGCTGGTCGGCCGGCTGGCCGACCTGCTGTTCTCGTTGCCGGCCATCGTGATCCTGCTGGTGGTGGTGGCCGTCTTCCCGGGCGACGTCACGACCGCCATGCTGACCTTCGGGTTGCTGCTCTCCTCCGGCCTGATCCGGGTGGTCCGGGCCGCCACCCGGTCGACCCGGGAGGAGCTGTTCATCGCGGCGGCCCGGCTGGCCGGGCTCTCCACGCCGCAGATCCTGCGCCGCCACGTGCTGCCCCGGCTGCGCGGCCTGGTCATCGTCCAGGCGTCCCTGGTCGCGGCGATCGCCCTGGTGATGCAGGCGAGCCTGGCCTTCCTCGGGTTCGGGCCCCCACCGCCGGAGCCGAGCTGGGGCGGCATGATCGACGAGGCCCGGATGGTCATCGTCCGCCACCCGTGGGCCCTGGTTCCGCCGGGGCTGGCGGTCGCGTTGACCGTGCTCTCCTTCGTGCTGCTCGGCGACGCCGCCCGCGACGGCGCGACCGCCGCCTGGGCGACGACGAAACTGGCCCGCCGACGCCGGCGGTCCGGCCGGCGCGGAACCCACCCCACGGGGTCCGCACCGCCCCACCCCGTGGGGTCCGCGCCCGCCCACCCCGTCGAACCGCCGCCGGCCGGCCGGCCGGGCCACGCCGACACGTTGCTGTCGGTACGCCGCCTGTCGGTCCAGCTCCCGGGTGGTCCCGGCCGGGGGGCGCGGACCGGCACCACCGTGGTCAGCGACGTCGACCTCGACGTCGGTCCGGGGGAGATCGTCGGACTGGTCGGCGAGTCGGGCTGCGGCAAGACGGTCACCGCGCTGAGCATCCTCGGGCTGCCCCCGGGTGACGGGCAGCTCACCGGCAGCTGCCACTTCGCCGGCCTCGACCTGGTCAGGGCCGGCGACCGGCAGTGGCGCACGGTGCGGGGCCGCCGGATCGGCTACGTCGCGCAGGACCCGATGGTGAGCCTGGACCCGACCCTGCGCGTCGGCGTGCAACTCGCCGAGGCGGTCCGCCGGCACACCGGGCTGGGTCGACGACCGGCCCGGGCCCGGGTGCTGGCGCTGCTGCGCGACGTCGGCCTACCCGAACCGGATACCGCCGCGCGACGGTATCCGCACCAGTTGTCCGGCGGGATGGCCCAGCGGGTGGCGATCGCGTTCGCGTTGGCCGGGGACCCGGAGCTGCTGATCGCCGACGAGCCGACCACCGCGTTGGACGTGACCCGGCAGGCCGAGATCCTGGCCCTGCTCGCCCGGACCAGCCGGGAACGGCGGTTGGCCGTGCTGCTGGTGACCCACGACCTGGGGGTGGTCGCGGCGCTCTGTGACCGGGCGGTGGTGATGTACGCCGGTCAGGTCGTCGAGTCCTGCCCGGTGACCGAGCTGTTCGCCCGCCCCCGGCACCCGTACACCCGGGGGTTGCTGGCGGCCGATCCGCACCGGGCGTCCCGGGCGGGCCGGCTGCCCACGATCACCGGCACGGTGCCCGCCCCCGGGCAGTGGCCGACGGGGTGCCGGTTCGCGCCGCGCTGCCCGCTGGCCACCGAGTCCTGCCGGCACGCCCCGGTGCCGCTGGACCGGCTCGGCCCGGCCCACGCCGTACGCTGCGTACGGCCGGACGAGGACCGGGCGGCGGCGTGAGCGGGCGGCCGTTGCTCGCGGTGCACGACCTGGTGGTCGACCTCGGACACCGACGGTCGGCGACGCGGGTGGTGGACGGGGTGAGCCTGACCGTGGCCGCCGGTGAGACGGTCGGGCTGGTCGGTGAGTCCGGTTCGGGCAAGTCGACGATCGCCCGCGCGGTCCTGGGCCTGACGCCGGTGACCGACGGCCGGATCCTCATCGACGGGGTGGACGTCACCCGTGCCGGCCGGCGGCAGCGCCGGGCGCTCAGCGGCGACGTGCAGCTGGTGTTCCAGGACCCGTTCAGCTCGCTCAACCCGGCCCGCCGGATCGGCGACAGCCTGGTCGAGCCGCTGCTCAACCGGCGGGGCGTCGACCCGGCGCGGCGGCGGGTGCTGGTCGCCGAGGCGCTGCACCGGGTGGGCCTGCCGGCCGAGGCGGCGCACCGCTATCCGGGGCAGTTCTCCGGTGGGCAGCGGCAGCGCATCGCCCTGGCGCGGGCCCTGGTCGGCAGCCCCCGCCTGCTGGTCACCGACGAGCCGGTGTCCGCGCTGGACCTGTCCGTCCGCGCCCAGATCATCAACCTGCTCGCCGATCTGCAGGCCGAGCTCGGTTTCGGTCACCTGTTCATCGCCCACGACCTGGCGGTGGTGCGGCACCTGTCGCACCGGATGGTGGTGCTGCACCGGGGACGGGTGGTCGAGGCCGGTGACGCCGAGACCGTGTACCGGCGGCCCACGCACCCGTACACCCGTGCGCTGTTGGCCGCCGTGCCGGTGCCGGACCCCGTCCGGGCCCGCGCCGCGCTGGCCGCCTTCGCCCGGCAGCCGCCCCCGGCCGGTCCGGCCCCCGACCTCGGGGTCGACCCGGCAGCCGACCGGCACCCGACCTCCTGACCACACACCCTGCTCCCCCTCGACACCGGCGTCCGCCGGGAAAGGATGGCCATGTTCGCGCATCGTCCGCGCCGAAGCGTCCACCAGGTACGAGTCCTGGTCGCCGCCGCGCTGCTCACGGTCGGCTCGCTGACCGCCTGTTCCGGCACCGCCGAGCCGGGGGGCGGCGCCGACGACGCCGTCCTGACCATGGCGGTGGCGGCCCCGCCGACGCTGGACCCCTACAAGGCCAACATCGACCTGAACAACATTCCGACGGTGGCGCTGGCGTACGCCCCACTGATCCGGATGAACGCCGACCGGACGTTCACCGGGGAGCTGGCCGAGTCGTTCGGCTACGTCGACCGGCAGAACAAGGTCTTCCAGCTCAAGCTGCGCCCGGGGCTGACCTTCGCCGACGGCACCCCGCTGGACGCCCCGGCGGTGGTCAAGTCGCTGGAGTACATGCGGACGGTCAGCCCGAAGGCGAAGACCTGGGCGGCCACCATCACCAGCGTCACCGCACCCGACGCCGCCACGGTGGTGGTCACCAACAGCGCCCCGAACCCGGTGATGCGGCAGCTGTTCAGCCAGGCGATCCTGTCCGGCTCGGTGGTCTCCCCCGCCGGGCTGACCGATCCGGGCCAGCTCGCCCAGCGCACCTTCGGGGCCGGCCCGTACCAGCTCGACCCGGCCGGCACGGTGGCCGGCGACCACTACACCTACCTGCCCAACCCCCGGTACTGGAACAAGGAGGGGCAGCACTGGAAGAAGGTCGTGGTCCGGGTGCTGCCGGACGCGAACGCCACCGTGCAGGCCATCCAGGCGGGGCAGATCGACTACGCCGCGCTCAACGCCGACGCCGGTCCGGCCGTCGTCGCCGCCGGGCTCAAGCACATCACGGCGAGCGTGGCGGTGCTCGGCATGGTGCTCGCCGACCGCGACGGCACCGTCGCCGCGCCGCTGCGCGACGTGCGGGTACGCCAGGCGTTGAACCACGCCATCGACCGGGCCACGATCGCCAAGACCATCTTCGGCGAGTTCGCGCACCCGACCAGCCAGATCGCCGCCCCCGGCTTCGACGGCTACCAGGCGGCCCTGGACGACCGCTACCCGTACGACCCGGACCGGGCCAAGGCGCTGCTCACCGAGGCGGGTTACCCGAACGGCTTCACCGTGAAGGCCGAGGCGCACACCCCCGGCATCGCCGCCGTCGCGCAGGTGGTGGCCGGGCAGTGGAAGAAGATCGGGGTGACCGTCGAGCTGACCACCGACACCCAGGTGCCGCAGTGGCTGGAGCACGTGATGTCGCGCAAGTTCCCGGTCACCGCGTTCGGCTACGGCAACCTGCCGACCTACCTGTCCTCACTGGACTTCATGCGGCCGGTGGCCAACCCGTTCAACCCGTATGCCACCGACGACGCGCAGTTGAAGCAGTTGCTGCAGCGGGCGGTCGCCGAGCCGGAGCCGACCACCCAGGCGGGGTTGTTCCAGCAGGCGGTGGCCCGGCTCACCGAACTGGCCTGGTTCGCCCCGGTGGTGCGGATGGACGGTATCGCGGTGACCGGCACCCGGGTCGCCCCGCTGGAGGCGGCGGCCGACAACGGGCTGCCGAGCGTGGTGACGGTCCGCCCGGCCGGCTGACCACCGCCGGTCCACAGTGGTCGTACGGGCGGCGGGGTACGACGGCACGCTGGGAGGTGTCCGGCCTCCCGGCCTCTGCCACGATCTACTGGTAATGGTCACTACCGGTATCCGTCGCCGCGCAGTTCCGGCGGCGCCCTGAGCCGTCGGAGCCGCAGATGCGCGTGCTGATCACCAGCGCACCGATGCACGGCCACCTATTCCCGTTGGTGCCGCTCGCCTGGGCGCTGCGGGCGGCGGGGCACGAGGTGCTGGTCGCCTGCACCGAGCACTTCGTGCCGACCGTGACCCAGGCGGGTCTGCCGGCGGTCTCCGCCGGGCCGGGGATGGACATCCGCGAGCTGGTGCGGCCGGATTCGCCGCACGGCATCGAGGACGACCCCTACGGACACGGCGAGGTCTTCGCGACAATGGCGTCGCGGAACCTCGCCGGTACCCTGGCGACCGTCCGGTCCTGGCGACCGGACCTGGTGCTCGCCGAGCGCTCCGAGTACGCCGGCCCGGTGGCCGCCCGCGCCGCCGGTGTCCCGTACGTCGAGCTGCACTGGGGTGTCGCGGAACTCGTCGAGTACCGGGCCGCCGCCGAGACGGTGCTCCGGGGTGACCTGCACCGGCTCGGGTTGACCCGGCTGCCCCGGGCCGATCTGGTGCTCGACCCGTGGCCGCCGAGCCTGCGGCTGCCGCACGCCCGGGCCCACCTGGGGTTGCGGCCGGTGCCGTACAACGGTGCCGCCCGGGTGCCGGAGTGGCTGCTCGACCCGCCGCCGCGGCCCCGGATCGGGCTGACCATGGGGACCGTCCTGCCGCACCTGACCGACGCCGGGATGGGTGGTCTGCTCACCGGGCTGGTCGAGGAGCTGGCGACCCTCGACGCCGAACTGGTCCTGGCCATCGACGACGAGGCCGCCCGTCAGCTGCCACCGCTGCCGTCGGCGGTCCGGTACGCGGGCCGGATTCCGCTGTCGGAGCTGGTGGCGACCTGCCGGTTGCTGATCCACCACGGCGGACAGGGTTCCGCCCTGACCGCGCTGGCCGCGGGTTGTCCGCAGCTCGTGCTGCCCAAGTTCGACGACGCGTTGGACAACGCGGAGGCGATCGCCGCCGCCGGGGTGGGGTTGGCCGTCCGGTTGGACGTGGCGACCCCGCGCGGGGTGGCCGACGCGGCGGGGCTGGTGCTGGGCCAGTCCCGGTTCGCGGTCGCGGCCGGTGCGGTGGCCGACGAGGTCGCGGCACAGCCGTCCCCGGCCGAGACCGTCCGGGCGCTCACGCGGTTGGCCCGGCGGGAGACCGCCGATGCCGCGCCGGCCGGCGGGTCGGCCGTCCGGTGGCCGCGGTGAGCGCCGACGGCCGCCGGGTCCCGCCGGCATCCGGCCCGACCGGCGACCGGCGCGGCCCCACCACCGGTACGCACACCTGTCGCGATCACGAGAAGGAGTCCGGGCATGAGTGACCGTAGAGCGCTGCTGCTCGACGAGGTCCGTAAGTTCCACCAGGACGCACAGCCCAACCAGCCCTTCATCCCGGGGGTGACCGAGATCTGGCCCTCCGGGGCGCTGCTCGACGCCGAGGACCGGGTGGCGCTGGTGGAGGCCGCGCTGGACATGCGGATCGCGGCCGGCCCGCTGGCCCGCAGGTTCGAGTCGGAGTTCGCCCGCAAGATGCACCGCCGCAAGGCGCACCTGACCAACTCCGGCTCGTCGGCGAACCTGCTGGCGGTGAGCGCGCTCACCTCCGACCTGCTGGAGGACCGGCAGCTGCGCCCCGGCGACGAGGTGGTCACGGTGGCCGCCGGGTTCCCCACCACGGTCAACCCGATCCTGCAGAACGGGTTGGTGCCGGTCTTCGTCGACATCGATCTGGGCACCTACAACACCAGCGTGGAGCGGGTGGCCGCGGCGATCGGCCCGAAGACCCGGGCGATCATCCTGGCCCACACGCTGGGCAACCCGTATCCGGCCCGGGAGATGGCGGAGCTGGCGGACGCGCACGACCTGTTCTTCGTCGAGGACAACTGTGACGCGGTGGGCTCCACCTACGACGGTGCGCTGACCGGCACGTTCGGCGACCTGTCCACGGTGAGTTTCTATCCGGCCCACCACCTGACCATGGGTGAGGGTGGCTGCGTGCTCACCTCGAACCTGGCGTTGGCCCGGATCGTCGAGTCGCTGCGCGACTGGGGTCGGGACTGCTGGTGTCCGCCGGGCGAGTCGAACACCTGCCTGAAGCGGTTCAAGTACCAGCTCGGCACGCTCCCCCAGGGCTACGACCACAAGTACATCTACTCGCACGTCGGCTACAACCTGAAGGCGACCGACCTGCAGGCCGCGTTGGGGTTGACCCAGTTGGCCAAGCTGGACGAGTTCACCGCGCTGCGGCGGCGCAACTGGCGTCGGCTGCGCGAGCGCCTCGACGGGGTGCCGCACCTGCTGCTGCCCGAGGCCACCCCGAACAGCGAGCCGAGTTGGTTCGGGTTCGTCATCACCGTCGACCCGGCGGCGCCGTTCACCCGCTCCGAGCTGGTGGCGTTCCTGGAGGACCGGCGGATCGGCACCCGGCAGCTGTTCGCCGGCAACCTGACCCGGCACCCGGCCTACCTGAACCAGCATTACCGGGTGGTCGGCGAGCTGACCAACAGCGACATCGTCACCGAGCAGACCCTCTGGGTGGGGGTCTATCCGGCACTCACCGACGAGATGATCGACTATGTCGGAGCGTCGATCCTGGATTTCGTCGCCGCCCGGGGATGACCGACGGGGAAACGCCTGAAGTCGAGAGGACGAATTCCTTTTCGGCTGCCCTCGCCGACCAGCCGACCCGATGTCGCCGACCCCACCGACGAAAACGACGCGGCACCCTGTGGCCGCGTCGACCTACCCACGCTGAGCTGCACGTCTGTATTGTGTCGTAGCGACGGTGCTGGTTGTGACCTACCGGTGGGACAATCATCTCCGACCTTGGAGGTGCGGTGAAATATCTGATCCTGATCAGCCACAACGAGCAGGCTCGTGACGCGTGGCAGGACATGTCCGACACCGAACGGCAACTGGGCGTCAAGGCCCACGCCGCCCTCGTCGAAGACCTCGCCGCCGCCGGTGAACTGATCGTCTCCGAAGCGCTGGCCGATCCGGCGACGGCCCGTCGGGTCCGGGTCGACCGGGGCCGCACCATCGCCACCGACGGCCCGTTTCCCGAGGTGAAGGAGTATCTCGCCGGCTTCTACCTGGTGGAGTGCGACACCATCGAGCAGGCGGTGGCGCACGCGGCCCGGGTGCCGGAGGCGCAACTCGGCCTGGTCGAGGTGCGCCCGGTCCTCGACGCCGCCCGGCCGGACGCGTGACCGTCACCACCGACGTCGAGGACCTGCTGCGCGAGCACGCGCCGCAGGTGCTCTCCACCCTGGTACGCCTGCACGGCGGCTTCGACACCTGTGAGGACGCCGTGCAGGAGGCCCTGCTCGCGGCGGCCGTGCAGTGGCCGGAGGAAGGGTTGCCGGCCAACCCCCGGGGCTGGCTGACCACGGTCGCCTCCCGCCGCTGGACGGAGTTGTGGCGCAACGACGCCGCCCGCCGCCGCCGGGAACGTGCGGTGGCCGCCCTGACCGCCCCGGAGCCCGGTCGGGTCTCCGCCGTGGACGACACGCTGACCCTGCTGATGCTCTGCTGCCATCCGGCGCTCACCCGGGTTTCCCAGGTGGCGCTCACCCTGCGGGCGGTCGGCGGGCTCAGCACCGCCGAGATCGCCCGGGCGTTCCTGGTGCCGGAGTCCACCGTCGCCCAACGGATCAGCCGGGCCAAGCAGCGCATCCGGGCCAGTGGCGCCGAGTTCCGGATGCCGGCGCCCGAGGATCGGCCGGCCCGGGTGGCCGCCGTGATGGAGGTCCTCTACCTGATCTTCAACGAGGGTTACACGGCCAGTTCGGGGCCGGCGCTCAACCGGATCGAGCTGACCGCCGAGGCGATCCGGCTGACCCGGCAACTGCACGAGCGCCTGCCCGACGAACCGGAGGTCACCGGGCTGCTGGCGCTGATGCTGCTCACCGACGCCCGACGGCCGGCCCGCACCGGCCCGGACGGGGCGCTCATTCCGCTGGCCGAGCAGGACCGGTCCCGGTGGGACGGGCGGGCCATCGCGGAGGGCGTCGCGTTGATCACCCGCACCCTGGCGACTGCGCCGGTCGGGCCGTACCAGGTGCAGGCGGCGATCGCGGCGGTGCACGACGAGGCGGCCCGTGCCGAGGACACCGACTGGCCCCAGATCCTCGGGCTCTACAACCTGTTGCGGCGCATCGCGCCCGGTCCGATGGTCGCCCTGAACCGGATCGTGGCGGTCGCCATGGTGGACGGGCCGGAGGCCGCGCTCGCGGAGCTGACCGCCGCCCAGACCGATCCGGTGCTGGCCGGTAACCACCGGGTGCACGTCGTGCGGGCCCATCTGCTCGACCTGCTCGGTGACCGGGCGGAGGCCCGGCGGCACTACCTGCTGGCCGCCCAGGCGACGCTCAGCGTCCCGGAGCAGCGGTTCCTGCGGCTACGCGCGACCCAACGGGCCTGACCGGTCGGTGAGTCCGGCGGCCCACGGGCTCCCGAATTCGCTCCCGACCGAGACGCAGAAACGACGAATTAGCCGGAAAGGCCGAAAGGCCGATGCCGGCAACCGAAAGATGAAACAATTTTGACGCAAGCGCGGATGACCATGATTGTCTATGTTTTATAGCCTCCCCGTAGCGGTCGACAGCAACTCCCTCAGTGCTGTCCGGCCGGTCGGCCCGGAGCACGCACCGCCTCTTCCGGGGCTACCGGCGCCGCCTATTCCCGACGCCCGACGAACGCGCGGAATCGGGACGGACCCGAGACCGCGGGTAGTGGAGAGCAGAACATGGCCATCCCCTCGACCCCTGTCCCCGGCGCCGCCACGAGCGCCTCCGAACGACTGCACGCCCTCGACGCGGTACGCGCGGGAGCCCTGCTCCTCGGCGTCGTGCTGCACACGACACTGTCCTTCCTGGAGCCCCGCACCTGGGTGGTGGGGGACGTGTCGACGAGCCCGGTGATGAACGGCACCTACTTCGTCATCCACGTGTTCCGGATGACGCTGTTCTTCCTGATCGCCGGCTTCTTCGCCCGGCTGCTGCTGCACCGGCGCGGCACCGCCGGGTTCGTCCGCAACCGGGCCGTGCGCATCCTCGCCCCACTGGCGATCTTCTGGCCGGTGGTGATGGTCTCCACCGTGGTGGCGATCATCATCGCGGCGAACCTGGCCGGTGAGGAGGTGCCCGGGGCCACCCCGATGACCCTGCACACCTTCCCGCTGACCCACCTGTGGTTCCTCTACTGGCTGCTGGTCCTCTACGTGCTGGCACTGGTCGTCCGCGCGGTGGTCAACCTGCTCGACCCCGACGGCAGCCGGCGCAGCGGACTGGTCGACCCGATCGTCCGGAACGTCGTCGCCCGTGACCTCACCCCGCTGGTCGTCGGCGCCCCGCTCTGCGTCGCCTTCCTGCTCAAGCAGGACTGGCTGCTCTGGTACGGGGTGCCGCCGGCCGAGAACGGGCTGATCCCCAACCCGGTGGGCCTGGTCGCCTACGGGTGCGCGTTCGGCTTCGGCTGGCTGCTCAACCGCCAGGTGGACGTGATCCGGGTGTGGGAGCGGCGGTACCCCCGTAACCTGGTGGCGGCGGTCGTGCTCACCGCGATCGCGCTGGCCATGGTGGGGCTCACCCCGGACACCGAACCCGAGTCGCTGGGCTGGCACAAGATCGGCTACGCGGTCGTCTACACGCTGGCCGTGTGGGCGTGGACGATGGGCCTGATCGGGGCGGCCATGCGGCACCTGTCCCGGCCGAACCCGTCGATCCGGTACGTGGCCGACGCGTCGTACTGGGTCTATGTCGTCCACCTCCCGCTGGTGATGGCGCTACAGGCGGCGGTGTCGCAGGTGGCGGTGCCGTGGTTCGTCAAGTTCCCGGCCATCCTGCTGGTCACCTATCCCCTCACCCTGCTCAGCTACCGCTACCTGGTCCGTTACACGTTCATCGGGGCGCTGCTCAACGGGCGGCGTCGCCGGAGCACGGAGCCGGCCGAGGTGGCCGTGCCGCAGACCGCCGCACACTGACCGCCGCACACCGGCCGCCGCGCCGCGCGGGCGCCGGTGGTCGCGTGGGCCGAGTCAGCCCCGCCGGAAGGGGGATCCGGCGGGGCTGACGCCTGCCGGGGGGACGGCAGGTTCTCCGGCCCGGACCGGGGGGACGGTCCGGGTGGCACACCGGGACCGGTGCGGCCGGTCCCGGGCTGCCGGCCGGCCCGGGGGAAGGGCCGGCCGGCCCGTCCCGCACCGACCCGGGGGGGTGGGTCAGTGCGGGGCGGGAACGGCGTCCGGGCGGCGGCAACCACCCGGACGCCGACCGGTCAACGTGCGGGTGGAGCACCGGTCCGGTCGTCGGCGGCGGCCGGGGCACCCGACGGGGTGTCGGCGTCGCCGGTACCGGCCAACGGGGCGTCGGCGGTGGTCTTGTCGGACGGCGTCTTGTCGTCGGGGGTGGCCCAGTCGCCCTGGATGCCGATCTTCTCCAGCAGCAGGAGCACGACGAGGGCGACGACCAGGAGCAGCACCGCGGAGACCCGGTAGGACAGCACGTACCCCTCGGTGGCCGCGACCCTCGCGTTCACCCCCTCGGCGAGCCGGTCCCCGCCCAACCGCAGGGCCAGCGCCACCAGGACCGACAGGCCGAGCGCGCCACCGACCTGCTGCATCACGTTCTGCATGGCGGAGGCGAGCCCGGTGTCCTGGGTGCCCACCTTGTAGAGCGCGGTGTTGGCGGTGCCGGGCATCGCCAGGCCGAAGAAGACGCCCAGCACCAGCATGCCGGGCAGGATGCCGCTGGCGTAGTGGGTGTCGACGGAGATCCCGCTGAGCAGCAACAGGCCGCCGGTGACCCCGAGCAGACCCACGATGATCACCGGCTTGACGCCGAACTTCGGGATCATGCCGGTGGACAGCCCGACGCCGAAGGCGATGCCCAGACCCACCGGGATGAAGGAGAGGCCGCCCTTGAGCGGCGAGTAGCCGAGCACCTGCTGCTCGAAGAGGGTGGTCAGGAAGGTGAACCCGAAGAAGGCGCAGGAGAGGGTCAGACCGACCAGGTAACCCACCGCGCGGGTGCGGTTGGTGAAGAACCGCAGCGGGATCAGCGGTGCGGCGGCCCGCGACTCGATCAGCAGCATCAGCCCGATCAGCGCCAGACCGCCGAAGAGCGGCAGCAGCACCTGCGTCGACAGCCAGGACCGCTCGGCGGCCTGGAGCAGGCCGTAGACGATGGCCACCAGACCCGCCGTGGCCGTCAGCACGCCGGCGAAGTTGAACTTCTGCCCGGTGCGCTCCATCCGGGTCTCGCCGACCAGCCGGCCCACCAGGGCCAGCGCGATCACCGCGACCGGGACGTTGACGTAGAAGATCCAGCGCCAGCTGGCGTCGGCGACGATGAGCCCACCGACGACCGGGCCGAGCGTGCCGGCCAGGCCCGACAGGCCACCCCAGATGCCGACCGCCTTGACCCGGTCGGCCGGGGCCGAGAAGAGCAGGAAGACGATGCCCAGCGCGGCCGGGGCGGCCAGCGCCTCACCGACGCCCTGGAGGAAGCGGCTGTAGATGAGCATCTCGGGGTTCATCGCGGCCCCGGAGATGACCGAGGCGATGGCGAAGATGACCACGCCGGTGACGAAGATCCGCCGCCGACCGAACAGGTCGGCGAGCCGGCCGCCGAACAGCAGCAGACCGCCGGCCATCAGCACGTAGCCGTTGACGACCCAGGCCAGCCCGGTCCGGGACATGTCGAGTTCGCCCTGGATGCGCGGCAGCGCGACGCTGACCACGGTCATGTCGATGACGAACATGAACTGGACGAAGCCGAGCAGCGCCAGCGCCTTCCACCGACGGGGATCCGGCCGGTCCGCGGACGCGTCAAGCGCCTCGTCCGAACTCGGTGTGGTACCGGTGCTCATGTGCCCTCCTCGACATCGGCGCACGTCACGTGCGCTTCTGCCTGGATGTCGAAGCTGGCTCGTTGGTTTCGACATACGGGTAAGCAAATAGTTCGAGCCTTCAGGAGGCACCCATGAAGTACCTGATCATGATCAGCCACAACCAGCAGACCCGGGACGCCTGGCAGAACATGTCCGACACCGAGCGGGAGCTGGGTTTCAAGGCGCACATGTCGCTGGTGGAGGATCTGGCCGAGTCGGGCGAGCTGATCGTCTCCGAGGCCCTCGCCGACCAGGGTCAGGCCAAGAAGGTCCTGGTCAGCGACGGCAAGGTCACCACCACCGACGGCCCGTTCCCCGAGGTCAAGGAGTACGTCGCCGGGATCTACCTGATCGAGTGCGACACCATCGAGCAGGCGGTCGGGCACGCCGCCCGGATCCCGGAGGCCAACTTCGGCCTCGTCGAGGTCCGTCCGGTGCTCGGCGCAGGTGGCCCCGACATGTGACGACCCGCACATGCGGGCGGACCCGCGGCACCGACCGGTGCCGCGGGTCCGTTTCTTCGTCCCACCGTCCGCCGTGCCCGGCGGGCGGCACTCAGATGTACGGCGAGTTGGGCTCCAGCCCGCACAGCACCCGACCGTAGAGTTCGAGGTTCGTCGACGGGACCATCAGCGCGTGCAGGTTGACCGCGTACATGTCCCGGACCACCCGCTGCATCGGGGCCTGGCGCAGGATCGACGAGCCACCGCTGGCCATCCCGAGCAGGTCGACGGCGGCCCGCCCGAGCTGGCAGATCGCCCCGATGTCGGCCCGGGTCCGGGCCCGCTCCTCCAGCGTCCACGGCTCACCGCTGACGCCCTTGGTGTCGACCAGGTCGGTGATCCGCTGGGCGTGGAACTCGGCCTCGTCGATCTTCATGGTCGCCTCGGCCAGCTGCAGGTGGGTGACCGGGGCCTCCCGCTGCGTCGCGTAGTCGGTGTAGGTGATCTTGCGGTCGAGCCGCTCCAGGAAGAACTCCCGGGCCGCCCGGGCCAGCCCGATCACCGTACCGGCCGAGGAGGCGTTCGCCACCCCGAGCAGCGGGTTGCGGTACATCGGCAGGTCCCGGTTGAGCGCCGAGGCGCTCTGCCCCTGGAGCACGGCGGGCATCGGCACGATCCGCTCCTGCGGCACGAAGACGTCCCGGGCCACCGTGGTGATGCTGCCCGAACCCTGCAGGCCGGCGGTGTACCAGTCGTCCACGATCTCCAGGTCGGACAGCGGCACCAGGGCCATCACCGGCCACTGGTTCACCCCGTCCGGGGCGGGGGCCATCGCGATGACCTCCTGCCAGTGGCTGTGCAGGGCGCCGCTGATGAAACTCCAGCTGCCGTTGAGCACCATCCCGCCGCCGGGCTTCGGGGTGCCGCTGGCCGACGGGCTCAACGTCCCGCAGATCCGCACGTCGGGGGTGGAGTAGACCTCGTCCTGCACCGCGTCGGGGAACATCCCGACCATCCAGCCGGGGATCGCCCACACCGACGCCGTCCAGGCCACCGAGCCGTCGCCCCGGCCCAGCTCCACCATCACCTCGTGCAGGGTGCGGGTGTCCGACTCGTAGCCGCCGTAGCGGCGCGGCACCCGCATCCGGAACAGGCCGGCGTCGGCCAGCGCCTCGACCGTCTCGTCGTGCAGCCGCCGGTTCTCCTCCTGCCAGCTGGCGTGCCGGCGCAGCAGCGGCACCAGCTCGCTGGCGCGGCGTACCAGTTCTTCCCTCGGGGGGGCCTCGGTCGCGCTGGTCATCTCACTCCTCCTGTGCGGGTACGGTCGGCGGACAGGACGCCGCCCACCGGAACGGACGGGTCGGTGGGCGGGAGGCAGGTCACCGGGCGACCGCCTCGGCCTGCCGGGGCAGCGGCGCGACCCCGGCGATCAGGTCCGCCGCCTTTTCCGCGATGGCGATCACGGCGGCGTTCGGGTTGCCCCGGACCAGGGTGGGCATGACGCTGGCGTCGACCACCCGCAGCCCTTCCAGCCCGTTGACCCGCAACTGCTCGTCGACCACGGCGCCCATCGCGCAGGTGCCCGCCGGGTGGAAGATCGAGTGGGCGTACTGCCGGACGTAGTGCCGCAGGTCCTCGTCGGAGTCCGAGGCCGGCGGCGCGAACTGTCCCTCGGTGTACGGGGCCAGCGCCTTCTGCTGGGCGATCCGGATGCCGATCCGGGTCGCCGCGACCGCGTCGTCGAGGTCGCGCTCGTCCTGGAAGTAGTTGTGCACGATCTTCGGCTTGGCCGTCGGGTCGGCCGAGGCCAGCAGCACGTACCCCCGGCTGCGCGGGGCGATCATCGACGGGCCGTACGAGATCGAGTGGTGGGTGGGGGTGCCGAGCCCGCTGTCGGCGAACATCACCGGCGCGGCCAGGAACTCCGCGTCCGGGGCGGTCAGGTCGTCGCGGGTACGCACGAAGCCGCCGGCCTCCGGCCCGTTGGCCGTCATCGGGCCACGCCCCTCGGCCATGAAGCGTTGCAGGTGCTCGGGCTGGTTGGCGGCGAGCAGGCTGATCGGCTGCGAGTGGGTGTAGACCAGCGGGATCAGCGCGTGGTCCTGGAGGTTCTGCCCCACCTGCGGCTGGTCCAGCAGCACCGGCACGCCGAGCGCGCCCAGCAGCGGGGCCGGGCCGACCCCGGAGAGCATCAGCAGCTGCGGCGAGTTGTACGCCCCGGCGGCGAGGATGACCTCCCGGGAGGCGGTGACGGTCAGCGTGTCGTCCAGCCGGGTCCCGGTCACCCCGACCGCCCGACCGTTCTCGATCAGCACCCGGTGCACGTGGACGTTGGTCTCCACGGTCAGGTTGGGCCGGTCGAGGGCGGGGTGCAGGAACGCGGTCGCGGTGCTCTCCCGGCGGCCGTCGCGCTGGGTGAGCTGGAAGAAGCCGAAACCCTCCTGCCCCGCGCCGTTGAAGTCGTCGTTGGCCCCGTAGCCGGCGTCGGTGGCCGCCTCGACGAACGCCGACGACATCGGGTTGTTGGCCCGCCCCTCGGAGACCGCCATCGGCCCGCCGACCCCGTGGTAGGTCGACGCCCCCCGCTCGTTGTCCTCGGACCGCTTGAAGTACGGCAGCAGGTCGTCGAAGCCCCAGCCGGGCTGCGCCCAGCCGTCGAAGTCGCCGCGCGCGCCCCGGATGTAGACCATCGTGTTGATCGAGCTGGTGCCGCCCAGCACCCGCCCCCGGGGCAGGTAGACCCGCCGCCGACCCAGCGCCGGCTCCTCGTGGGTGTCGTAGTCCCAGTCCAGGGCGGTGCGGAACAGGGTGCCGAAGGCCACCGGGACGTGGATGTTGTCGGCGGTGTCCCGGGGACCCGCCTCGATCAGGCACACCGTGACGTCGGGGTCCTCGGTGAGCCGGGCGGCCAGGACACACCCCGCTGATCCCGCGCCGACGATGACGTAGTCGTACACCACTGCACCCTCCAAGGTCAGGTTCTCGGTTGTCGGTCGCGGGTCTCCGCGCCACCGGCGGGGACCGGGCGGTCCCCGCCGGGCGTGCCCCGGGGCCGTGGTGATCCGTGATCGGGATCCCGTCGTCACCACGACCGCGGCGGTCGGGCGGTCGTCGTCGACCGCGTCGGCGTCAGCCCCTGATCGGGCTGCTCTGGTGCGAGACCAGCCGGAGCTGGCCGTCGGGTTGGCGCAGCATCACCCAGGTGGCCCGGATGAAGTTCTCCGGCGCGATGTCGTCCTGGCCGGCCATGATGATGCCGCCCTCGGTCACCACCAGAGCGACGTCGTCGGTGAGGAAGCTGACCTCGACCGGCCAACCCTTCACCCGGGCGCCTCGCAGCGGCCCGGCGAAACCCCGGGACATGTACGCCCGGATCTCCTCCCGGCTGGTGAGCTGCTCGTCGCGCATCAGCAGGCTGCCGTTGTCGGTGAACACGTCGGCGAACATGTCGGCGTCGTTGGCCGCCCAGGCCGCCTGGATGCGCATGGCCACCGTCAACGCCGCCCGCTCGTCGGCGTCGGTGTACCCCCGGTAGTAGGACGGGTCCTCGGGGACACCTGCGGCGGCCAGCAGCGCCGAGGCGTCTCCCCAGGGTGCCATGGTCGTGGTCATCGGTTCCTCTTCTCCTCTCGTCGTCCAGGGCCGGGCCGACCCCTCGTCGTCCCGGCCCTGGACGGCCCGCTGGTCACCCGGCGCGCACCGGGGCGCTCGTCGCCCCCGGCGCTGGCCGGGACCGGTTCAGCCGGTGATCGGGCTGCTCTGGTAGGAGGCGATCCGCCAGTCGCCGTCCTGCTTGACGACGACCCACATGATGCGGACGTTGTCGCCCGGGGCGAGGGCGGCGGCGTCGGCGTAGACGACCCCGCCGACGCTGACCGCCAGCGCCATCGACTCCGAGACGACCTGGATCTCGCTGAACTCCAGGGTCAACCGGGAGCCCTTGTACGGGCCGGCGAACAGCTCGCCGAGGTAGGACCGGATCTCGTCGCGGCTCATCAGCTGGTTGTCGCCGACCAGCATGCTGCCGTTGTCGATGAAGAGGGAGGCGAAGCCCTCGGCGTCGTTGGCGTCCCACGCCGCCCGGCAGCGCAGCGGCGCGGTCAGCACCGCCCCTTCCACCCCGTTGGGGAAGTCGCCGTAGTACGAGGCCCACTGCTTGGCGCCGGCCACGAGCGATGCGCCCTCGGTGCTCATGCTGTCTCCTCCTGTCCGAGTGGGTGACCGGTCACCAGCGCAGCGTCGCGCCGGCGCCGCGCGGGCTGTTCTGGTAGCCGGCGAGCTGCCACTGGCCGTCGCGCTTGACGACGACCCAGGTGGAACGCACGGCCAGCTCCTCCGCGATGTCCGTCTGGCCGGCGGCGAGGATGCCACCGTGGGTACGGATCAGGGCGGCGTCGTCGGCGATGATCCGCACGTCGACCGGGCGGCCGGTGACCCCGGTGCCCTTGAACGGCCCGGCGTACGCGGCGGCCATGAACGAGCGGATCTCGTCGCGGCCCTTCTTGAACACGTCACCCGGCAGGATCATCACGCCGTCCTCGGTGAACGCATTCGCCACCCCGGCGGCGTCGTTGCGGGACCAGGCCTGCACCAGGCGCAACGGAACGGTGAGGACCTCCTTTTCCTGGTCGCTGGTGAACGACCCGTAATACGCGTCGAGTGCCTTTTCTCCGTCAATGGCCGGAGCCACCTGGGTACCAGTGGACATCGTGGTCGCTTCCTCTCCTGGGACTACTGCGGACAGTGGACACATTCACCCCCGAACGGTCCGTCCGTCCCCCCTATCCTCCGGCGGTCCGACACCGCTGACATCTCCGCGATTGCGATGTCGGAGACCGTTTCCGAGAAATCGTTTCCGGGGGCGGACGAGAAATAGCCGTACCCCGGCCGGTGGGTGCACCGGCCGGGGTACGGCGGGATCGCCGCAGGTGGGGGTCAGCCCACCCGCAACGCGGCCGGGTCGTCGGCCGGGTCGTCGTCGGTGGGCTCCGCGGGGCGCAGACTGTCGACGATGTGGTCGGCCAGGGCGGCGATGGTCGGCTTGTTCCACAGGATGTTCGGCGGCAGCTCCAGGCCGTACCGGCCCTGGAGCCGCACCCGCAGCGCCACCGTCATCACCGAGTCCACGCCCAGCTCGACCAGCGGCCGGCGCAGCTCCAGGTCCTCGGCGGCCAGGCTCAGCTCGGCGGCGGCCTGCTCCCGCACGTCGGCGGTGACCAGTTCCCGCAGCTCCTGCTCCGGGGTGTCGACCCAGTCGACGCTGAACGCCTGACCGGTGCCGCCCTCGGTGGTCGACCTGGTCGCGGTCAGCTCCCGCAGCATCGGCAGCCGGGGGGCGTTGGTGGTGGGCGCCAGCACCCGCAGGATCGCGTGGTACGGGCTGTGGAAACGGTCGGCGAAGGCCCAGGCCCGGAACGCCTCGGTCACCGAGATCGCGTCCAGGCCACGGGAGTTGGCCTCCAGCATGGTCGACGAGATCGACTCGGACATGCCGACCCCGCGCCAGGACGTCCAGCCGAGGCTGGTCGTCTCGGTGTGACCGTCGGCGTGCCGGTGCGCCGCTAGGGCGTCCAGGAACGAGTTGGCCGCCGCGTAGGTGGTCTGCCCGGTCAGCCGGGTGAACTGCCCGCAGGACGAGAACATTACGAAGAAGTCCAGCGTGCCCGGGGGGAAGAGCCGGTGCAGCACCATCGCCCCGTTCACCTTGGGCCCGAGGACGTCGTGCAGCCCCTCCCGGTCGACCTTGTCCACCATCGCGTCGCGTACCACGCCGGCGGCGTGCACGATGCCGCGTACCGCCGGCATGCCGTGCGAGGCCGGGTCGAGCGCCGCCGCGACCTCCACCGGGTCGGTGATGTCCAACGCCAGGGTCCGGACGGTCACCCCGAGCGCCTCCAGTTCGAGCACCCCGTCGATCTGCCGACGGGTCCGCACGTCGTGGTCGCCGTCCCAGTCGGCGCGCGGCGGCAGGCCACGGCGGCCGGCGAGCAGGATCCGCCGGGCCCCCCGGTCGGCCAGCCACCGGGCCACCATCAGGCCGAGTGCCCCGAGGCCACCGGTGATCAGGTAGGTGTCGGTCGGCCGGCACTGCAACGCGGTGCCGTCGGCGGGCCGCTCGACCTGCCCGAGCCGCTGCACCGCCACCTCACCACCGGTGACCGAGACGACGTCCTCGTCGCCGGTGAGCCGGCGCAGCACCGTCGCGAGGGTCTCGGCGGGGACGTCGGCGTCGTCGGCGAGGTCGACGACCCCACCCCACAGGTCCGGGTGTTCCCCGGCGATGATCCGGGCGATGCCCCACAGCGGGGCGTGGGCCAGCGACCGCTCCGCCACCGCCTGCCGCACGCCCCGGGTCAGGCACCAGAGCCGGGGCTGGGCGGCGGCCGGGTCGCCCCCGGCCGCCTGGGCCTCGATCAGTGCCTGCGCGCTGTGGATCAGCTCCCAGCCGCACCGTTCGGCGGCCTGCTCGGCCGACTCGCCGGCGTCGCCGGCACCCGGTGCGACCAGGACCGCGTCACGCGGGGTGAGACCGACCGTGGCCAGCTCGTCCGGGCCGTCCACCCGCACGGTACGCAGCCCGGTGCCGGCCAGCGCCCCGGCCAGGTCACCGGCGGCGGCGTCACCGCCGACCACGACCACCCGGGACAGCTCGGTGCTGCTGCCGTCGACGGTGAGGTCCAGCGACCGCCAGACCACCTCGTGCACCAGCTCGCGGGGGGCGGCCACCGCGCTGTCGGTGTCCGAGATGGCGGAGAACCGCAGGCCGCGCACCTGGCAGACCACTTCGCCGTGCTCGTTCGCCACCTGCACGTCCACCGTGTCCTGCGGCGACCTGGGCGACCGCACCGAGTGGACGGTGATGTGCGCCGGTGGTTCCCCCGTGAAGACGACCGACTCGATGTGCGAGGACATCCACTGGTGCCTGGCGTACTCCGGGGTGACCAGCACCGCGCTGATGGTCAGCGCGCCGTCGATGACGTGCGCCCAACTGGTGGCCGCCTGCGCCGGGGGCGGCACGATGACGATGTCGGCGAGTTGCTCCTCGTCGTTGCGGCGCAGCTCCACGACGTCCCAGGGGAACGCGTAGCCGCCGACGCCCATCCGGCGGAACATCTCGTCGACCCGCTGCCAGGACCACTCCTGCGGGCACCGGGCCCGCACCTCGTCGACGTCGACCCGGCCGTCGACCAGTTCGGTGCTCCAGTCGATGGTCGCCGTCGAGTGGGTGATCCACTCGTATTCCTCGTCGTCGACGACGGGGGCACCGTCCTGCGGGGCGACCCGGGTGGCCAGCCGGGCGGTGTTCTCCGACAGGACGATCTGCACCACCCGGGGCGGCGCGACGGCCAGCGGGGTACGCAGCACGATGTCGGCCAGCGCGGGCAGCCGGCCGTCCTCCGCGGCGGCCAGGGCGAAGCTGTTGATCAGGACGGCGGCCGGGGTGATCTCGACGTCGACCACCTCGTGGTCGAGCGGGTAGGGCCGCGACGACATGTCCAGGTAGGTCTGCCACACCTGCCGGGGCGGGGCGCCGGAGACCGTCATCCGGCCGCCGAGCAGGCTGTGCCGCTCCGGGTCGTGCCCCCCGCCGGGACCGGACTCGGCCCGGGCCTCCGGGAAGATCCAGTACGGCCGGTGCTGCCAGGCCACCGAGGGCATCGGCAGCAACGAACCGGTCGGGTGCAGCCGCTCCCAGTCCACCGCCGCGCCCGCGCAGTGCAGCCGGGCCAGGCCGGCCAGCAGGGCACGTTCCTCGTCGGTGTCGCGGCGCAGGCTGTGCACGACGGTGGCGTCCTCGACGCCGAGGTGGGCGAGGGTCTCCCCGATGGAGTGGGTGACCACCGGGTGGGTGGAGACCTCCAGGAAGACCCGGTGCCCGTCGGCGACCGCCGCCGTCACCGCGTCGGTGAAGCGCACCGGCTCACGCAGGTTCGCCACCCAGTACGCGCCGTCACGCGGCGCGGTCGACCGGGGGTCGGTCAACGCGGTGCTGTAGAGGGGGGTGCGGGGCGTTCCGGGCCGCAGCGCACCGGCCGCCGCGGCGACCTCGGCCACCGCGGCGTCGACGTGCGGGCTGTGGAAGGCGATGTCGGTGTCGACCCGCCACACCGCCACCCCCTCCTCGCGCCAACGCGTCACGATCTGCTCGACGGTCTCCCGGTCCCCGGACAGCACGGTGGAGGTGGGGCTGGCCGAGATGGCGGCGACCACGCCGACCGAACCGGCGAGCCGCTGCCGGGCCTCGTCGAAGCCGAGCCCGACCATGGCCATCCCGCCCTGGCCCTGGAGGCGTTCCAGGGCGCGCGCCCGCTGGCAGGCGAACCGGGCGGCAGCCAGCACGTCCAGGCTGCCGGCGACGGCGGCGGCGGCGATCTCCCCCACCGAGTGCCCGATCACGGCGGCCGGGGTGAGCCCCCGGGACCGCCAGGTCTGCGCCAGGGCGACCTGGGTGGCGAAGGTCAACGCCTGCACCTCGACGCCGTTCCACGGGCCGCCGGCGGTGAGCGCCTCGCGGGGCGTCCAGCCGAGTTCCTCGCGGAACACCTCGGCCAGCGCGTCGACGGCGGCGGCGAAGACCGGCTCGTCGCGCAGCAACTGCCGGCCCATGCCCGCCCACTGCGCGCCGTGGCCGGAGAAGACCCAGACCACCGGGGCCGGATCGGCCACCGTCCGACCCCGGGCGACCTGCGGGGTCGTGCGGCCGTCGGCCACCTCCCGCAGCCGCTCGACGAGTTCCCCGGGTGAGGCGGCCAGCACGGCGGCCCGCTGCGGCAGGTGCGAGCGGCGCTGCGCCAGGGTGTGCCCCACCGACGGCAGGGACGCCCCCGGGTGCTCCACCAGCCAGTCGGCGGTGCGGCTGGCCAGCGCCGCCACCCCGGCCTCGGACATCGCCGAGAGCGGGTACACCGACGGCCGGGCCCCGGCGACGACCTCGGTCGAGGCGGTACCGGCCTGCGCCGGGTCGGCCGTGGCCCCGGTCGAGGCGGCCACGGCGGGCGGCGCCTCCTGGAGGATGACGTGCGAGATGGACCCGCCGACGCCGTAGCTGGACACGCCGGCCCGGCGCGGGCTGTCGCCGGCCGGCCACGGGGACCGCTCGCCGATCAGCCGCAGCCCGGAGGCGGCCCAGTCGAAGTCCGGGTTCGGCTCGCGGTGCAGGCTCGGCGGGATCTCGGCGTGCCGCAACGCCAGCACCGCCTTGATCACACCGGCGATGCCCGAGCCCGCCTCGACGTGACCGATGTTGGGTTTCACCGAACCGATCAGGCAGGGCTCGTCGGCGGGCCGTCCGGCGCCGAAGACGGCGGCCAACGCTTTGGCCTCCTCCCGGTCGCCGACCGGGGTGCCGGTGCCGTGCGCCTCGACGTAGTGCACCGTCTCCGGGGCGATGCCGGCACGCTCGTAGGCCACCCGGAGCATGTGCTCCTGGGCGGAGCCGTTGGGCGCCATCATCCCGTCGGAGCGGCCGTCCTGGAACACCCCGCTGCCGGGGATCAGCGCGAGCACCTCGTCGCCGTCACGGCGGGCGTCGGACAGCCGCTTGAGCACCACCACGCCGGCGCCCTCGCCCCGGCCGTAGCCGTCGGCGTCGGCGGCGAACGCCTTGCTGCGCCCGTCCGGGGCGGTCGCCCCGGCCGCGTCCAGGGCGACGAACAGGGTCGGGCTGGCCATGATGTTGACCCCGCCGACGACGGCCAGCGGGATCTCCCCCTCGCGCAGGCTCTGGCAGGCCAGGTGCAGCGCGGTGAGGGAACCGGCACAGGCGGTGTCGACCGCCATGCTGGGGCCCCGCAGGTCGAGGAAGTACGAGATGCGGTTGGCGATGCCGTAGTAGGTGGTGCCGTTGACCGCCCATGCCCCGGTCCGCGGAATGTCCTCCAGCAGGCGGCGGCCGTAGTCGTTGGAATTGGCCGCCACGAAGACACCGGCGTCCGAACCGCGCAGCGACAACGGCGGCACACCCGCGTTGCCCAGCGCCTCCCAGGCCAACTCCAACACGATCCGCTGCTGCGGGTCGAGGAAGTCCGCCTCCCGGGGAGAGATGCCGAAGAAGTCCGCGTCGAATCCCTCGATGTCGTCGAGGAATGAGCCCAGTCGGGTCGTCTTCCGCAGGATCGCGGTGGCCTGGGGGCTGGTCGAGGCGTACGGTTCCCACCGCTTGTCGGGCATGGCGCTCACGGCATGTCGACCACCGATGAGAAATGCCCAGAACTTCTCCAACGAGTCAAGGTCAGGGGCGAACCGGCAGCTCATACCGACAATGGCCACTGCCTCAGAAAATTCCCCATCCTGGCTCACGTCCAGGCTCCTCTCCACATCGCCGACCGCACCCGGAACACAGCCGGATGCGGTGGTCGCTGTCCTTCGGAAATGTCGCGGTGACGGTCAGGTCCGGACGCTGACCTCAACTGCGGAACATCCTGTTCCCCCACCGATCACAGGGGCACCTTCCTGAGTGCGATCGTCGGCGGCCGACGGCGGCCACCGGCACCCGCCGTGACCTCCGTTAATGCCCGGCGGCGCAATAGCGCAATGCGGGAGAAGGAACTCGGCGGTGCGCCTCCGTACGGTTTCCCCGCGAGTTCGACACGCGAATTCCTCGGTCGCGCCGCGCGGGCCCCGACGCCGGTGCGCCGCGTCGACCCACCGGATCGGGAGGACCCACATGTCCGCAGAAGCGACCCGACCTACCCTCGACGGGACCGTGCCGTGGCCACCGGAGCTGGTGGCGCGGTACACCGAGCGGGGGTACTGGACTCACCGTTCGCTGGGGGCGCAGCTGTACGCCGCCGCCGACGCCGACCCCACCGCGACGTGCCTGGTCGACGGCCCGGTACGGCTCACCTTCGCCGAGCTGACCGCCCGCGCGGACGGGGCCGCCACCCGCCTGCGGGAGCTGGGGATACGCCCCGACGACCGGGTGGTGGTGCAGCTGCCCAACTGCTGGGAGTTCGTCGTGCTGACGGTGGCCTGCTTCCGGCTGGGCGCGGTCCCGGTGATGGCGCTGCCGGCGCACCGTCGGCAGGAGATCGCCGCGATCGTGGCGTTGACGGGGGCGCGGGCGCTGGTCGTACCGGACGTGTTGAAGGACTTCGACCACCAGGCGTTGGCGCACGAGGTGGCCGCCGACGCCCCGACCCTGCGGCACGTGCTGGTGGCCGGGGCGGAGGTCCGCGCGGACGGTGTCGACCTGCGGCGGCTGTGCCGGCCGGCGGACGACCCGGCGGCGGCCCGGTCGGCGCTCGACGCCGCCGCTCCCGCCGGCTCGGCGGTCGCCCTGTTCCTGCTCTCCGGCGGCACCACCGGGGTGCCGAAGCTGATCGCCCGGACCCACGACGACTACGGGTACATGATGCGCCGGGCGGCCGAGCTGTCCGACGTGGACGCGTCGACGGTCTACCTGGCGGTGCTGCCGCTGGCGCACGGTTATCCGATGGCCGGGCCGGGTCTGCTGGGCACGTTGCTGGCCGGTGGCCGGGTGGTGATCCTGCCGTCGCCCGCACCGGAGCGCGCGTTCGAGACGGTGCAGCGGGAGCGGGTCACCTTCACCTCGCTGGTGCCGGCCGCCGTGCAACGCTGGCTGGAGTACCGGGAGAAGGACCCCGACCGGGACCTCGGTTCGCTGCGCCGGGTGCAGGTCGCCGGCTCCCGGCTGGCCGACCAGGTGGCCCAGCGGGTCACCCCGGTCCTGGGCTGCGCGTTGCAGCAGGTGTACGGGATGGCGGAGGGGCTGCTCTGCCTGACCCGCCCGGCCGACCCGCCGGACGTGGTGTGCCACACCCAGGGCCGCCCGATCTGCCCGGACGACGAGTTGCGGCTGGTCGACGAGGACGGTCGGCCGGTGCCGCCGGGCGAGGCGGGGGTGCTGTTGACCCGGGGGCCGTACACGCCGCGCGGCTACTACCGGTCGCCGGAGCTGACCGCGCGGGCCTTCGTCGACGGCTGGTACAACACCGGCGACATCGTGCGGCTGCGGCCGGACGGGAACCTGGTCATCGAGGGGCGGGACAAGGACCTGATCAACCGGGGTGGGGAGAAGATCTCCGCCGAGGAGGTGGAGAACTTCGCCTACCAGCTCGACGCGGTGAGCCTGGCCGCCGCGGTCGCCATGCCGGACGCCGAGCTGGGTGAGCGGGTCTGCCTCTACGTGGTGCCGCAACCGGGCCGGGCGGTGGCCCTGGAGGACGTAAGGGCGGTGATGCAGCGGGCCGGGGTGGCCGCGTTCAAGCTGCCGGAGCGGCTGGTGACCGTCGACGAGCTGCCGTTCACGGCGGTGGGCAAGGTGAACAAGAAGCAGCTGCGGGCGGACATCAGCCGCCGGTTGGCCGGCTGATCCGGGCCGGCGACGGGGACACGGCGGCGGGGGCGCACCGGGTGCGCCCCCGCCGCCGCGTCCGGGTCAGGGTTTCGGGATGTCGAACAGGGTGGGGATGCGCATGGCCAGTCCCCGGTCGCCCTTGGCCTTCATCCGGCCCAGCACGAACATGGTGACCGGGTTGGCGCTGCTGCTGACCAGCTTGAGGAAGTCGATGTCGCTGAGGGTCAGGGTGAGCCGGGGCTCCCGGTCCGGCCGCTCCGACAGCACACACTCGCCGCCGGCGATCACCATCTCGTAGGTGTCCACCGTGCCCTCGCGCCGGTCGCCGACGCTCCAGTGCAGGACGGCCTCGGTGTTGCCGGCCCGGTCGGCCCGGAACAGGGTGGGCATCCGGACGAAGATGCCGTCGAGGATGGTGCGGCGGTGCGGGCCGCCCATCACCCGGCGCAGTTCGTCGACGGGGGTGGCGGTGACCAGTCGGGCGAAGTCTCGGGGTTCCATCAGGGCAGGGTCGGCGTCGGCGAACATGGGGGTCCCTTTCGTCGTACGGGCAGGGAAGGCCGTGCCGGCAGCTGGCCGGGCGGTCGCGCGCGGCGCGAGCACGACGGCGGCCGGCGGTGCCGCCGCCGTGCGGGGCACCCGACCGGTGGGCGGCCGGTGCTGGGGTGGCGCCGCCTGTCCGTCGAGTATGGAGAGGTCGGCGGCGGGTTCCTACTTCGACGATGCCCGGTGCCCGACGGGGAAAGGGCATGTATGGAGATGTCCGGGGGCGACCGGGCCGAGATCATGGTGGGGAGGAGGTCGACGGGGGGCGCAGCAGCATGTCCGCGTGCCGGTCGTGTCCCGGCCGCCGCGCCTGCCGAGCCAGGCCACACCGAGCTGAGGGAGACCGGATGAGAGTGCTCTTCGTGCCGCACGCCAACAAGGCGCACCTGCACATCATGACGCCGTTGGCGTGGGCGCTGCGCACGGCCGGACACGACGTCCGCGTCGCCAGTCAGCCCGAGATCGCCGACGCCATCATCGCGGCCGGGTTCGTCCCGGTCGAGGTGGGTCGGACGCGCACGGAGATGCCGGCGTTCTACCCCGGGGTACGCCCCGGCGAGGCGCCTGCGGTGGTGATGGCGCCCGGTGAACGCCAGGAGATGCCGTTGCAGCAGGACTTCCCCCGGGACAACCCGTTGGAGAAGCTGTCCCGCGCGTCCTGGGGTTTCGCGTTGTTCTCCACCGACGAGATGATCGCCGACCTGGTCGCGCTGATCGGCTCGTGGCGGCCCGACCTGGTGGTCTGGGACTCCATGGTGTACGCCGCGCCGGCCGCGGCCACCGTGTGCGGGGTGCCGCACGCCCGGATGATGATGGGCCCGGACGGGATCACCCAGCTGCGCCGGGCCGCCCGGGACGAGGGCGATCCGCTGCGTGACTGGCTGGACCGGGTGTTGACCGGCTACGGCACCCGGTTCGACGAGGACGTCGCCGTCGGGCACTTCACCATCGACCCGATGCCGCCGTGGCAGTACCAGCCCGACGGGCTGCACCTGGTGCCGGTGCGGCACATCGCGGTGAACCCGCCGGCCCGGATCCCCGACTGGTTGCGGGAGCCGCAGCAGCGGCCCCGAATCTGCCTCACCCTCGGCGAGTCGCACCGCAACGGGCGCGGCACCGAGGCTCCCGCCGCCGATCTGCTGGACGCGGTGAGCGGGTTGGACGCCGAGGTGATCGCCACCTTCAACGCCAAGCAGCTCGCCACCATCCCGAAGCTGCCGGACAACGTCCGGGTGGTCGACTTCGTGCCGCTGGCCATGCTGCTGCCGAGCTGCGCGGCGATCGTGCACCACGGCGGGGCGGGCACCTTTGCCACCGCCATCGAGCAGGCCGTCCCGCAGTTGATCATTCCGGGGACGCACTGGGGCTTCCAGTGGTGGGGGCCGCTGGCCCACGCCAACGGCCTGCAACAGCAGGGGGCCGGCCGGTTCGTCGCCGACGCCGACCACCTCACCTCCGAGGCCCTCGCCGAGGATCTGGCCCGGGTGCTCAAGGACCCGTCGTTCAAGGCGAACGCCGAACGGCTGCGGACCCAGGTGGCCGGCCTGCCCACCCCGAACGACCTGGTCCCGGCGCTGCACCGGCTGGTCGACCAGTACCGCGACGTGGCCGCCGCACGGGCCGGGCGGCCGGCATGACCACACCGCTGCGGTTGACCACCGACGCCGGCACCTTCGACGCGCTGACCGCCGGCCCCGCCGACGGCCGGGGCGTGCTGCTGCTGCACGGCTTCCCCGAGGGGGCCGTCGAGTGGGAGCACCAACTCGCCGCGCTGGGCGCCGCCGGTCACCACGCCGTCGCACCGGACCAGCGCGGCTACTCCCCCGGGGTACGCCCCGACGACGTCGACGCGTACCGGATGGACGCCCTGGTCACCGACGTCGTCGCGGTCGCCGGGCAGCTCGGCTGGGACCGGTTCGACCTGGTCGGGCACGACTGGGGGGCGGCGATCGGTTGGGCGGTGGCCGATCGGCACCCGGAGCTGCTGCGCACCTTCACCGCGGTGTCGGTGCCGCATCCCCGGCCGTTCGCCGACGCGCTGGCCGCCGATCCCGACCAGCAGAGCCGCTCGGCGTACCTGGCGATGTTCCGGCAGCCGGGGCAGGCCGAGGGGATGCTGCTGGCCGACGACGCGGCGTTGCTGCGCCGGATGCTGGGCGCGGCGGTGGGGCCGGCGAAGCTGGCGACCTACCTGGACCGGTTGACCGCGCCGGGCGCGCTGACCGCCGCGCTGAACTGGTACCGGGCGACCCGGCCGGAGGACGTCGAGGCCGGACCGGTCGACGTGCCGACGCTCTATGTCTGGGGCAGTGCCGACATCGGTGTCGGGCCGGTCGCCGCGCACGGCACCGCCGCCTGGGTGAAGGGCCCGTACGAGTTCCTCGCCCTGGACGGGGTGTCGCACTGGGTGCCCGAGGAGGCCCCCGACCGGCTCTCCGCGGCCCTGCTCGCCCATCTCGCCCGGCATCCGGGATGAGCCGGCCCGCGCCGCCGCGGCGCGTCCCGGGTCGCCACCGGGTACGCCGTCGGCTCCGCGTGCCGGGTCGCCACCGTCCGGGCCCACCGACGCACACCGCGAAAGGACCGTGATGACCGTCAACAGCACATACGCCGCCGATGCGGCGTCCACCGGGGAGGCACCCGACTTCCCGATGCCCCGGACCTGCCCGTTCGCCCCTGCCCCCGAGTACGTCGGGCTGCGCGCCGAGGCGCCGGTCAGCCGGGTCCGGGTGCCGGACGGGCAACTCGCCTGGCTGGTCACCCGCTACGCCGACGTCCGCCGGCTGCTGACCGACCCCCGGGTGAGCGCCAACCGGTTCCACCCCAACCTGCCGCTGACCGAGCCGGTGACCCCGCAGACCCGGCGCAACATCGCCGCGGTCGGCCGCTCGCTGATCGGGCTCGACCAGCCGGAGCACGGTCCGCAGCGGCGGATGCTGATCGGTGACTTCACGCTGCGCCGGGCGCAGGAGATGCGTCCGCACATCCAACGCACCGTCGACGAGTGCATCGACGCGATCCTGGCCGGGCCGAAACCGGTGGACCTGGTCGCCGCGTTGGCGCTGCCGGTCCCCGCCTCGATGATCACCAAACTGCTCGGCATGCCGTACGAGGACCGCGACCTGATCGTGCGCAGCGCCGACGCGCAGCTGCGCCGGACGGTCTCCGCCGAGCAGCGCCAGCAGACCAGCAGCGAGCTGCGGGCCTACGTCGACCGCCTGGTGACCGCCAAGGAGGCGGAACCGACCGACGACCTGCTCGGTCGGCTGGTGGTGCAGAACCGGCAGACCCCGCTGTTCGACCACGACATGCTCGTCGGGTTGGCGATGTTGCTGCTGGTCGCCGGCTTCGAGACCACCGCCAGCATGATCTCCCTGGGGGTGGCCGGGTTGTTGGAGAACCCCGACCAGCTCGCCGTGGTCACCGGTGATCCGGCGGCGATGGGCCTGGCGGTGGAGGAGCTGCTGCGCTACTTCACCGTCGTGGACGCGCTGCCCCGGGTGGCCACCGCCGACATCGAGGTCGGCGGGGTGACCGTCCGGGCCGGCGACGGGCTGCTGCTGTCGTTCGCCTCCGCGAACTGGGACACCGACGTCTTCCCCGACGCGGAGGTGTTGGACGTCCACCGGGGCGCCCGGCACCACATGGCCTTCGGCTACGGCATCCACCAGTGCATCGGGCAGAACCTGGCCCGCGCCGAGCTGGAGATCGTCTTCCGTTCCCTGTTCACCCGGATCCCCGGGTTGCGGTTGGCCGAGGAGCTCGACGGCCTGCCGTTCCGCAAGGAGTCGAACATCTACGGCCTCGACCGGCTGCCGGTGACCTGGTGAGGGGGACCGCGGTGGAGGGGGGTGACCCGGTGGGCGCGGAGGAACCGACGACGACGCTGGTGGTGAGCCGTGGCCTGTGCATCGGCGCCGGGCAGTGCGTGCTGTCCACGCCGGACCTGTTCGACCAGAGCGAGGACGGCCGGGTGCTGCTGCGTCGGCAACCGGTCGACACCGAGGAGGCCCGGGTCGCGGTCGACCTCTGCCCGTCGGGCGCGCTGCGGCTGGCCGCCGGGCGGTCCGGGCCGGTCGTCGACGACCAGGACGCCACGGCGAAGGGGTGGGGCTGATGACGGGCACGGGTAACCGGATCGCCGTGGTGACCGGCGGCGGGCGGGGCATCGGGCAGGCGATCTGTCAGGGCCTGGCCCGCCGGGGCATGGACGTGGTGGCGGTGGACCTGGTCGACCCGATCGAGACGGTGGCGCTGGTGGAGGGCGAGGGGCGCAAGGCCCTCGGTGTCACCGGGGACGTCTCGGACCCCGACGAGGTGGCCCGGATCGGCGCGGAGATCACCGCCGGGATGGGCGGCTGCCACGTCCTGGTCAACAACGCCGGCATCTATCCGGCCAAGAACATCTTCAAGCTGGAGTACGAGGCCTGGCGCAAGGTGCTGTCGGTCAACCTCGACTCGCAGTTCCTGATGACCAAGGCGGTGCTGCACCACATGTGCGAGGCGCGGTGGGGGCGGATCGTCAACCTCACCTCCAACTCGGTCGGCCTGGCCCTGCCCGGGTTCACCCACTACATGGCCAGCAAGATGGGGGTGATCGGGTTCACCCGGGCGCTCGCCAGCGACGTCGCCTCGTACGGCATCACGGTCAACGCGGTCGGGCCGACGCTGTCGCGTACCCCCGGGCTCGCGGAGAGCCCGATGGCGGGGGCGGCGCAGGAGCACGTGGCGGCGATGCAGGCCATCAAGCGGCCGGGCGAGGCGCAGGACGTGGTCGGCACGGTGGCCTTCCTGGCCAGCGACGACGCCGCCTTCGTCACCGGGCAGACCATCATGGCCGACGGTGGTCTGGTCCGGCTGTGAGCCGCACCGGGCCACAGAGTCACTTTTAAGACATCAACTACCAATTCGTGAGGATTGTCCGACCGGACCGGCGTGCGGGTTTCCCGATCCCGCCCGCCGGTCCGGCTGGCGTGCTGAGCTGGTCACGAACCCCGCCGACCTCCCCCGACAGCAAAAGCTATTGCGATTAGCTTTTGAGCTAGCTAAGCTAGCCTCATGACCGGTTCCCGGAACGCTGACCCGCCCCCGACCCGCTACCTGCACCGCGCCGAGGGCCGCATCGCCTACGACGTCCAGGGCAGCGGCCCGCTCGTGCTCCTCGTGCCCGGCATGGCGGAACTGCGCTCGTCGTACCGTTTCCTCACCCCGACCCTGGTCGACGCCGGCTACACGGTGGTCACCACCGACCTGCGCGGCCACGGCGACAGCGACACCACCTTCACCTCCTACGGCGACCCCGAGACGGCCGCCGACATCAGCGCCCTGATCGACGAACTCGGCCGACCGGCCGTCGTCGTCGGCAACTCACTGGCCGCCGGTGCCGGCGTCATCGTCGCCGCCGAGCACCCCGCGCAGGTCTGCGGGCTCGTGCTCGTCGGGCCGTTCGTCCGCAACCCCCGACAGCCGCCGGGCATGCGCAGCCTCTTCCACCTGCTCATGTCGCCGCTGTGGGTGGCCCACGTCTGGAAGGCCTACCTGCCCACCCTCTACGCCGGCGCCAAGCCGGCCGACTTCGCCGACTACCGGGCGGCCGTCGTGGCCAAGCTCCGGCAGCCCGGCTACGGCGCGGCGTTCTCCCGCACCGCCCGGCAGACCGACCACCGCTTCGCCGAGGCGCGGCTCGCCGAGGTGGACACCGCCGTGCTGGTCGTCATGGGCGAGCGCGACCCCGACTTCAAGGACCCGGCGGCCGAGGCGGCCTGGATCGGCGAGACCCTGCGCGGTGAGGTCGTCATGGTGCCCGACGCCGGCCACTACCCGCAGTCCCAGCAGCCCGAGCTGACCGCCCGGGCCGTGCTCGACTTCCTCAGCAGGGTGCACGCCCGTGCCTAGGGCCGGCCTCACGACCGACGTCGTCGTCGCGCGCGGCGCACAACTGCTCGAAGCCCACCCCACCGACGAACTGACCCTCGCCGCGCTCGCCGACAGCCTCGGCGTCCGCGTCCCGTCGCTCTACAAGCACATCGACGGCCTTCCCGGGCTCCGCCGGGGCATCATGCTCCGCGCCAAGGCGAACCTGTCGGCGGCCGTCGCCCAGGCGTGCATCGGCCGCGCCCGCGACGACGCGGTCCGCAGCCTGGCCGCCACCTACCGCACCTGGGCCCGGCAACACCCGATGCAGTACCCGATGACCATCCGGGCACCCGAACCCGACGACGTCGAGGACCAGCAGGCGAGCGCCGCAGCCCTCCAGGTGATCTACAGCGTGCTCGCCGGCTACCAGCTCCTCGGCGACGACGCGATCGACGCCACCCGGTTCCTACGCTCGGTCATCCACGGCTTCGTCAGCCTGGAGACGGCCGGCGCGTTCAAGCTCGCCGCCGACCTCGAACGCAGCTACGACAGGGCCGTCAACAGCATGCTGACCGCCCTGGAGAACTGGAAGCACCCGTGAGCGCCGTGCCCGCCCGGGGCACCCCGCCGGCCACCCCGGTGCCGGTCCTGCACCGCGTCGAGGGCGCAGCCGTCGCCGGGGCCGCCGTCGTCCTGCTCGTCCTGACGGGCTTCGCCTGGTGGTGGCTGTTCGCCCTGTTCCTCGTCTTCGACCTGTCGATGCTCGGCTACGCGGTCGACCACCGAGTCGGCGCGATCGTCTACAACCTGGGACACACCTACGTCGCCCCCTTCGTCCTGCTCGCCGGGTACGGCCTCGCGCACGCCCTCGACGCGACCGGATGGTCGGTGCTCGCGCTCGTGGCCGCCTGCTGGTTCTTCCACATCGGCGTGGACCGGGCACTCGGCTTCGGCCCGCGTCCCCTGCACTGAACCCGGTCGACGGCACCGGGTCGGCGACGCCCCCGCAGCCCCGCACGGAACCCGCCGACGGCACCGGGTCCGCGACGCCCGCCGCACGCCCCGGCGCGTCCCGGCCGCCGCGTGGCGGCCACCACCAGGCTCACGCAGGGTCACCCGGTGCCCGACACGCTGCACCGGCCTGCCGGATGGTGACCGGGTCGTCCGGAAGGATGGCCGACGGGTGGCGGGCGTCCCGCCGGCTCCCGCCGCCCGGCAGACCCGCACACACGGGCGTCGCCCCGCGCGGCGTCCCCCGAGGGGAGCAACGGTGACACTGTCGGACAGGCTCGCACCGGAGGCCGGCCGGCTCCGGCTGGGCGACGGGTCGAGCGTCAACCGGTTGGGCTTCGGCACCATGCAACTGCCCGGTCCCGGTTCCTTCGGCCCCCCGGACGACCACGCGGCGGCGCTGACCGTGCTGCGCAGGGCGGTCGAGCTGGGGGTGAACTACCTCGACACCAGTGACTTCTACGGCCCGCACGTGGCCAACGACCTGATCCGCGAGGCCCTCCACCCGTACCCCGACGACCTGGTGATCGGCACGAAGATCGGGGTGGTACGCGACAACTGGGGCGACTTCGTGCCCGCCGGGGCCCCTGACCAGCTGCGGCGGCAGGTGCAGGAGAACCTGCGCCGGCTGGGCCGGGACCGGTTGGAGCTGGTCTACCTGCGGGTCGGCGGGGACGGGCTGCTCCGCCCGGGCGGGGCCCGGTTCTCCGAGTCGTTCGCGATGCTGGTGCGGCTGCGGGAGGAGGGCCTGGTCGGCGACGTCGGGCTCAGCGGGGTCACCCTGAAACAACTGGACCAGGCCCGGGCGACGATCCCGATCGCCGCGGTACAGAACCGGTTCCACCTGCTCGACCGGGACTGCCTGGACGTGCTGCACCGGTGCACCGAGGAGCAGATCGCCTTCGTGCCGTACTTCCCGCTGGGTGCGGGGCTGCTCAGCGGGCGTACCGGGCGACCGCAGCTGCCGTTCGGGCCGGACTTCAGCGCCACGCAGCGGCGTACCGTCGACCGGATCGCCGACGGGCACGACGCCACCCGCGCGCAGATCGCGATCGCGTGGTTGCTGGCGTGCTCACCCGCGATCCTGGTCATTCCCGGCACCAGCTCGGTGCGGCACCTCGAGGAGAACATGGCCGCGGCCCGGCTGCGCCTGACCCCGGCGGACCGCGCCGCGCTCGACGCGCTGGCCTGACCGGCTCCACCCGGGCACCCACGTCCCGGCCGGCTGGCGGCACCCGTGCCGGGCCCCGATCCGCCGGTGCCCCGCACGTACGACGTGCGGGGCACCGGGCCGTGGATCAGGCGGCGCAGCCGGCCAGCGCCGGAGTCGGAGTCGGCGCCCCGGGCAGGCCGAGGAACAACCTGGTGCAGTCGATGAGGAACTGCGGGTTCTCCTCCGGGACCCAGTGGCCCGAGTCCGGTACGACGACCTGCCGCACGTCGGTGGCGACCTGCCGGTAGGAGGCGGCGACCCCGGGGCCGAAGGAGAACGCCGCGCCCATCGCCACCACCGGCACGGTCACCGGCTTGGCGGCGGCCTGTGCCCGGTTGTCGGCGATGTCGGTGTTGAACGCGCGGTAGTACTCGTAGCCGGCCGTCCGGTCGGCCGGGTCGCGGTAGGCGCGGTAGTAGACCGGCCGGTCGATGGTGTCGTGCTGGGACGAGAAGTCGAAGATCCGGTCCAGGTAGACCTCGACGTCCGAGTTGTCGATGAGCAGCTCGGGCGTCGGCGCCGGGGTGGCGTTGAACAGGAAGTGCCAGCTGCGGCTGTAGAGGTCCTCCAGGCCGAAGCCGGAGAGCGCGGTCTCGATGACGATCATCCGGGACACGTCGGCCGGGTAGTCCCGCGCCCACGGGTAGGCCACCAACGCGCCGACGTCGTGGCCGAGCAACTCCACCCGGCCGAGGCCGAGCTGCTGGGTCGCGGCGTGCAACCGGCGGGCGGTGGTGGCCTTGTCGTACCCGCCGGCCGGCGCGGCGGAGTCCCCCAGACCGGGCAGGTCGAACGCGACGACCGTCCGGCCGGCGCGCAGCGCGGGCAGCACCGGCCGCCATGCCTGCCAGGTCTGCGGCCAACCGTGCAGCAGCACCAACGCCGGTCCGTTCCCCCCACGCACGTAGTGCAGCCGGGTCCCCTCGACCTCGACGAAGCCGTGCCGGAACCCGGGGGGCAGCGCCCGGTCGGCCGTCCCGGCCGGACCGGGCGGACCGGCGACCGCGTTGGGGGCGGCGACCAGCAGGAGCACGAGCCCGGCCACGGCGGCGACGACCCGACGCCACGGGTGGCGGCGCGGCACCGGGTCACCGGCAAAGACGGACGTTCGCGGGAAGCGGCGCACGAGGAGTCCTTTCGTCCGGATCAGCACTGTCAGGTGACGCGGAGGCCGCGGCCGGGGCAGGCCCCGACCCGCCCGTGCCGGACCGGGCGACGGCGCCCCGGCGGGTCGGTACGGTCGCCCCGCAACACGTCGTACGACGACGGATGGGATTCGCGCCGTCGCATCATGTCACCCTTCCCCGGTACGGTGACCACGTCAATGGTCGATGAAGCGCACGTTGCGAGACGACAGGACGACAGCCGTACGCCTAGCGTCGGAGTATGGCGACCGACAGCGCGGTGGTGGTCGGCGCGAGTATCGGCGGGCTGCTGGCCGCCCGCGTGCTCAGCGAAACCCACGGCCGGGTCACCCTGGTCGACCGCGATCCCCTGCCCGAGCAGGCCGCCAGTCGACGCGGGGTGCCGCAGGGCCGACAGCTGCACGTGCTGCTGGACCGGGGACGGCAGGTACTGGAGGAACTGCTGCCCGGGGTGACCGACGAGCTGGTCGCGCTCGGTGCGCCCCTGATCGACCTGCACGGCGACGTGCGCTGGTACAACGACGGTTACCTGATGCAGCCGGCGGCGTCCGGACTGCGGGCGATCGGGGTGGGCCGCCCCCTGCTGGAGCAGGTCATCCGCAACCGGGTGGCCGCGTTGCCCGGGGTGACCATCCTGCCCGGCCACGAGGTCACCGCCCTGACCACCACACCGGACCGGCGACGGGTGACCGGCGTACGCGTGCACCGCCGGGCCGACGGCCCCTCGACCACCCGGGAACTCTCCGCCGAACTGGTGGTCGACGCCGGTGGGCGGGGCACCCGCAGCCCGGTGTGGCTGGCGGAACTCGGCTACCGCCCCGCCCCGGAGGAACAGGTGCCGGTCGGGCTGACCTACGTCACCCGGCTCTACCACCGTCAACCACAGCAGCTCGACGGGCTGCTCGGGGTCCTCACCAACGCGGTGCCCGGTCGTACCCGCGGTGGGATCGTGGCGGTGCAGGAGCAGGACCGGTTCGCGGTGGCCCTCAGCGGCATGTTCGGCGAGGAACCGCCGCTCGACGACGCCGGCCTGCTCGCCTTCGCCGACAGCCTGCCGGCGCCGGAGATCGGCGCGTTGCTGCGGCAGGCCCGCCCGCTCGGTGCGCCGGCCCGGATGCGGTTCCCGGCCAGCGTCCGCCGCCGCTACGAGCGGCTGCGCCGCTTCCCCGCCGGTTACCTGGTCTTCGGCGACGCGCTGTGCAGCTTCAACCCGATCTACGGGCAGGGCATCACGGCGGCCGCGTTGCAGGCGGTGGAGCTGGCCCGACTGCTGCCCGCCGGGCCGCACGGGCTGGCCCGGCGGTTCTTCCGGCGGGCGGCCCGGGTGATCGACATGCCGTGGTCCATCGCGGTCGGCACCGACCTGCGCTTCCCCGAGGTCCCCGGCCCCCGGTCGGCGCGGGTCCGGCTGACCAACGCCTACGTGCACCGGCTGCACGCCGCCGCCACCGCGAACCCGACGCTCGGTGCGGCGTTCCTGCGGGTGCTCAACCTGGTCGACCCACCGCGCCGGCTGCTCGCGCCGACGGTGGCGGCGCGGGTGCTGCGCGGGTCGGACGGTTCGGCCCGGCGGTTCGACAGGCCGAGAAAAGTCGGCACGCTCGAATAAGACCGCACCGGTACGCGTCGGCATGCTGTGAGCGGGCAGCGGTCGCTGCCCGGCGGGTGCGACGGCACACGGCGTCACCCGTCAGGCCCGGGGCCCGGTGGGCCGGGCGCCTGCCGGGTCGGGTCGCTGTCGGTCGGCCGTGGGCCCGCCCGGATCGGCAGAGACGAGGCACCATGGCCCTGCGAGAAAGCCCCGATTCCCCGGCACCCCGCCGGCCGGTGTCGCCGACGCCGGTGCGACCGGTCTCACCGGCACCCGCCCGGCACGGCACCGCCGCCCTGGTCAGCGCTGCCGCCGGGGTGCTGTTGGCGGTGCTCTGGTCGTTCGAGTTCGTCGACTCGGTCATCGGTGACACGGTGGCCAACAACCTGCTCGGCCACGACGCGAAGGCGACCGCTATCGGCGGCACCGGCGCGGGGCTGCTGTTCGCCTTCGTGTCCGGGTTCGCCGGCACCTTCACCGCCTGCAACATCGCGATGGTCGCGTCGGTCGGGCCGCTGAGCCAGGCCGGATCGCCCACCCGGCTGCGCCACCAACTGCGTACGCTGGTCCGCCCGGTGGGCTGGCTGGCACTGGGGATGATCGCGGTCTCCGCGACGTACGGCGCGGTGGGGGTGCTGATCGGCGACAGCCTGCCGCAGCTGTCCACCGAGACGGTAGGTGGCATGCCGGTCCGGCTGATCCAGTCGTCGGTGGTCTTCGGGGTGATCGGGTTGGTGCTCGCCCTGCTCGGGCTGGGTGCTCTCGGGCTGGTGCCCGACGTGTTCGCCCGGCGGCCGGTGGCCCGGGTGGTGCTCATCGGGGCGCTGATCGGCGGTTTCCTCATCGGACGGCCGTACCCGCTGTTCAACAAGCTCTTCCACTGGGCGGTGGAGACCGGCAACCCGCTGTACGGCGCGGCGGCGTTCACCCTCCAGTCGCTGGGCAACATCGTCATCGTGACGCTGCTCTTCGTCGTCGTCGTGCTGGTCACCCGGGGAGGCTTCCTGCGCTGGATGACCGACCCGACCCGCTCGGCGCTGGTCACCGGCGCCCTGCTGGTCGCCCTCGGCGTCTTCACCGTCGTCTACTGGGACCTCCGGGTCCCGGCGATCTTCGGCATCGGCTGGTTCCCCACCATGCCCTACAACTGACCCACCCCAACCCCGCCGCCAACCCCGTTGATCAAGAGGTTTGCGTCACCGTTGATCTCCAACCTGACGCAAACCTCTTGATCACCGCCGCCAGGTGGGGGTGGGGGTGGGGGTGGGGGTGGGGGTGGGGGTGGGGGTTAGGTAGGGGTTAGGTGGGGGGTGCGGTGACGCTGGAGCGGTGGACCAGGGTGGGGGCGATGGTGTGCCGTTCGACCGCTCCCGGGCCGGCCTCGATCTGGCGTAGCAGCATCGCCAGGCCGGCGCGGGCCACCGCGTCGAAGTCGGGGCGCACGGTGGTCAACGGCGGGATGAAGTACGCCGCCTCCGGCACGTCGTCGAAGCCGACCACGCTGATCTCCTCCGGCACCCGACGCCCCCGCTCGCTCAGCGCCCGCAGCACCCCCAGCGCGAGGTGGTCGTTGGCCGCGAAGATCGCCGTCACCTCCGGCATCCGGGCCAGCATCTGCCCGCAGCGGTAGCCGGACGCCGCGCTCCAGTCGGCCGACAGCACCGGCGGCACCTCCGCGCCGGCCGCCCGCAGCGCCGCCCGCCAGCCCTCGACCCGGCCGGCGCTGTCGAACCAGTCCGCCGGGCCGGAGACGTGCCACACCGTGCGGTGCCCGGCGTCCAACAGGTGCCGGGTGGCCAGCCCGGCCCCCGCCGCCTGGTCGACGGTGACCAGCGCCGCCTCCCGGGCCGGATCGCCGTCGACGGTGACCAGCGGCACCCCGTGCGGCAGGTGGTCGAGCGCCTCGTCGGCCGAGGCCACCGGGGCGATCACCACGATGCCGGCGACCCGGTGGTCGAGGTGCCGCTCCACGGCGGCGGAGATGGACCGCCGGTCGAGGGTGCTGACGCTGCCGACGCTGACCGCGAAGCCGGCCGACGCGGCGGCCTGCTCCAGGGCCGCCAGCAGCGACGCCGGACCGTACAGGGTGCTGTTCTGGGCGACCACCCCGATCAGCTGGGAGCGGCCGGTGACCAGTGCCCGCGCCGCCCGGTTCGGTCGGTAGCCCAGCTCGGCGATGGCCGCGCGGACCCGTACCCGGGTCTGTTCCCGGACGTTCGGGTGGTCGTTGAGCACCCGGGAGACCGTCTGGTGGGAGACTCCCGCGAGGCGGGCGACGTCCGTCATCGCAGGACCACGCATGGGGTCATTATCCACTGGCGTGGTCCCGCCGTTCGCCGGTGTCCACGCCCGGCGGCGACCGGAAGTTCCGGTGGTACGGGTCGCCTTGCGAGCCGACGACAGGCTAACGATACTCATGGATGTTCCTGAGCCGGACATGATCGAGCGCCGGGCAGCCTCGATCGGTAGATCCGTATGTCCGCGATCCTCCGGAGGAACCCGCCCATGAGATCCAGGATCAAACTGTTCGGCACCGCCCTGGTCGCCGCCGCGCTCACCGCGCTGGCCGCGATCGCCGCCCCCACCCCGGCCTCGGCGGCGGCGCTGACCCAGGTGACCAACTTCGGGGCCAACCCGAGCAACCTCCAGATGTACCTGTACGTGCCGAACACCGTGGCTCCCCGACCGGGCCTGCTGGTGGCGGTGCACTACTGCACCGGCAGCGGTCCGGCGTTCTACTCCGGCACCCAGTACGCGGCCCTGGCCGACCGGTACGGCTACATCGTCATCTACCCGTCGGTGACCCGCAGCAGCAAGTGCTTCGACGTCTCCTCCCCGCAGGCGCTGCGCCGCGACGGGGGCAGCGATCCGGTGGGCATCAAGTCGATGGTCGACTACGTCCGGGCCCGGTACCCCGTCGACCCGAACCGGATCTTCGCCACCGGCACCTCGTCCGGGGCGATGATGACCAACGTGCTGCTCGGTGACTACCCGGACGTGTTCGCGGCGGGTGCGGCCTTCGCCGGGGTGCCGTTCGGCTGCTTCGCCACCACCGACGGTTCGGAGTGGAACAGCCAGTGCGCCAACGGGCAGGTGACGAAGACCGCGCAGCAGTGGGGTGACCTGGTCCGCAACGCCTACCCGGGGTACACCGGCAAGCGGCCCCGGATGCAGTTGTGGCACGGCACCAACGACGAGACCCTGCGCTATCCGAACTTCGGCGAGGAGGTCAAGCAGTGGACCAACGTGCAGGGGTTGAGCCAGACGCCGACGTTCACCGACACCCCGCAGGCCGGCTACACCCGTACCCGGTACGGCGGTAGCGGCGGCACCGCGCCGGTCGAGGCGATCAGCATGCAGGGAGTGACGCACAACCTGCCGGTCGACGCGGCGCAGGCGATCCGGTTCTTCGGCCTGGACGCCCCGCCGACCACCACCCCGCCCCCGACCACGGCACCGCCGACCACCCCGCCCCCGACCACTCCGCCGCCCACCACCACGCCGCCTCCGACGACGCCGCCGGTGCCGACCACCACGCCGCCGACGCCGTTCCCGCCCACGCCCACCACCCCGGGCCCGGGGGCCGAGTGCCGGATCGCCTACACCGTGAACGCCTGGAACACGGGCCTGACCACCGCGATCACGATCACCACCCTCAGGGACACCGGGATCAACGGCTGGAACCTGGCGTTCACCCTGCCCGCCGGGCAGACCATCACCAGCGGCTGGAACGCGACCTACTCGCCGACCAGCGGGGCGGTCACCGCCACCAACGTCTCCTACAACGGCTCGATCCCCCCGGGTGGCTCGGTCAGCATCGGCTTCCAGGCCAACCACACCGGCAACACCGCGAAACCGCCCTTCTTCACCCTCAACGGCTCCCCCTGCGCGGTCGTCTGACCGCACCCACTGGCGGTGATCAAGAGCTTTGCGTCAGGAGAACCGGTCCGGGTGACGTAAACCTCTTGATCACCGCCGCCACCGGGACCGCCGGCGGCGGCGGTCCGCACTAGCGGGTGGGGGTGGTTTGGTGGATGTGGGGACGGGGGTGGGTGGATAGGGTGGCGGCGACGGGGGGTCGCCCGGGGATGCGGGGCGGCGGCCGGCGCGGGAACGGCGGGTTCGCAGCCCGGTGGGCCAGCCGCAAGCGACCGAGCCGTCGTCACCACCGGTCGTCCACAAGGGAGCATGCATGCGTCTGAATCGATCGATGAAACTGGTGCGGTACCGGTTGCCCGCGTTCGCTCTCGGTCTGGGCGTGGTCACCCTCGTCGCCACCCCCGCCGCCGCCGTGCCGGCGGGCGTCCACCCGGCGGGCCCCGCCACGGGCGTCGCCTCCGCAGCCGCCCGTCCGGGCGACGCGGCGGCGCAGGCCCGCACCGTGGGCACCGCCACCCGCCCCTCGGCTGCGCGGGCGGCGGGCTGGACGCCGGTGCCGGGTACGGCGCAGGCCCGGTCCGCGCCGGCCACCGCCACCTACGGGGGCGACCTGCACGTCTTCGTGCAGGGCCCCGACGGGCAGGTACGGGTCGACCGGTACGACACGAACACCGACGCCTGGTCCGGCTGGTCCACCGTCCCCGGTGACGCCATGGCGACCTCGGCACCGGCGGCGGCCGTCTACGGCGGGGAACTGCACCTGTTCGTGCAGTCCGACCAGAAGATCCGCACCAACCGGTACGCCCTGGACACCGGCGCCTGGTCCGGCTGGAGCACGGTCGGTGGCACCACGTCGGCGTCGTCGGCCCCGTCCGCCACCGTCTACGGCGGCCAACTGCACCTGTTCGTCCGGGGCGCGAACGGCAAGGTCCGCACCAACCAGTACACGCTGGACACCGCCGCCTGGTCCGGCTGGGCGACCCTGGCCGGCCCGACCGGTGCCAACTCGGCCCCGTCCGCCGCCATCTACGGCGGTGACCTGCACGTCTTCGTCCGGGGCACGAACGGCAGCGTGCGCACCAACAGGTACTCGCTGTCCACCGGGGCCTGGTCGGGGTGGGGCGACGTGCCGGGCACCGCACGGGCGGCGTCCGCGCCGGCCGCCCTGGTCTACGGTGGCGGGCTGCACGTCTTCGTCCGTACCGGCGGCGACGACCTGCGCACCGCCTGGTATCTCCAGGATTCCGGCGCGTGGACGGGCTGGAGCACGGTCGACGGCCCGGGCCAGACGATCTCCGCTCCGGCGGGAAGCGTCTACGGCGGTCTGGTGCGGCTCTTCGTCCGGGGTGCCGACGACGAGATCTACCAGGGCCAGCCCTGACGGTTGCCGCTGCGCCGCCGCCCCGTCCACCGACCCGGTGGGCGGGGTGGCGTCGTGTCGCGGGCCGGGCGGTGGTCTGCGGAGTCCGGGCCGGACGGTGGTGGCTAGAGTCCGGGCATGGATGCGCAGGGGCGACGGGCGGTCGTGGTGGGCAACAGCGACGGCGTCGGGCTGGCCCTGACCCGGCAACTGGTGGCGGCCGGCTGGACGGTCGCCGGGGTGTCCCGCAGCGGCAGCGACCTGACCGCCCCCGGGTACACCCACCACGTCGCCGACGTCACCGGCGACACCTACCGCACGGTGCTGGCCGGGGCGGTCGACCGGCTCGGCGGGGTGGACGTGTGCGTCTACGCGGCGGGGGTCGGTGAGTTCTTCGACCTCGGTGACCTGGCGGCGCAGACCCGGGCGCTGGAGGTCAACCTGATCGGTGCGGCGCGCACCGTGGAGGTGGTCGTGCCGGCGATGGTGGCCGGGGGCGGCGGGCACCTCGTGGGCCTGTCCAGCCTCGCCGACGCCGCCCCGTCGGCCCAGGCACCCGGGTACGCCGCCGCCAAGGCCGGGTTGACGTCGTACCTGGTGGGGTTGCGGGGCGCGCTGCGCCCGCACGGGGTGCGGGTGACCGTCGTGCGGTTCGGGTTCGTCGACACCAAGATGGCGAAGTCACCGGTCAAGCCGATGCTGCTCAGCGTGGAGCGGGCCGCCGACGTGGTGCGCGACTGCCTGCGTACCCGGCCGGCGGTCGTCTCCCGGCCCCGGCGGATGGCCGTGGTGGTGCGGGTGGCCGGGGTCGCGGCGAGGGTGGCTGCCCGGCGTTGAGCCGTCCCGGCCGTGCGACCGGGCCGACCGGCGGCACGGCACGGCATCACCCGGGCCCACCGCCTTGAATTCGCGACGATCGTCGTGGGATTCTGGTGCGTCGATGGCTGCCGCGCGCGGGGCTGACAGTCGTCCAGGGCAACCGGGAGCCGTTGGGTTTCCGGGGGACGGCGACAAGCACGACGGAACGACGCCAGCACTCCCGTCCATCAGTCCCGCCCGCCGTCTCGACGCCCTCGTGGGCGACGCAACCCCGACCGGCCGGGCGGTGTGCTGTGGTGACCCACGAAGGAACCCGTATGAACAGAGATTCCGCCCCGTCGTCGCGCCCGTCGCGTCGCCGGGAGCGCTGGACGGCGCTCGCCGCGAGCCTGCTGCTCGCCACCGGTGGGCTCGCCGTGACCGCCCCGTCGCCCGCCGACGCGGCGGCCGACCCGGTGGCCGTGACCGTCAACGCCAACGCCGGGCTGGCCACCGTGCCGGCCACCGCGTTGGGCGTCAACCACGCCATCTGGGACTCCCAGCTCGGCACGGCCGAGACGTCGGACCTGCTCAAGGCCGCCGGGGTGCGGATGATGCGCTACCCGGGCGGCTCGTACGCCGACATCTACCACTGGCGTGACCACACCGCGCCCGGCGGGTACGTCGCCCCGAACACCGACTTCGACACGTTCATGGCCGCCGCCCGGCGGGTCGGCGCGCAGCCGATGATCATCGCGAACTACGGCACCGGCTCCCCCGCCGAGGCCGCCGACTGGGTGCGCTACGCCAACGTCACCAAGGGGTACGGCGCGAAGTGGTGGACGGTCGGCAACGAGAACTACGGCAACGGGCACTACGGGTCGGCCTGGGAGGCAGACGACCACCCCGACAAGAGCGCCAGCCAGTACGCCCGGCTGGTGGTCGACTACGCCGACGCGATGAAGGCGGTCGACCCCACGGTCAAGGTCGGCGCGGTGCTGACCATGCCGGGCAACTGGCCGGACGGGATCACCGCCGGCAGTGACCCGGGCCCGTGGAACCGGACCGTGCTCTCCATCGCCGGCCCCAAGATCGACTTCGTGGACGTGCACTGGTACCCGGGTGGCACCGCCGCCGAGTCGCTGGCCCGCACGGCCCACATCGACGAGGCCGCCCACCTGCTGCGCGACCAGCTCGCCCGGTACGCCGGCCCGAACGCCACCCGGATCGGCATCAGCTTCACCGAGCTGAACGTCGGCACCGGGCAGAACACCCAGCCGGGCGCGCTGTTCCTCGCCGACGCCTACAGCGACCTGCTGGAGAACGGCGTCTTCACCGTGCAGTGGTGGAACGTGCACAACGGCATCGGCACCGTGTCGCAGGTGGGCGGGCAGACCGACTACGGCGACTTCGGGCTGCTGTCCAGCGGCGGGTGCACCGCCGACAACTCGGTCTGCGAACCGCCGCTGAACACCCCGTTCGCGCCGTACCACGGGCTGTCGATGATGAACCTGTTCGCCCGGCCGGGTGACCAGTTCGTCCGCGCCGCCACCGATGAGCCGCTGGTCACCGCGCACGCCGTGCGGCGGGCCGACGGGGATCTCGCGGTGCTGCTGGTCAACAAGGACCCGGCCAACGCCCGACCGGTCACCATCGACTACGCCGGCTTCACCCCGTCGGACGCCGCGCCGACGACGTACTCGCTGACCAACGGGGCGTCCGGCGTGGTCACCGGGCAGTCGGGCAGCGCCGCCAGCCGGACGCTGCCGGCGTACTCGCTGACCACGCTGGTGCTGCGGCCCTCGTCCCCGGTCACCGCGCACCCGGCCCCGCCGGGGCAGCCGACGGCGAGCGGGGTGACCGACAGGTCGGCGACGATCTCCTGGTCGCCGGCCCCGCCGAAGGGCGCCCCGATCGCCAAGTACGAGGTGTACCGGCAGAACGGCACGGTCAGCGAGCAGCTCGGTGAGACGGCCGGCACCTCGTTCACCGTGGACAACCTCGTCCCGGGCACCCGGTACACGCTCAACGTGCTGACCCGGGACACCGCCGGGAAGGTGTCCTGGTCGTCGTCGCCGGTCACCTTCACCACCGCCGGCCCGGCCGACAGCACCTGCACCGTCCGGCTCACCACCGCCAGCGACTGGGGCAACGGCTGGGTCGGCAACGTCGAGATCGTCAACAACGGGGCGAACCCCGTCGACGGTTGGACGTTGACCTGGAGCTGGCCGACCGGCTGGCAGCAGGTGAGCAGCGGCTGGAGCGCCACCTGGACGCAGACCGGGCGTACCGTGACGGTCGCCAGCACCGACGACAACCGGCGGATCGCCGCCGGGGGCAGCACCACCGCCGGTTTCGTCGGGTCCTACGGCGGCCCGAACGTCCCGCCCACCGGTTTCGTGCTCAACGGCACCCCCTGCACGGTGGGGTGACCGGGCGGGGTGGCCGCCGCAGCGGTGCTGCGGCGGCCACCCCGGGGAGTGGTCAGAGACCTGCCGCGTGGGCGGCGGTGGTGCCGCCGACCACCGGAAGAACGATCTTGCTGCTCTTCAGGGCGACCTGGATGTTCGCGGCGGTGGTGTCCGCCTGGCTGGAGTACTGCGGGTAGCTGGCCACGATGATCACGCCGATCCGGTGGCCCGGCTTGAACACGTAGTCCTCCGGCAGCAGCGGGAAGGCGAAGTTGTACGACTCCCCCACCACCAGTGGCACGGCGGTCCGGATCGACTGCCGGTTCTGGGCGTCCATGATGCCCTTGGTGACCAGCTCGTAGTCGGCGGTGGCGACCCGCTTGGCGGTCTGCTTGTAGCAGCCGTCGTCGGTCGGGCTGTTCAGCCCCCAGCAGTCCTCGGTGGCCAGGGTGACGATGCCCTCACCGGAGGCCCGGTGCGCCACCCGCTCGTCGGTGCCGTAGTCGACCAGGATCGCCCCGAAGTTGGTGTCGGTCTGGTCGGCCGAGGCCCGCAGCTGCACCTTCGGCGTGCCCGAGATGTGCAGGGGCGCGGTCAGCGGCGCGGACAGGAACGCCAGCCGGTTCGGCTGCACGGTGTCCGGGTTGAGGATCATGGTGTTCTGGCTCTGGGTCCGGCTGTCCTGGAACGCGCCGGTCGCCGGCTTGGCCGTCGGCACCAGCTTCAGGCCCCCCGCCCCGGTGGTGCCGGGCTGGAGGAACACCTCGGTGTCGGCCTTGCCGGGGATCGGCCAGTCGGCGTGGGTCTCCCACACGTCGGCTGCCCGCTCCAGGTCGACCCGGGGCTCGTCCATGATGCCGTTGGCGATCCCGTGCAGCCAGAAGTCGAACCACCGGTGCAGGGTGGACACCCACACCGCGCGCCGCGAGTCGAACGGGTCGACGTGCCCCTCCTGGGAGAGCCACAGCTTGCGCTGGACGTTGTTCTCCGCCAGGGCGTACCAGAATTTGCTGAAGTGGTCCGCGCGGACGTTGTCGTCGTTGAGACCGTGGTAGAGCAGCACGCTGGCGGTCATGTTGGGGACCTTCTTGACGTAGCTGCGCTCGTTCCAGAAGGCGGTGTAGTCACCGGTCTCGTCGCCGTCGGCGGCGGCCATCGCGTCGCGTACCGGCTTGCAGTAGTCCCGCCGCTCCGGGTTGGTGACCGTGTTGGCCAGCGACGCCACGTAGCTGTTACCCCGGGTGACCACGCCGTTACTGCGTACGTAGTCGTAGTACTCGGTCGGGCCGCTGATCGGCACCACCGTGGTCAGGCCCTTGACGCCGGTCACCGCCGTCGCCATGGCCAGCGAGCCGTCGTACGACTTGCCGATCATGCCCGACTTGCCGTTGTGCCAGTCGGCGGTGACCACCTGACCGGCGGCGTTGCGCGCGGTGGCCCGGCCGTTGAGCCAGTTGATCGCCTGCTTGGCGCTGAGATTGTCCTGGTTGGCGTTGGTGGTGGGGCAGCCGGTGGAGTTGTTGGTGCCCACCATGTCCAGCAGGATCACCGCGTAGCCGCGCGGCACGAAGTAGTTGTCGTAGAACAGCGGCCACTTGTCGAGCAGTCCGTCGCCGTCCAGGTCGGCCTTGCACTCGGACTCGTTGCCCCGGCAGACCGTCGAGTAGTACGGGCTGGCGTCCATGATGACCGGCACCTTGAGCCCGTTCGCGGTGGCCGCCGGTCGCATCAGGTCGAACGCGATGATGTCGCGCAGACCGTCGTTGTCGCTGTCGAAGGTGGAGTCGATGAACAGGCGTTCCCGGATGGCGTCGCCATAGCCGAACACCGGCTGGGTGACCCCGTCCTGGACCACGATCGTCGGTACGTCCTGCGCCGCCAGCGCCTGTGGTGCCGCGCCCAGGGCGGCGAGCACCATCGCGGACAGTGCGGCCACCCCGGCGCGGAGGGGTGTTCCCGATCCAGCCATGCGGTCTCCTTGAATCTCGGCGAGACCGCGCACGTTATGGGCCGACCGACCGGCACCACCACCTGCACCTGTAGGAACTTTGCCCCGGCCGCCCCGACGACACCGGGCGGGGCGGTGGACGTGCCGGTCAGTCCCGGTAGCCCCACTGCCGCAGCGGCTTGTCCAGCACCCGTTCCACGGCGGCGAGCTGCGCGTCGCCCAACTCCTCGTGGTAGGCGGCCTGCCGCCCGGCGTGGAACCGGTAGCGTCCGAAACCCCGCTCGAACGCCGGTGACCAGTCCAGGTCGAGGAAGTCGAGCATCCGGGCCACCTCGCCGCGCGGGTCGGCGAGCAGGTCCTCGTAGCGCACGTCGAGCCACTGCCCCTCGGGGTGCGCGGCCCGCGCCTCGGCGAAGGAGTCCATCAGCATCTTCCAGCCCAGCGCGGCGAGCACCGGGAACGACCTGTCGTATTCTTCCCACTCCTGGCGCAGGTCGGTCGGCAGCGGCCCGAGGAACCAGTTGTCCGGCCCGCGCCAGCCGTCCCACCAGCCCATCTGGAGCCAGGAGTTGGTCACCGCCCGACCGTCGCGGACCACGTTGACCACCCGCAGCTGCGGGTAGCCGGCCCGCAGGAACCCGGCGCGCGGCCAGCCCGTCACGTGGTGCAGCAGCAGCCGGCAACCCTGCCGTTCGATCCGGGCGTCGAAGAAGGCCCGCAGCCGCCGCCGCAGGTACGGGGTGAGATCGTCGGCGGTCAGGTCCCGGCACGGGCGGGAGAAACCGGCCACCACGTGCCGGTCCAGCAGGTCGTACGCCTCCGACGGGGCGACCCGCAACCGGCCCTTCTCCAGCAGCCGGCGGCTGTGCCGCAGCGACGTCATACCCGCAGGGCGGGGCGCGGAACGCCGGTACAGCGGCCCGTTGAACCGGCCGGCCAGGTTGAGCCGGGACAGCTTGTCGTCGACCCCGGAGACGAACCCGACCCCTGGGTGCCGGGACAACAACTCCTGCACCAGCGTCGAGCCGCACCGCCCGGTGCCCACCACCACCGCCAACATCGCTCAGCCCTCCTCGTGCCCGGTCGACCCCGCCCGCCCGACGCCCACCGACCGTCCACCGGTCGCAGCCGGCCCACCCCGCGCGGGCCGCCCCGCCCCGGCCGGTGCCGGGACGCCGCGCCGCCACGGGTAGCCGAACCGGCGCAGCCCCGGCGCGGTGAGCCCGGTGACCAGCGCGTACGACCAGCGGGACAGGTCGCGCCGCCACTGCACGTCGGCGGTGATCGGCACCGGGCCGGTCCGGTGCCGCGACGGGTTGCCGGCCACCGAGTGCGTCGGCGTCAGCCGTACCGTCGCCGGGCCGGTGAACGGGCCGCCGTCGGGGTCGACCCCGGCGAAGGCGACGATCCGGCGCAGCGTCGCCTCCGGGTCGGCGGTCAGATCCTCGTAGCGCACCCGCAGGTAACCCGCCGGTGCACGGTCACCCCACAGCCGGACGGTCACCGTGTTCCAGACCAGCCAGAGCAGGGCCGCCTTCCACACCGGCGGTCGGCTCATCAGCTCCGGGTCGGTGTCGCCGTCGAGACCCCGGCGACGACGCCAGGAGAAGGCGGTGGCCCGGGGGTCACGGACCAGGTGCAGCACCCGCAGCTCGATGCCGGGCAGCGCGCCGAGCAACGCACCGTACGGGGGCAGCTTCGACGAGTCGACCACCACCCGTGCCCCGGTGTGCCGGGCCACGGCCGCGTACAGGTCGGCCAGGACCGCGTCGTCGGGGTGCGCGGGCACCGGCCGGAGACCGCGGCGGTGCCGGCGCAGCAGCGCAGGCAGCCCGCGCATCCGCAGCCGGCCGCGCAGCCCGGCGGCGATCGCGGCGGCCCGGTCGGTCGGCAGTTCCCGGCGCACCCGGTCCCACAGGGGGCAGTCCCGCAGCGGCCGGCCACAGCCGCAGGGCCGGTTCTTCAGCTCCCCGCGCTGCCACAGGTACCGCAGCTCCCCGGCGGCGAAGACCCCGTCGTACTGGCCCAGCACGGTGGTGACCAGGGTGCTGCCGCTGCGTCCGCTGCCGGCCAGGTAGAGCACCCGCACCGGCGGGTTCACACCGGCTCCCGCACGGCCTGCGCGGCGCTCGCGTAGACCTCCCGCAGCCGGGTCAGGTGCGCCTGTGGGGAGAAGTCCCGCTCCACCCGCGCCCGACCGGCCCGCCCCATCCGGTACGCCCGCTGCGGGTCGGCCAGCACCCGGTGCAACCCGGCGGCCAGCGCGACCGGTTCGTCGGCGGGCACCACCTCACCGTCCACCCCCGGGGTCACCAGCTCCGGCAGGCCACCCAGGTCGGAGGCGACCACCGGAACCCCGCAGCCGTACGCCTCCAGCACCGCCATCGGCTGGTTCTCGTTCCACCGCGACGGCACCGCCACCACCGTGGCCGAGCGGACCAGCTCGTGCAGCCGGGCCTTGTCCAACCGGCCGTGGAACCGGACCCGGCCGGGGGCCCGCCGCCGGGCCAGCTCGGTCAGCCCGTCGCGGGCCGGGCCGTCCCCGGCCACCTCCAGCACCACGTCGTCGGGCAGCCGGGTGAGCGCCTCGATCAGCACGTCGACGCCCTTCTCGGCGGCCAGTCTGCCGGCGAAGACCACCGGCCCGCCGGGTGCCGTCTTGACCGCCGTCGCGGCGACGTCGACGAAGTGCGACACCACGTGCATCCGGTCGGGGAAGACCCCGGCCCGGCGCATCACGTCGGCCAGGAACCGGCTCGGGCTGACGAACGCCTGCACCGGCCCGTACGCCCGGGTGGTGCGGTGCAGCCACGACTCGACGGCGAGCAGCGAGCTGGCCCCCAACGAGCCGTCCTTGCAGCGGCGGCGGGCCGCGCGCAGCGGACCGCCGGTCACGCAGGCGTCGCAGACCGCGCCCCGGTCGAGCATCTGGTAGCTGGGGCAGGCCAGCTTGTAGTCGTGCAGGGTCATCACCGCCGGCACCCGGGCGGCGCGCACCGCGGCCAGCACCGACGGGGAGAGCTGGTGGTAGATGTTGTGCAGGTGGACCACGTCGGGCCGGAACTCGTCGAGCACCCGGGCCAGGCCCCGCCGGCTGGCCGGCGACCAGATCATCCGGGCCGCGACCGCCGCCCGGGCGCCCGCGCCGCGCGGCGTCGGGTCCAGCTCCACGTGGGACGGGAAGTGCCTGGCGTACGGGGTGGGCGCGTCGTTGTCCGGGTGGGTCATGCCGAAGAAGGCCACCTCGTCGCCGTCGCCCCGTTGCAGCTCGGCGACGTCGAGCAGGTAGCCCTCGGCGCCGCCGCGCCGGTAGAGGAACTTGTTGACGTGGAGGACACGCATCGGCCTGCTCCGGAGGTGGCTGCTGGGGTCCGTCGGGGGTCGGGAGGTGGGGTGGTCGCCCCGGACAGCAGCGGTGACCAGGGGCCCCACCGTATGCAACACCGGTGTCGTGAGTCCAGCTCATGATCCCCAAGTAGCCACACGGCCCATCGCCGGCTGACCACACGGCCACGTGGTCAGCCGCGATGATCTGCCGGTACCGTGTGCCCCACCCCGCCCGACGTGCCCGAGGAGGACCCGGTGCCCCACCCCGACGAACCTTCGGCGCTGGCGTACACCGCCCGTCGGGTCCGCCGGCACCTGCGCTGGGCGCGTACCGAGGGCATCCGGCGACTGGTCGAGGAGGACCGGCTCGACCCGGTCGACCGGGCCCGCACCGCCCTGGCCAAGTGGCGCTGGCGACGGACCCATCCCGGGCCGCCCGGCCGGGCCGTCCCGGTCTACCTGGTGGGCCTGCAACGCTCCGGCACCAACATGCTGACCCGGGGATTGGACGCCGACCCGTCGGTGGAGGTCCGCAACGAGAACGACCGGGTGGTGTTCCACCGTTTCCGGCTGCGCCCCGACCCGGTGCTGACCGCCGTCATCCGGCGCAGCCGGCACCGGTACGTGCTGGTCAAGCCGCTGTGCGACACGCACCGGGTGGACGAGCTGCTCGACCTGTCCGGGGTTGCGCCGGGGCGGGCGCTGTGGGCGTACCGGGACGTCGACGACCGGGCCCGCTCCGAGGTGGCGAAGTTCGGCGACGCCAACCTGCGGGCGCTGCGGGCGATCGCCGAAGGCACCATCGGGGACCGCTGGCAGGGGCAACGCCTGGACCCGTCGACGCGGGAGCTGGTCGCCGGCTTCGACCACGACCGGATGACCCCGCACACCGCCGCCGCCCTGTTCTGGTACGTCCGCAACTCGCTGTACTTCTCCCTGGGCCTGGCCGACCGCCCGGACACCCTGCTCTGCTCGTACGACGCGCTGGTCGCCGACCCGGCCGGGTACACCCGGCGGTTGTGCGCCTTCCTCGACCTGCCGTACGACCCGGTGTTGCACGCGCACGTCGGCGTCCGCAGCCCGGCGCGGCCCCGGCTGGACATCGACCCCCGGGTACGGGCGCTGTGCACCGAGCTGACCGGCCGGTTGGACGCGTCGGCCGGCCGACCCGAGGCGGTGGAGCATGGCTGACCCCACCGACCCGGCCCCGCACACCGCACCGGACCCGCAGGCCCGGCCCGCACGGACGGCCGACCCCGCACCGGACCCGCAGGCCCGGCCCGCGCCGGACGCGGCAGCCGGGGCGGGTCGGCCGCAGGGGCCGATCTTCCTGGTCGGGTGCCAGCGGTCCGGCACCACGATGCTGCGGCTGGTGCTCGACTCGCACTCCCGGGTCAGCTGCGGCCCGGAGACCCGGTTCCTGGCCGACATGCAACGCATCGTCGGGCGGGACTGGGAGCGGTTGTCCCGCTTCGGATTCCCCCGCGATTACTGGCTGGGCCGCATCGCCGACTTCTTCGGCGGCATCCAGGCCGACTACGCCCGCTCCCGGGGCAAGACCCGCTGGGCCGACAAGACCCCGCTGTACGCGCTCTCCATCGACTTCCTGGCCGAGGTCTTCCCCGACGCGCAGTTCGTGCACGTCGTGCGGGACGGCCGGGACGTGGTGGTGTCGCACCGCAAACGGTTCGGCTACTGGTCGGCGGTCAAGTGCGTGGTGAAGTGGCCGCGCTACATCCGGATCGCCCGCGCCGCCGGGGCCCGGCTGCCGGCCGACCGCTACCACGAACTGCGCTACGAGGAGACGGTCACCGACCCGGAGAAGGCCATGCGTGGCCTGTTCGAGTTCCTCGGCGAACCCTGGGAGGCTGGCGTGCTCGACTACGACGGCAAGCAGCACGACGTGGCGGGCAAGTACACCGCCGAGGCGGAGCGACGGCGGGCCGCCGCCGGCACCGACGCCCCGATCTACGGCTCCCGGGTCGGCACCTACCGCCGGGAGCTGGACCCCTTCCTGCGGGTGCTGGTCCGGGTCTTCTCCGGTGCCACCCTGCGCGAACTGGGCTACCGGTGAACCGCCGGGACGGGTCGCCGGGGCGGCGGGCGGCCGGACCACCGGCGACCGGCCGGGCCGGGTCGTCGGCACACCGTCGGGCCGGGGCGGCGGTGGCCCGCCGGGCCGGGCGGCGGACGCTGATCGCCGGTGCGCTGCTGTTCGCCCTGGTCGCCGGGGCTGCCTGTTCGGACGATCCCGCTCCTGCTCCCCGGCCCGCCCCGTCGGCGACCGGGCCGTCGGCCGGTGCCAGCGGTACGCCGCTGCCGGCCGGTGCGCCGGTCCGCAACCCGTTCGGTGCGCACTGGGACTTCTCCCGGCACGACCAGTTCGTGCCCTACCTGGAGAAGCTCACCGGCTCGACGACGTACCACGAGTTGAGCTGGTGTGACATCGAGAAGACCCAGGGCAGCCCGGACTTCGCGGCGGTGGACCAGATCGCCGAACGCAGCCGCAAGCTCGGCATCACCCTGCACCTGAAGATCCGCACCGGGGTGTGCTGGGCGACCGGCGGGACGGCGAAGTTCACCCGGGGCCAGGCCAACAAGACCGAGTCGGCGATGCCGACGGACCTGGCCGCCTACCAGAACTTCGTCCGCACACTGGTGCAGCGGTACGCGCCGTACGGCGTCGGCGAGTACGCCATCGAGAACGAGGTCAACGCGCAGCAGTACTGGGCGGGCAGCCCGGAGGACTACCGCCGGCTGGTCACCGCCGCCGCCGAGGCGATCCGGTCGGCCGACCCGAAGGCCAAGGTGGTCGACTCGGGCATGAGCAGCGTCGCGTACGGGATGGGGGTCGCCGACCGTTTGCTGCGCGCCGGGCAACCCGACCAGGCCGTCGCCGCGTACCAGGCGTACTTCCAGCGGCGGATCGGCACCCGGGGGCGGCTGATCCCGGCGGTGAACGACCCGACGGCGTTGCGCACGGCGTTGGACAACGCGCAGAACTCCCGCAACCTGGCCTACCTCGCGGTCACCGAGAAACTGCTCGACGACCGGGTGGTCGACGTCCGGCAACTGCACTTCTACGAGCACTTCTCCGGGGTGCCGGCGCTGCTGGACTACCTGCGGGCCGAGACGCCGTCCGGGGTGCCGGTGCAGGCGTGGGAGGTCGGGCAGTTCTGGAAGGACGGCGGCGACGCCGCCGCGGCCCGGGGTGACGAGATGGTCAAGGTGGTCAGCATGCTGGTCGCCGGGGGCATCCACGAGGTGCTCTGGTTGCCGCTGGCGTACAACCCGAACAACCGGGCCGGTGCGGAGGTCCGCTACGGGCTGCTCGACCCGGACGGCACCCAACGGCAGGCCGGCGCGATGATGGCCGCCCTGGCGGCGGCGGCCCGGGACGCGACCGTCGAGCCGGTGAACGGCAAGGGCCTGACCGGGGTGGCGTTCCGGCGGGGTGCGGAGAGCACCCTGGTGGTCTGGTCGACCTCCACCGGCACTGTGTCGTTGCCGGCCACGGGCGGGGTGACCGGGGGGCCGGTCGGTGCCGACCCGACCGCCCGCACCGGTGCGCTGCCGATCGGCCCGAGCCCGGTGCTGGTGCGGGCGCAGGGTGACCCGGCCAGCGTCCTCGCCCCGATCCGCTGACCGGCTCCCCACCGCACGCGGTCCGATGGTAGGTGCGGTGGGGCCCCGGGCCGGTGCTCTCGGGGCAGGCGGTGTGCGGCGGGCGCGGGTGAGCCCGGTGGGCTCCCATGATCACATTGCGATTTTGCGCACTGTCCTCGGCGTGCCGTCTACATAATCGCCAGCTGTTCATGGTCCCGCACGTTGGCGCAGCGGCGTTCAGCCCGGCGACGGGGCGTGGCCCGCTCGCTCACCAGGTACGGGGCCAGCCGAGCAGCTCGGCGAGGCGGGCGTTGTGCGGGGCGAACCCGGCGGCCAGCTCGGCCCGTAACGCCGGGGTGAGCTGGGACGGGCCGGTGTCCGCCCGGCGGGTGTGCCGGGCGAACTCCGCCGGGGTGAACGGGGCCAGCCCGAGGAACCGCAGCACGCCCGCATAGGTGGCCGCCGGGTCGGCGTACAGGTCCTCGCTGCGGATCACGTGCAGCCGGTCGGCGGGCAGGTGGGCGTACCAGCGGTCGAGCTGTTCGGCGTAGCGGCCCCGGGCGGCGTAGGAGAAGTTGCGCAGCGCGTGGTGGGCCGCCGGGGTGTCCGGCCCGTCGGCCAGCGCCCCGGCCAGCCGCCCCGACTCGGCGGCGAGCGCCTCGGCGAAGCCCAACGGCTCCAGCCCGTACGAGCGGGTGTGCAGGTAGTGCGAGTAGGCCCGCTCGACCGGGTCGCGCAGCAGCGCCACGAACCGGGCCTCGGGCAGCGTCGCCGCCACCCGGGCCGGCACGCTGGGGTGGAACAGGTAGTAGGGGCTGGCCTCGAAGCTGCGCCGGCCCGGGGCGGCCGGCGGGAAGTGCGCCCGGTACCAGCGGGTCCCCCGCCCGAAGTGCAGGCTGAAGAACTGGAGTTCCTTGCCGGTGGCGGCCCGCACGTCGGGATGCGCGGCGAGGTAGTGGTGCAGCGAGGTGGTGCCGCACCGCTGCCCGCCGATGATCAGGAAGTCGGGCAGTACGCCGACCCGGCCGGGCCGCGCCGCCCGCGCCCAGGCGCGGGTGCCGCGTACCACCCGACGGAGCCGGTCCACGGCGACCCGGCGCGGCCCCGCGCTCACCGCGACACCGCCCGGTCGGAGGTGTCCCGGCCACCCTCGCCCACCCCGGAGGGGGGCGGACCGTCGTCGGACGGGACGCCGCCCGGGACGTCCCCGGCGGCGGTGTCGGGCGGGTCGCCGCGACGGCGGCGGGCCAGGGTGCGCAGCACCATCAGATCCTCCCGGCTGAGCCCCAGCGCCAGCACGGTCCCCAGGTAGACGGCGACGATCGTGGTCAGGCCGACGAACGGCCGCCACGGCCAGCCCGGCACCAGCCAGCGCACCAGCAGCCCGGCGGCCAGCGCGACCACCCCGGCGGCGAGCCCCTTGGCCATCCCGACGGTGAACGGCAACGCGCCGGTCAGGTGGCGGACCTGCACCACCCGGGCGATGTTGACCACGATCAGCGAGGCGCTCCACGCCGCCGCCGCGCCGACGATCCCGTACGCGGGGATGAGCCACAGGTTGAGCAGCACGTTGAGCACCAGGGCGACCAGGTTGTCGGCCATGTTCAGCGCCACCCGGCCGGACATGTTCAACACCGTGCCGCACGGCCCGGTGGCCGCGTTGACGAGCTGGCCGAGGGCGAGGATCACGGTCACCGCCGCACCGGTGGCGACCTCGCCGCCGAAGACGCGCAGCAGGTCACCGGGGAGGACCAGCAGCGCCACGAACGCCGGCAGCGACAACCGGACCACCCAGCCGGTGGCCACCGCGTAGACCCGGCGGACGTCGTCGAGGTCCCCCCGGTGGTAGAGGTGCGCGAGGTACGGGCCGAACGCCGCGTTGACCGGCGCGAGGACGAAGATGGCCACGGTGACCAGCCGGGTCGCGACGTTGTAGACGCCGATCTCCGGGTTGGCGAAGAAGCCGAGCAGCAGGGTGTCGACCCAGATCAGCCCGGTCGACGACAGCGACGACACCCAACTGACCGTGGAGAAGCGGAACAGCTCCCCCGGCCGGTGCACCGGGCGGGCCGGCGGCACCCGGCGCACCAGCCGGGCCAGCGACAGCAGGGCGAGCAGGGCGGCCGACCAGCCGGCCACCACCAGCGCCCAGAACGCCCCGGTCAACCCGGCCCCGGTGACCAGGGCGAGCACGGTGAGCAGCAGCCGGGTGCCCGGCTCGTAGAGCTGGCCGATGAAGGTGTACGGCCGCTGGGTGCGCCAGCCCCGGGTCGCCGCCAGCGCCGCCTCACAGATCGTCGACGCGGGCAGGGTCAGCGCGACCAGTCGTAGGCCGGTGACCAGTCCCGGGTCGTGGAGCCGGTCGGCGAGCCACGGTGCCCCCCAGGCCAGGGCCCCGGCGAGGACGACCGACGAGCCGGCGGAGACGGCCAGCCCCAACCGGACGGTGCCGCGCAGTGCCGGGGCGTCGTCGTCGGCCAGGTGCACCGCCACGAACCGGGTCAGCCCGGCCCGGAACCCGGACAGCGACAGCAGCCCGGCCAGCGACAGCACCGCGTAGCACTGGGCGTACCGGCCGACCTCCCGGATGCCCAGCACCCGGGCCAGCAGCAGCATGACCAGGAAGACCGCCGCCTGGCTGAGCAGGGCACCGAGCAGGTTGAGACCGCCGCCCCGGGCCATCCCCCGCACGTGCTGGTCGCCCCGGGTGGACGCTTCGGTCACCCCGGCCTACCGGCGGCGGGAGTGCTGCTCGGGCACGGTCGCCGTCACCGCCGGCAGCACCACCGTGTCGTCACTGCTGCGCCGCCCACCGGTCGGGGCCGGGGTGGCCCGGCCGACGGCCGCCGGCTGTCCGGCCCGACGGCTGCGCGCCAGCCACTCCAGCACCGCCACCAGCAGCACGGCCAGCAGCAGGCCGGCACCGGACACCGGGAGCACCAGCGCGACCAGCGCCTTCATCCGGGACACCGGCTGCGCCTCGCCGACGCTGGTCACCTTGTCGGGGTCGGCCGCCTGAGACTGGGCGCGGGCCTGTTGCAGGCCCTGCCGGGCCGAGGCCAGCGCACTGGTGGCGCTGTCCCGCTGGGCGATCAACGCCTGGTAGTCGGGCAGCTTGGGGCCGAGTTCGTCGAGCCGCTTCTGCCCGGCGCTGATCGAGTCGGCGGCGGCGTCGGCGCCCCGGCTGTTGCCGACCGCCTGCATCTGCAACTGCTGCTGCCGCAGGCTGGCGATCTCCTGCAGCGTCGACTGGTAGAGCTTGTCCGGCTGGCTGACCTTGTTGGTCTTCTCCCAGTCGTTGATCGCCCGGGTGGCGCCGGTCAGCTCGTCGGTGGCCGCCTTCACCTCGTCGGTGGCGATGTTGACCTGGCTGGTGAACAGGAACGCCAGCGCGCGCTTGCCGGTGGCGGTGAGCACCGGGGCGACCGTGGACCGGTCGTCGGCGGTGTAGGTCACGGTGAGCTGGCTGCTCGCGCCGACCTGCTTGACCGCCAGGCCGTCGCGCAGCGCGTCGGCGGGGACCCCGGTGTCGGCGGCCACCTGGTCGACCACCTGCGGGGAGGTGACCGCCGCGGCGAAGGCCGCCGCGAACTGGTTGGCGGCCTGGGTGCCGGTGTACTGCTGGGCGGCGCTACCGCCGACCAGGGCGGGCGCGGCGACGTAGGAGGTGGCGGCGTACTGCTGCGGGCCGAGCAGGACGATCGACGCGGCTGCCGCCCCGGCGACCAGCGGAATGCCCACCAGCAGCCAGAGTCGACGCCGCGCGACCCGCAGATAGTCGACGATCTCCACCCTGGTGCTCCCCACTGCTTGATCCTTCATCGGTTGGTCCGGCCGGTCGTCACCGGTCGGGGCGTCGCCGGCCGGGACAGGTCGTCCGGTAGCCCGCGGGCGACCGCGCCGGCTGCCGCGGCGAACGCCGCGAAATACCACAGGGTGACCACGTTCGAGATCACGTTGGACGCGGCGCTGACCGCGACGAAGGCGACCGCGCAGCCCAGGAAGCCGATCGCGATGCCCCGGCCGAGCGTGCCCGGTGGGGCCCGGCGCAGCGCGTTGAGCCCGGTGTGCAGGCACAGCGCCATCATCGCCAGGTACGCCAGCAGCCCGGCCAGCCCGGTCTCCACGTACGCGCGCAGGAAGTCGTTGTGCGGCTTCTTCGCCTCGTCGGCCTCGAACTTCGTCATGTTGGGGCCGATCCCGGTGACCGGGTTGCGGTTGGCCAGCGACACGATCTCCGACCAGTAGCCGACCCGCCAGGCGAGGGTGTTGCCGGTCGGGCCGCCGCCCACGGCGCTGCTGTCGGCGAGTTGCCCGAAGCGGTGCGCCACGCTCGGCAGCAGGGCCACCCCGGCCACCGTGACCAGGCAGAGCGCCACCAGCATCCGCCGGCTGCGGTGCAGCACCGCGACCACCAGCAGGCCCAGCCCCGCACCCAGGATGGCGCTACGGGTGTTGGTGAGCAGCAGGAACAGCAGCGACGCGGCGAGCAGCACGCCGAGGCCGAGGCGCAGTCGGCGGCTCAGGTAGCGGTGGATGCCGAACCCGAAGATCACCATGAACATGAGGTAGCGGCCGAACGTGGTGGACTGGCTGAACGGGCCGCTGATCCGGGTGAAGTCTCCCTTGACCTCTGCCGGTGGGTGGCCGAGCAGGGACAGCACGACGGTGTAGCCGACCGCCAGCGCCAGCGAGACGTAGGCGGCGAGCAGCACCCGGCGGACCGCCGGCAGGTCCGGCATGAGCTGTTCCAGGACGACGAACATCACCACCACGGTGCCGATCCGCAGCGCCTCCAGGGCGCTGGGCACCGGCTGGGCGGCACCGACGGCGCTGACCAGGCAGGTTGCCCCGACCAGCAGCATCGCCACGCCGAGCGGGGAGCCGCGCAGCCGGCCGTGCTGCCGCAGTTGGGCGGCGAGCCAGAGGCCGGCGGCGAGCAGGAACAGCACCGCGAGGATCGTCGAGGGGTCCATCGTGCGGGTCGCCCCGGCACCGTCGGCCCGGCCGGCCGTCGGGCCGCTGAGCTTGAACAGGTCGACGCAGGACCGGACCGCCAGCATCAGCAGCACGTACGCCGAGAAGCGGGTCAGCGCGAGCGCGCCGACGGCCAGCCCGGCGAGGATCACCAGGGGCAGCACGGCGGCGATCCGGCCGCCCCCGGTCGCGGCCAGCCCGGCGCCGACCGCCACCACGGCGCAGAGCAGCGCCGCGCCGCCGGTCAGCAGGCGGGTGGTCCGGTCACCGGCGGACCACCGGCGGGGTCGCCCCCCGGGCAGGCCGAGGTCGCCCTCCGTGCCGTGTCGCTGTCCGTCCACCGCTCGCCGACCACTCGTTTCCAGGGAACTGTTGCCGGTCGCCGCCGACGGCCGGGAGAACGGCCTAATCTAACGGGCGACGCGATCGGGGGACATGGGCCGTTACGTCGGCCGTGGGCGACCCAACGTCCGGTTCCTCGGGACGGGGGGCGCGCAGGGCCAGCGAGAAGTAGAGTTTTTCCAGCTCGCGGGCTGCCGCGTCCCAGCTGTACTCGGCCAGGACCCGGTCACGCAGCAGCGCGGCACCGGCCCGTTCGGCCGGTACGTCGGCGGTCACCGTGGCCAACGCCCGCAGCAGGTCGTCGGCGTCGCCGTCACGGAACAGCCGGTGCCCGGGGCCGTCGTGGGCCAACACCTCACGGTGGGGTTCGATGTCGCTGGCCACCACCGGCAACCCGTACGAGGCTGCCTCCAGCAGGGTCAGCGGCAGCCCCTCCAGGCGGGACGGCTGCACGAAGGCCGCCGCGTGCGAGTACAGCTCGGCGAGCACGTCGCCGTAGACGAAGTCGGTGAACACGATGCGCGGGTCGTCACCGGCGGCCTGCCGCAGCCCGGCGACGTACTCGTCGGTGAAGGACGAACCGCCGACGATGGCCAGCCGCAGGTCGGTCGGCAGCCGCCGGAACGCCCGGACGAGCAGGTCGGCGGCCTTCTCCGGGACGAGCCGACCGACCAGCAGCAGGTAGCCACCGGGGCGCAGGCCGAACCGGGACAGCTCCCGGGGCGGCCGGTGGGTGGGGGTGGCCACCCCGTTGGGGATGTAGCGGGCCGGCCGGCCGAACCTGCTGGTGTAGTGCGCCGCCAGCCCCTGCGACACGGTCACCCGGGCGTCCGGCAGGTGTCCGCTGAGCCGGTACGCGGTGCCGAGCACCGCCCGCGCCGCCCGGCCCCACTTGTCGCGCTGGTTGTCCAGCCCGTGCACGGTGAGCACCACCCGGGCCCGGGAGGCATAGCGGGCCAGCGGCGCGGTCAGCACCGGGCCGAGACCGTGGTAGTGCACGATGTCGGGGCGCTCGGTCAGCGCCGCCAGGGTCGAGGTGGCCGAGTGCACGATGGCGTCGAGGTGCTTGCTGGGCACGGTGCGGGCCCGCCGCAACCGGATGCCCCGGTGCCGGGTCGTCTCCACCGCGCCGTAGCTGTCCCGGCAGTAGACGGTGATCTCGTGGCCGAGCCCGGCCAGCCGGCTGGCCATCTCCTCCACGTGCCGTTCGATCCCCCCGTAGGTGGCCGGCACGCCCTTCTGGCCGATCATCGCCACCCGCAGCGGACGCCAGCCCGGCGGGCAGGTCACGGTCGGCCCCGAACGGTCGGGGCGGAGTTGCTCTCCCCGATCGGCGGCTTCGTCACGCAACGGCACTGTCCCCCCTCGTTTCTGCTCCTCACCGGGTTGGTGGCGCTGTCCCCGGCGCACGGGACGCTAGATCATCGACGATCGGCCGGCCACTGGCCGGTCAGTCAGACCTGGCCGGACACCGGTGGTGTCCGGCCAGGTCGGACACCACCGGTGTCCGGCCGGTCGACCGCCGGTGACCGCCCGGTGCCGATACGACGCCGGGAGGACGGAGTCTCCGTCCTCCCGGCGACCGGAGGGTGACGTCAGGAGGTCGGGCCGCCGAACTCCACCCAGTTGAGGTTGAACAGGCTGGTCGTGGGTCCGCCGGAGACGGGCTTGAAGACCAGGTAGAGCGCGTGGGTGCCGGCGGCCTGGCTGACCGGGAAGGTCTGGCTGGCCCAGGCGCTGGTGCCGGTGGTCGCGTTGAGCGTCGCGCTGGTCACCAGCGCACCGGTCGGCGAGTCGAGCCGCAGCTCGACGATGCCGCGCGGGGTTCCGACGGTGGCCGTGGAGCCACCGGCGTACCGGAAGGTGATCTTGTCGATCCCGCCCAGGTTGATCGGGTCGAGCGCGATGTGGTCACCGCTGTCGATGCCGGCCACGTGCTGGCCGCCACCGGCGTCGGTGGTGTTGGCCAGGGTGACGCCCTGCTGGACCTGGGCGAACTCGGCCTGCTGCCGGAAGGTCTGCAGGACGATCTGGTCGAGCGAGGACAGCGCCGGCTGGCCGTTGGCGCCCTTGTCGGTGTAGGTGGCGCTGATCGCGCCGTACAGGTAGCCACCGGCGTGGTCGGCGCCGTCGGCCGGGGTCTCGAACGAGCCGGAGCAGCCGTTGGCGTCGCTCATGCCGTGGCCGTGGGTGTCGTGGCCGAGCACGAACGAGACCGTGACCCGGCTGCAGTCGATCGGGCCGTCCTCGGGGTCGGTCACGGTGACCGTCCACGGCACGGTGTCACCCCAGTTGAAGAACGTGCCGGACAGCGGCGAGGTGACCTTCACGGTGGGCGCGGTGTTGCCCACGGTGATCTCGCGGGTGAGCACCGCCGTCTTGCCGCTGGTGTCGGTGACCGTCAGCTTGGCGGTGAACACCCCGACGGTGGTGTAGGTGTGCGACGCGTCCCGCTGGGTCGAGTCGGTGCTGCCGTTGCCGTCGAAGTCCCAGGCGTAGGTGATGGTCTCGCCCGGGTCCGCGTCGTAGGAGCCCTCGGCGGAGAACTGCACGGTCAGCGGTGCCGCACCCGAGGTGGGGCTGGCCTTCAGTTCGGCCACCGGCGCCCGGGTGCCCTTGGCGTAGCGGATCACCGACAGCGCGGCGTCCGGGTTGGCCCGGAAGAAGCCGTCGCCGTACTCCAGCAGGTAGAGGCTGCCGTCCGGGCCGAACTCCATGTCCATCGGGTTGTCGAAGACGAAGCCCGGCAGGAACTGCTCCACCCCGACCAGCTTGCCGCTGCCGTTGGTGCGCATCATGTAGATCTTGTCCCGGGTGAACTCCCCGAAGACCACCGCGTCGTTGTAGTACTCCGGGAACTTGGTCTCGGAGGCCAGCGCCGCGTCGTACTTGTAGACCGGGCCGCCCATCGGGCCGACGCCCCCGGTGCCGAGCACCGGCCACTGGAACTCACAGGTGCCGGGCGGGGTGCTCAGGTACGCCTCGGCGCAGGTGGTGGTGGCCCGGAAGGTGTAGTTGAGCTGCGGGTCCTGCACCGGCGGGAGGACCCGACGGCCGGTGTTGCGCGGCGAGTCGTTCACCGGTGCGGCGCAGTTGAACGCACCCTTGGACTGCTTGGTGACGAAGTCGTAGTCGATGTACGGCAGGGTCGGCGAGTAGCAGTACGGCCAGCCGTAGTTGCCTGCCTTGTTGGCGGCGATCCACCGCCCGGTGCCCTCCGGCCCCCGGGCCGCGTTCGGCACCTGCGAGTCCGGCGAGTAGTCACCGATGTAGACGAAGCCCCGCGAGTCCACGTCGAAGCGGAACGGGTTGCGCAGGCCCATCAGGAAGATCTCCGGGCGGGTCTTGTCGTCGCGGTCCTCGGCCTCGGGGAAGAGGTTGCCGGCCGGGACGCTGTACGACCCGTCCGCCTTCACCTTGATCCGCAGCACCTTGCCCCGCAGGTCGTTGGTGTTGCCGGCGGAACGCTGCGCGTCGTAGCCCGGCCCCTGGGTAGGCGACTCGTTGATCGGGGTGAAGCCGTCCGAGCCGCCGGCGTTGGTGTCGTCGCCGGTGACCAGGTAGAGCAGCCCCTTGCCGTCGAACTTGATCTCACCGGCGACGTGGCAGCAGACGCCCCGGTCGGTGTCGACCTTCATGATCTTCTGCTCGCTGGCCAGGTCCAGGTGCGGGGTCGGCTCCTCCACCCACTTGAACCGGGAGAGCTGGTTGTGTCCCTTGTAGGCGTCCCACGCGCTCGGGTCGGTGCTGGTCACCGGCGCGTCGGTGATGGGGGTGTCGAGCTTCGGCGCGTAGTAGACGTAGACCCACTTGTCGGTGGCGAAGTCCGGGCCGACGGTGACCGACTGGAGGCCGTCCTCGTCGTGCTGGTACACCGGGAGGGTGGTGATGACCGGGCTCGCGCCGGTCTTCGGGTCGTAGAGTCGGATCTCGCCGGCCCGGGTGTTGTGCAGCACCCGGCCGTCGGGCAGCACCGACAGGGTCATCGGCTCGCCCGGCTCGTCGTTGAGGATGACCTTCTCGTAGTTGGCCTTGACCGTCGCACCGCAGTCGCCCTGGACCATGCCGGCCGACCACTGGATCGCGCCGAGCAGGTGCTTGCGGAACGCCCCGTTGGCGTACGTGTCGGCGGAGTCGCCGAGTCCGGTGTAGAACGACCGGCCGCCCTGGAAGTCCTTGCACCAGGAGATCGGGTGGTCGAAGCCCATGGTGCCGCCGGTGAAGGACTTCTCGTCCACCGTGGCCAACACGTGCGCGGTGCCCCGGACGTTGGTGGTGAAGTTGTACCACTGGTCGTTGAGGGTGAGCTGCCGGGCGAGCGGCTTGCTCGCCGGGTGCGCCCGGTCGGCCACGTCGATGGTCGCCGACCCGCTCGACGCCGTACCGGCCACGGTGGTGCCGACGATGTCGCGGTAGAACGTCCACGATGGTTCGGCCTCGACCGCGGCATGCACGCCGAGGTAGCCACCACCGTTGCGGATGTAGCGCTCGAAGGCCGCCTCTTGGCCGCCGTTGAGCACGTCGCCCGTGGTGTTGAGGAAGACGACCGCGCCGTAGCTGGCCAGGTTGTCGTCGGAGAAGGCGGTCGCGTTCTGGGTGACGTCGACGGTGAAGCCGTTGCCGTTGCCCAGGGTGCGGATCGCGTTGACGCCCTTGTCGATCGACGGGTGACGCTCACCGTCGGTCTTGGTGAACACCAGGACGCTTGTCTGGTCCTGGGCCGGCTGGGCCAACGCCGGGGCGGTCGCGGCGAGCGGGACGACGATCCCGACCCCTGCGATCGCGGCGAGCCATCGGTGTACCGATCTTGCCATCTGGTTCCTCCGGTGGGGGACGATGTGCTACCTGCTCCGGGCGGGTGCCGGGGCCACCCGGGGTGTCGTGGTGCTGCGCCTGGCTCTCCGGTGAGGCGGGACGACGCCGTCCCTGCCCCGGGATGGTTCGCCGACCGGTGAGCTGCCGCACGGTCCGGGGGCGCGGCCCGTGCTGCGGGCACGGGGCATCGCGGCCCGGGGTACGGGTCGGAAGAGGTGACGTGGTGGCGGGCGGGGCCTGCGGGGGCGTACCGCCCGGGGACCGTGCCGACTTCCTGCCCGGGTCTGCCGGGGCGGGGTCGGGGCGTGGCGGTCGGAAAGCGACGGCGTCCGGGCGGTGGCGGTCGCGTCAGGGGACGCGACCGCCACCCGGGAGCCGCCGACGGTGGTGCGAACCGCCGGTCGGTGCCCAGCTGCGGCCGGTAACCGGCCGTCGGGGGCGGTCAGTCGTTGCGGTAGATGGTCAGGTCGGCCATGTTGGCGTAGCTGAGCCGGGCGAAGTCCAGCGACTGGCCCGGGTTGGCGGCACCGCCGGGGGCGGTGTCCATCTCCCAGTTGGCGTGGTGGAACTCGGACTCGCCGATGGTCTCGAAGAACTGCTGGAAGTTGATGTCGCCCTCACCGAGCGGGATCATCTCGTAGCCGTTGGCCAGCGTGCTGTTGCGGTTGCCGTCCTTGGCGTGGAACAGCGGGAACCGCTTGGTACGCCGGGCCACGTTGAGGATCGGGTCGAACAGCGAGGTCTTCTGCTGGCCGGCGGAGTTGGTGTACTTGGTGTGCTTGAACCGGGCCACGTACGCCCAGTAGATGTCGCACTCGAAGTAGACGTACTTCGGGTCGGTCTTGGCGAAGAAGTACTCCAGCCGGCGCACGCCGGAGGAGCGGGTCGGCTTGCCGTTGGCGTCCAGCGGGCCGCTGTCGAGCAGGAACGAGTAGGCCACGTCGTGGTTGTGGGTGTAGAGACGCATCTTGCGTTCCTTGGCCTGCCGGCCCAGCTCGTTCCACAGGTCGGCGGCGGCGTCCCAGTCGGCCTGGTAGGCGCTGTTGGTCGGGTCGCTGCCGGTGCCGATGTTCTTCATGCCGAGTTCCTCGGCGATGTCGAGCTGCTGCTGGAAGGTGGCCGCGTTGATCGACGTGTGGGTGCCGTTGGCGACGAGGCCGTTGTCGTCCAGGATCTTGCGGATCTCGGTCGGGGTGATCTGCCGGCCCAGGATCGAGGTGTGCTGGTTGTAGCCGGCGAACTCGATCTCCTTGTAGCCCATCTCGGCCAGGCTGGCGAGCACCCGCTCGAAGCCGTAGGGCACGCCGCTGTCGTCGGGGGCGGCGGAGATCCGGTCCCGGACGCTGTAGAGGATGATGCCGCGGTTCTGCGTCGGGATGAGCGGGTCGACCCGCCACTTGCCGTCCGCGCGGGCCGGGCCCTTGGTCTGGAGCACCGGCAGTCCGGCCGCGCCGAGGACGGCGGCGGCGCCGGCCGACGCGGCGAGCAGCCGACGACGGGTGACCTGGGCACGGTACTGCGGGTCGGCGGCCAAACGGCGTTGTTCCTCGTTCACAATTTCCACCTTTCGAGGGTGGCCCTGCGGCCACGGAGACGTGCGAGTCCTGCTGGGAGGGTCGGTAAGGACCTGCGCCGCCGAATACGCGTGGCCCGGTGGATGACTGGTCGATCAAGGGGGGATGTCAGCCGTGTTACGTCCGTGAACCGGACACTAACGGTGGCTGACGGCTAAAGATAGACCTCGAACGGAGAAACTTTTGCACGTCTAAACAAAAGTTCTCGACGGTCGGAGACCCTGCCCGAACGGCCGCCCAGACCCGGCTCCCCGGTCGATTCCCCGACCCCCACCAGCGCGAACAGCGACGGCGCCCCGGGAGGCGGGCAGGCGGACACGGCGCGGGGCACGGTGTCGACCCCACCATCGAATCGACACCGTGCCCGACGCGCCTCGACACCGTGCCCGACGCGTCGCCGTGGACCGCTGCGGCACCGGCCGGCGTGCCACTCCCCCGAGCGGGTGACCCGGCCCGTTATCCGGAACCGGCCAGCACCAGCTCCTCCAACCGCTGCTCCAGCGCCGCCGCGTCCAACCCGCCCGGCCAGCCCCGCAGCAACGCACCGCCCTTGGCGACCAGCACGACGGCCGGTGGCTCCCGCACCGCGTACGACCGCCAGACGGTCTGCTGCTCGTCGACCACGACCGGGTACTCCACCCGGTGCGTACGCAGGTAGTCCTGCAACTCGTCGGCCTGGTCCGCGCCGGCCACCCCGACGAAGACCACCCGGTCCCGGTGGCGGCGGGCCAGCTCGCTCAGCGCGTCCTGCCGGGCGACGCAGGTGGTGCACCAGGAACTGAAGAAGGTGAACACCACCGGCCGGTCCGCCCACAGCCCGGCGGCGGTGAGCGGGGTGCCGTCGGTGAGCGCACCGGTGAACGCGGGGGCGGCCGGGGCGGTGCCGGGGGGCGGGCGCAACGCCAGGTCGGCGGGGACCGGACCGGGCAACGTGGACGCGCCCCCGGCGAGCACCGGCGCGGTCTCCGCGGTCGGCCCGGCGGAGCAGCCGGCCAGCACCAGCACCGCCAGCAGCGCCGCGAGCAGCCGCCTCATGCCGGCACCACCGCCACCAGCGCCGGCCCCTCGCTGCTGTCCGGGGTCAGCTCCAGCGCGGGCCGGCCGGCCACCTCCAGCCGGTACCCGGCCCGCTGCGGCACCTGCACCGGCACCGCGAACTCGCAGTAGGTCGGCACCCGTTCCACCTCGAGGTCCTCGGCGAACGCGGCCACCGCCGTGCCCGCCGGCAGGGTCCCGGTGACCAGGGCCGCCCCGTCGGGGTCGAGCACCCGGAACGGCGCCCGGTGGTGGAAGTAGAGGTACGGCCCGGTGCCGGCGCAGTCCACACCCTCGGCCCGGATGTTGATGTCACGGACCAGGACCCGGACGGTGGTCGGGGTGACCGCCTCCGGTCCGCCGTCGGTGCCGGCACAGCCGGTCGCCCCGGCCAGCAGCGTCGCCCCGGCCGACAGCAGGGTCAGCAGCGCGCCGGTGCCGCGCCGGGCACCCGTGGACAGCCGCACGTCGTCTCCTCCCACCCGTGCGTCGGGCCCGGGGCGGCGTGTGCCGTCCCGGACCCGACGCGACGATCGATCCCGGTCAGGACTTCTCCACCCGGCACTGCTTCGTCACGGTCTTCGACGGGTCGCTCTCCGAGGTCGCGGTGAGCTTGACGAAACCGGTGTCCGCGGCGGCGGCGGTGGCCCCCACCGACACCCGGACGGTGGTGGACTTGCCGAACTGGGCGGTGGCCAGCGGGTTGGGCAGCCAGGTCCGCCAGCCCTTGCCGGCCACCTCGGCCGAGAGCCGGTAGACGTCCGACTTGAGGTACGCGGTCACGTCCTCCGGGTGCTGCTGCCCACCGGCGGAGTACGCGCCGGTGTTGGTCAGCTCGAACGAGCAGTTCACACCCCGGTTCGTGGGCTTGCCGGTGCTGGTCACCTCGCCCTTGCCCAGCGTCACGCCGTGGCTGCTCGGCCCCCCGGTGCCGTCCAGCGACCGCACCGCCACCGTGTACGACAGCGAGCCGGCGGCGTCCCGCTTGAGGTCGATGACGTAGAAGTGCAGCCGGTTGGCCTCGTCGACGTACTCGTACTGGCTGCCGGTGTCCGCCCCGGCGTGGAACAGCGCGTCGGAGAGCTGCCGGTAGTCACCCATGGTGATCTTCTGCGGGGTGCCGTCCGGCCGGTAGAAGTCGATCATGTCGATGTCCTGCGGGTTGGCGTCCACCACCCACTGGAACGGCGCGTTGTCGGCGTTCTTGGTCTTGCTCAGCAGCACGCCCCGGTCCGGGGTGAACGAGTCGGCCCCCATCCGGTCGACGACCTCGACGGTGTAGTTGTTGAAGCTGCCGCCGTCGCACAGCGGGTTCGTGGCGACCGTGCAGGCGGGCGAGAGGTCCTTGTTCAGCGCGATGTTCACGCCGGTCAGCCCCTTCGGGCCGGCATCGACCGCGCGGGCGGTCACCTGGGCGGTGACCAGACCCGAGGAGGCCAGCGCCTCCCGGGACAGCCGCAGCACGTGCTCCTCACCGAGCAGGCCGATCTTGAGCTTGTCCCGCACCGTGTGCAACGACCCCATCGAGCCACCGTTGGTCGGCGGGATCTGCCAGCGGGTGTGCGGGCCACCGGGGCCGTTGAACGAGCCCCGCGACATCATGCTCCAGATGCCGGTGTACGCCCGGCGTAACGGCTCGCCGTACGGGTTGTTGTAGTTGTCGCCGATGCCGAGCAGGTGGGTCAGCTCGTGGGCGTACACCCCCATGCCGGAGCTCTCCCCCTGGGTGGACGAGCCGGAGCCGGCGTTGGGCCACAGGGTCGCCGCCGCCTTCCAGGACGTCCACTCGACGTAGCGGGTCTTGGCCCAGTTCGGCAGGTTGGGGTCCGGCGGGCCCCAGGAGTCCGGCACGTCCTCCTTGTTCTGGAAGATCATCTGCCCGAACTCCTGCCAGGTGGACGACTCGTCCTGCCCGGCGCTGAGGATGAAGACCAGCTCGTACTGGTTGGCGACCTCGTCACCGACCGCCGCCCGCCACGCGCCCAGCCCGTCGGTGCGGATGTTCTTGTTGCAGGCCTCCCCGCCCGGGCAGGCGCCGGGGTTGAAGCTGTTGTCCAGCCCGTACTGGTAGGACTTCGCCGGCAGCTGGTACGGCCCGAACCCGGCCAGGTCCACGCCGTAGCGCCCGTTGGAGTCCTGCATCCAGTACTCGTGCAGGGTGTGCCCCTTGTTCAGGGTGTTCGGGGTGTTGAGGAAGTCCTGGTAGAACTTCGGCACGTCGGCGCGGGGAATGTTGGCCGCGACCGACTGGGGGTTGCCGAAGACCGTCGAGCGGGCCCGTTGGGACACCGCGAACGTCTGGTCCGGATAGTCGAGCGCGACCAGGGCGATCTTGAAGTTGCGGATCGCGCCCCGCACGCTCGGGTCGGCCCAGTTCTTACCCGGCACCGCCTGGTAGTCGTCCCAGGTCATGGTGTCGGGGTTCTGCCAGGCCTGCGGGTCGAGGACCTGGAACGGCGCGGTGCCGCCGGCCGGATTGGCCGGGGCCGCGGCGGCCTGCGCCGCGCCGGTCACCACCAGCGTGCCGGCCAGGACCGCGGCCAGCACGGAACGCCTCAGTCGGGGTTTGTTGCGGGTAACACGGTGCACAGGTTCACCTCTCGTCGGGAGGGACACGGCGTCCGGTCCGGTGTCGGCGGGGGGGGTGGCTGCCGGGGCACCTGTCACTGGGCCGCGCAGCGAATCTAGGAGGACGGGCCGGGGCCGGTCACCGTGCAGATGTCGGCAGGTGGACCGGCCGCTTCCGACACCTGAAGGACCCGCGTCGGGTCACGGCGGGCCACCAGCGTCCGCCGGGACCTCCCCGACCCGCCCGATCCACCCGCCCGGCCCGCCCGTCGACCGGCCCCGCCGGCCGGGGTGGTTCACCGGGGACGACCGTCGACGACCGGATCGACGGTGACCGACAGGGCCCGGACCAGGTCCCGGCGCAGCCGGGCGACGGCCGGCTGCGGCAGCGGACCGCGCGGCGGGCGGCACCGGCCGCCGAACCGTCCGGCGCAGTCCATCGCCAGCTTGATGGCCTGCACCGCCTCCGGCCGGGAGCCCCAACCGAACGCCGGGTGCAGCTCGGCGTAGAGCGGCAACGCCCGGGCCAGATCCCCGGCGACACAGAGGTCGTAGAGCCGCAGGGCCTGCCGGGGCAGCGCGTTGGACAGGCCGGAGACCCAGCCCCGGGCCCCGCACAGCACCAGTTCGAGCAGCACGTCGTCCGCGCCGGCCAGCACGTCCACGTGCGGGCAGAGGTCCCTGATCCGGTGCACCCGCCGCACGTCACCGGAGAACTCCTCGACCGCGACGATCCCGTCGGTCTCGGCGACCCGGGCGAGCAGCTCCGGCGTCAGGTCCACCCGGGTGTCGTACGGGTCGTTGTGGGCCACCACCGGCAGGCCGACGGCGGTCACCTCCCGGTAGTGGGCGACCACGTCGGCGTCGCCTGCGGGGTAGCCGTCCGGGGGTGGGGCGAGCACCCCGGCGGCCCCGGCGGCGGCGGCCTGTTCCGCCCAGCGGCGGGACTGCCGGCTGCCGTACCCGCCGACGCCGGGCAGCACCGCGCAGCCGGGTGGTGCGGCCTGCACCGTCGCCCGCACCACGTCGGCCCGCTCGTCGTCGGACAGCGCCCGGTACTCCCCCACCGACGCGCACGGCGTCACCCCGTGGCAGCCCGCCTCGGCGAGCCACCGCACGTGCTCCTGGAGCCGGTCGAAGTCGACGCCGAGGTCGTCACGCAACGGCGTGGTGATGGCGACCAGCACCCCCCGCCAGGGCCTACCAGCTGTCACTCGGGCGTTCCCTCCTACGCGCCGGCGGCCCGCTGCCCACCGCAGGTGGAACCCTACGATCGTCGATCGTCGTGGCTCTTCGGACAATTGCCGGAACAGTCGCCGTGGGGGCCGTCCTTTTGTCGGTATATCCGCGGTGGACCTTGCGCACAGGCCCACCGGCCGCACAGGGTAGGGCACCGGCTGTCGCACCCCCTGCCGCGCAGCCAACCAGGGGAGATCCATGCACGGTGAGCTTCAGCGCATAGTCGACGCCGTCGCCGCCCGGGTGGGGCGTCCCGCCCTCATCGAGGACCGGCGGCAGCGGGTGGTCGTCTACAGCGAACACGACGGGCCGATGGACGAGGTACGCCGGATGTCGATCCTGCGCCGGCAGACCACCCCGGAGGTGATCGCCTGGTTCCGCCGGATGGGTGTGCTCACCGCCCGCGAGCCGGTGCGTACCCCCGCCGACGTGGCCCTCGACCTGCTCCCCCGGGTCTGCGTGCCGATCTGGCACGACGACCTGCTGCTCGGTTTCGTCTGGTTCATCGACGACGACGGGTCGATGACCGACGCGGACATCGCCACCGCGACCGGTGCCTTCACCGACCTGTCGCTGGCCCTCTACCGGGAGAACCTGCTCGGTGAGCTGGCCTCGCAGCGGGAGTCCGAGGCCACCCGGACCCTGCTGGTGGAGAGCCCGCAGGCCCGTGCGCACGCCGTGCGTGCCCTGCTGGAGGAGGGCACGGTCGCCGGTGACGGCACGACCACGGCGGTGGTGGCCCAACTCGCCCCCGTCACCGGGCGGCACCCCGACGAGATGGCCCGGATCGCGCTGGAACAGGCACTGGTGGCGACCCGCCGGTGGCTCGGCGTACGCGAGTCGCTGCACATGGTCTGGCCCGACCACGGGGTGCTGCTGATCTGCGGTGGTCGGATCGCCGGCCGGCCCACCCCGGAAACCGCCGCCGGTCACCTCGACGAGGCGCTGGGGCAGGCGACCCGGGGGCTGTCCTCGGTGGAGCGCACGGTGACCGGCATCGGTCAGTCCCGCCCGGGGCTGGCCGACGCGGTGCAGTCGTACCGGGAGGCGGTGCAGGCGGCCCGGGTCGGTGTCCAACTGCCGGCGCTCGGCCGGGTGGTCTCCTGGGCCGGCCTGGGCATCTACCGGGTGTTGTCGCAGCTGGACGCGCGGCACCTCGACGTCGCCGGGGTGCACCCCGGGTTGGAGCGGCTGCTGCGCGACGACGCCCACCAGGTGCTGCTGGAGACCCTGGAGGCCTACCTCGACCTGGCCGGCAACGCCCACGCCACGGCCGAGAAGCTGCGGCTGCACCGGACCACCCTCTACTACCGGCTGCAACGCGTCGAGCAGCTCGCCGACACCGACCTCAAGGACGGCAACGAACGGTTGTGCCTGCACCTGGCGATGAAGCTGGGCCGGCTCACCGGCCACTACCGCACCCCGTCCTGACCGTGCCGGCCGCCCGGCGACCGTCGGGACAGGACACCCGCACCGCCGCACTGTGACAGCCCGTGTCCGGCCGGACAGATCATTGACAGATCCGAGCGGGTACGGCCAGGATGGGCGCACCGATCGGCAATGCCCCCAGGACCGACCGTAACCAGGTACGCCCCCCGCCCGTCACGCAGACCGGATCGGCGCCGGTCCGTCACCGCCGCGCGTCCGGGAGACACCCCGTGTCCCCCGTCCTGCGGCGGGTCGACGTCATGACCGGCCGCCCACCGTCGCCCGACTGTCGGCGTCCGACCTCCCCGTTTCGTACCCCGCCCGACGGCGGGCGCTGCCGCGCGCCGTCGGCCCGTCGTGCACCCCCAGGAAAGGTGGCCCGAGATGTCTCGTTCCGCACTGCCCCGCCGCTGGCGGCGGCTACCCGCCGCCACGGCTGCCGGCGTGGCGTTACTGCTGCTCGCCGGCCCGGCGACCGCCGGCACCGCCGCCCCGCCCGACCGGGAGGCCGACGCCCCGATCGGGCTCGAACGCTCCGCCGACGAGCAGGCCGACGTGGTGGAGGTGGTGGTCGACGGCACCGCTGCGCTGGACGAGCTGGTCGCCACCGGGGTCGACCTCGACCACCATGTCACCCGGACCGCGCAGGGCATCGTGGTGCACGCCGTGGTCACCCCGACCGAGGTCGCCGCGCTCAAGCGGAGGGGCTACCGGGTCGGTGCCGTGCTGCACGACGCGGCCGACTCCGCGCAGCGGGTCAGCGAGCGGGACGCGACGATCGCCGCCCACCAGGCCGAGAACCGGGCGTACACGGCGACCCTGCAGCGCAGCGCCGCCGCCTCCGACGTGAAGATCATCCGGGCCGACTACTACACCTCCGGCACCAACCAGGTGCTCTCGGTCGAGGCGAAGTGGGCCCAGGGTCAGACCTCCACCAGCACGCTGACCGTGGCACGCGACAGCGGCCCCGGCACCGAGATCGGCTCCGGCGGCACCCAGAACATCTCCCGGTTCGTCGACGCCGGGGTCTACCTCTATCACCGGGGCGCCGCCGCCGTCACCGCCCGGCCGCAGCGCATCCAGATCACCAGCCCCACCGGGGACGTGGCGGTCGCCGAGGTGAAGGAGTGGCTGCCCATCCCGGCCGACAGCCCGGAGGGGCCGGGCTACCAGAAGGACTTCGTCACCAGCTACCTCACCCCGACCGAGCTGTACGACCGGATCAAGCGGCTGGCCGACGCCTACCCGCAGCTCGCCGAGGTGGTGAAGCTGCCCTACCAGACCAACGGGTACCGGCGTAAGGCCCAGGTCGTGCTCGGCGGGACCAACGCCACCCGGGTCGCGGTCGACTCGCTCGCCTGGGGGCACGAGGGCGGCAACGACCTCACCGTCGAGCTGGCCGACCCGGGCGCGGCCGACCGGCCGCTCACGGTCACGGTGACCGGCAAGGCCATCCGGGTCAGCCTGGCCACCGACGCCACCGGGGTGGTGACCAGCACCGCCGCCCAGGTCGCCGCGGCGCTGACGGCCGAGGCGGGTGCGCTGGTCACGGCGTACACCTACCGGGGGGACGCCGGCGCCGGGGTGGTCGCGCCGGTCGCGCCGACGCCGCTGTCGGACAACCTGAAGGCACCCGCGGGGGTCTCCCGCGACCCGCACCCGGTGTACGCCATCCGGATCGGCAAGTACCGCGACGGCTCCCGCACCGGGGTGCTCGCCTACGCCCAGGAGCACGCCCGCGAGTGGGTCCCGCCGCTGGTGACCATCGAGACCGCCGAGCGGCTGCTGCGCAACCACGCCACCGACGAGAACACCAAGCAGCTGCTGCGCACCCTGGACATCTGGATCGTGCCGTCGATCAACCCGGACGGCGGGCACTACTCGTTCTACGACTACGCCTCGCAGCGGCGCAACATGACCAACCACTGTGCCCCGGGCGGCGCCACCGACGCGCTGGCCCGCAACTCGTGGGGGGTGGACAACAACCGCAACTACACCGAGTACAGCCTCTTCGACGGCTACTCGGGGGCGTCGGCGAGCTGCACCAGTGACACCTACGCGGGGCCGAGTGAGCTGTCCGAGCCGGAGAACCGCAACGTCGACTGGCTGGCCCAGCGGCCCAACATGAAGTTCTCGATGAACCTGCACTCCTCCGGCAACTACTTCATGTGGTCGCCGGGCGCGTACGCCACCCCGGGCCGGATCTCCGCGCCCCGGCCGACGCTCGCCGACGAGTCGTTCTTCTGGGGCGCGTCGTCGCGCATCCTCACCGCGATCAAGCGGCACCGCAACATGGCGGTCACCCCGGCCCGGACCGGCCCGATCTCCGACGTGCTGTACTCGGCGGCGGGCAACTCCGGCGACATGCTCTGGTACAAGTACGGCATCTACGCCTGGAACTTCGAGGTGGGCACCAGCTTCCAGCCCACCTGGGACGAGGCGCACCAGGAGACCATGGAGTTCAGCAACGGCCTGGTCGAGCTGCTGCGGGTGGCCCGGGACTTCGACAAGGACAAGAAACGCCCGACCAGCACCCTGGCGGTCACGCCGAGCGCCACCGAGGGCACCGTCAGCGTCCGGTTCGACACCAGCGAGCCGGCGGCGGTGTTCTACACCCTCGACGGCTCCCGGCCGACGTTCGACTCCACCCTGTACGCCTCGGCGGGCATCCGGGAGGGGGGCGAGACGCTGACCGTCCCGGCCGGCACCAAGGTGCACTGGTTCTCGGTGGACGCCGCCGGCAACATCGAGCGCAACTACCGCCCGGACGACGACAGCTTGACCTTCAACCGGGGCTGGGCGACCCTGCCCACCGGCTGACGCCGACACCAGCGGGGGTCCGCGCGGTCGGACCCCCGCTGGTCGGCCCGGGTCAGTCCTGCGCCCGCCACCGGTAGAACTCGGTGGCCACGGCATCGAGCGGGCTGCCCCAGGTGTCCGGGTCGAACGGGCTGATGTACGGGCTGAGATCGTCCATGATCTTGGCGAAGACCGGTTGGTCGTGGCGTTGCTCCACGGCGCCGTCGAACGGCTCGCCGACGCGCTCCAGCACGTGCAGGTAGACGTCGTCGATCGAGTACAGCCACCGCCCGGTGACCCCCATCATGGCGGGCAGCGGGCCGGCGTCGGACTCGGCGAAGATCTGCGCGACGGTGGGTTCCGCACCGGGCTTGATCCGGGCCACGATGACCGTCCGGCTCGGCTCGCCCGCGTCGGCCGGCGGCTCGGCCGGCGCCCAGGAGTAGAACTCCTTCGCCACCGAGTCCGACGGGTTCTTCCAGTCCCTCGGGTAGGGCGTCACGTACGGGGCGATCTGCTCGGCGATCTGCTGGAAGGCGGGCAGGCCCCGGGTCTGCCCGGTCACCTTCGGGTCCGCGTCGCGCTCGATCAGGTGGATGTAGAGGCCGTGGAACGACAGCAGGGTCCGCCCGACCACGCCCAGGTCCTGCGGCCGGGTGGTCCGGTCGTAGTACCCGAACACGTCGGCGACGGTCTGCTCGCTGCCCGGCACCATGGAACAGACGATCACGTTGCGGAAGGTCATCGGAACTCCTCGGGGATCAGACGGTACGGGTCGGCTCGGTGGGACGGGGGCGACTGGCCGGCGGGTACGACACCGGCGGGGCGGAGGCGGTGAACCGGACCGGCAGCTCCAGCAGCCCCCGGAACGGGGACGCCGCCGGCAACCGGCGCAGCTCGGTGGGCGGCACCCCGAGGCGCAGCCCGGGCAACCGGCGCAGCAGTGCCGCCAGGGCGATCTGGGCCTCCATCCGGGCCAGGGAGACCCCGAGGCAGTAGTGCACGCCGTGGCCGAAACCGAGGTGCGGGCCACGGACCCGGCGCAGGTCCAGCCGGTCCGGGTCGACGAAGTGCGCCGGATCGTGGTTGGCGGCGTTGAGCACCACCCCGACGATCGACCCGGCCGGGATGCGTACCCCCTGGTATTCGACGTCCTCGGTGGCGACCCGAGGGCTGGCCACCGGCAGCGGGCCGTCGAAGCGCAGCAGTTCCTCGATCGCCGAGGGCAGCAGGTCCGGGGTGTCGCGCAGCAGGTCGAGCTGGTCGGGGTGGGTCAGCAGGGCCACCGTCGCGTTGCCCAGGAAGTCGGCGGTGGTCTGGTGCCCGGCGAACAGCAGCAGGAAGGTGGTGGTGACCAGCTCCGCCTCGGACAGCCGGCCGTCCTGGTCGCAGGCGTCGATCAGCGCACTGATCATGTCGTCGGCCGGGACCACCCGTTTGGCGGCCACCAGCTCCACCAGGTAGTGGTGCAGCCGTACCTGCGCCTCGCCGACCGCCGCCCGCTCCTGCGCCGGGGGTCGCCGCGCCGACCCCGAGGTCCGGATCACCTGGGTCCAGTCCAGCACCCGCTCCTGGTCGGCCCGGGGCACCCCGAGCAGCTCACAGATCACCACCATCGGCAGCGGGATCGCGAAGTCGTGCATCAGCTCGGCCCGACCCTGCGCGACGAACCCGTCGATCAGGTCGTCGACGATCTGCCGTACCCGGGGGCGCAACGCCTCGATCCGACGCGGCGCGAACGCCTGCGACACCATCCGGCGCAACCGGGTGTGCTCCGGCGGGTCCGCGTTGAGCATGTTGCGGTTCAACGCCTCGGAGTTCGGGCCGAAGAGCTGCAGGTAGTGCTGGCCGGGTCCGTAGAGGTCCTTGGACAGCCGGGGGTCGGTCAGCGCCGCCCGCGCGTCGTCGAACCGGGTGAGCAGGTACGAGTCGAACCGGGGCGAGCTGACCGGGCAGACCGGGGCGTCGGCCCGCAGCCGGGCGAAGGACGGGTAGGGGTCGACGGCGAACTGGTCGGTGTAGAGCTGCGCGGCGGGTACCGGCTCGGTCATCTGGTCTCCTCGGGTGCGCTGGGCATGCTGTGCAGCACCTGGTAGGTGTGCCGTTCGGCGGATTCCCGCAGGTCCCGCACCACCCGCAGCAGCCGGTCACGGTGTTCGCTGCGGCCGAAGGCGTCCAACCGTTCCCGGTCCACCCAGTCACTGATGATCAGATAGCTGCGCGGGTCGTCGGCGTCGCGGACGAGGTCCTGGCGCAGGCACCCGTCGAGCAGCCGGATCTGTGCCGCCGCCGAGAGCCACTCCGCCTCGAACCGCTCCGCGCAACCCTCCCGGGTCCGCATCGCGAGCACCGTGCGCACCGCCGTCATCGCGCACCCCCGAACACCAGGTGCAGGTTCTTGCGCAGCGCGTCGGCGTCGACCGGTTGGCTGCGGAAGCCGACGTGCCCGTCCGGGCGGATCAGGTACAGGGCGGTGCCGGTCACCCCGTACCGGGCGCGGAACTCACCCCCGGCGTCGCGCAGCACCGGCGGCGCGAGCAGCCCCGGGTCGTCGGCGTCCGGGCTGATCAGCAGGTACGCGTCGACCTCACCCCGGGTCAGGGCACGGACGTCGGCGCAGAGCCCCGACACGGCCGCCACCGCCGCCGGTTCGGCCGAGGCGTCGGCGTAGACCAGCAGGGTGTGCCGGGTGCCGCCGGTCAGCTCGCGCAGCCGCAACGGGTGCCCCACCCCCCGCCGGGTCAACCCGCCCAGGTCGGGGGCGCACTCACCGGGGCGCGGGCCGGCGCGCAGCCCCTCCGGGTCGGTCACGCACTCCCCGACCAGCGGGCTGTCGGCATAGCTGAGCAGCAGCGACATCTCCTGGCGGAACTGCCGTTCCAGGTCGGCACGGTCCAGTTCGTCGGTGAACGCCATCCGTACCGCCCGGCCGACGATCTCCTCGCCCTCCGGGCGACGTTCGGCCTCGTAACTGTCGAGCAGGCCGGGGGCGGCCAGCCCCCGCGCCGCCAGCGCCACCTTCCAGGCCAGGTTCCAGGCGTCCTGGATGCCGGTGTTCATCCCCTGTCCCCCGGCCGGCGGGTGCAGGTGGGCCGCGTCACCGGCGACGAAGACCCGGCCGTGGCCGTACCGGTCGACGATGCCGTGGCTGATCCGGAACACCGACGACCAGCGCAGGTTCGCCGCCCGGGTGCCCGGTGGGGCCAGCCGGGTAAGCGCCGCCTGTACGTCGTCGAGGGTCGGCTCGGCCAACTCCTCGCTGAACCCGGGCGGGGCGTCCCGACCGCCGGTCTGGGCGAAGAACCGGGGTGGCGCGAGGGTCGCGATCCGGTACCGGCCCGCACCGCGCAGCGGTACGCAGACCAGCATGCCGTCCATCTGACCGTCGGTCTCGTGCAGGAACCGCAGCAGGTGCCCCGGCGGCATGTCCCAGTTCACCTCGACGTCGGCGAGCATGAACAGCTGCGGGAACCGGCCCAGCCCGCCCGAGAACGTCAGCCCGAGCAGGTCACGGACCCGGCTGTGCGCGCCGTCGGCGCCGATCAGGTACTGCGCCCGGACCGTCTGGGTGCCGCCCCCGGCGAGCGCCAGGGTGGCCAGTACGCCGTCCGCGCCCTGGGTGAACCCGGTCAGCTCCGCCCCGCGCTGCGGCCGTACGCCGAGGGTGGCCAGCCGCTCGGTGAGGATCCGCTCGGTCTCGTACTGGGGCAGGCCGAGGTGCGCGTACGGCAGGTCGGGCAGCTCCCAGCTCATCCGGTGGGTCTGGGTGCCGTTGACGAACACCACGTTGCCGGTGAGCCAGATCCCGGCGTCCATCGCCTCCCGCGCGATGCCCTGCTGCGCCCAGATCTCCATCGTGCGGCAGTGCACCCCGATGGCCTTGTCCGCCTGACCGGGCGGGGCGGCCCGCTTCTCCACCACCTGGCAGTCGATGCCGCGCCGGGCCAGCTCGACGGCGGCGGTCAGCCCGGTCGGCCCCGCCCCGACGATGAGTACGTCCGTTGTCGTGTGCACGTCGGTCTCCCTACCGGTACTGGCTGCCCGGTCGGTGCCGGGGTGAGCCGCGAGGTGGAACAGTCGGCGGCGGAAGTCGAGCAGGAACGGCGCGATCGGCCCGGCCTCCTCCCGCGCGTGCGCCGGGTTGGCCACCCAGCGGTGGAACTCCGCCTCGGTGCGCCACTCGGCGAAGATGTGGTGGACGTCGGTGTCGGGCTCGCGCAGCAGCTCCTCGCGCAGGTAGCCGGGGACCCCGGCCATCCGGGCGGTCACCTCGGCGTGGCCGCGGTGGAACTCGGCGAGCCGGGCGGCCGGGACGGTGACCTCGACGTCCACCAGGAGCGTCGGGTGCCCGCCGGGCCGGTCGCGCATCACCCGCCGGTCGGCGGCGGTGGGCGGCGCGCACCCGGCACGCAGGGCGTCGGCGAGGCCGGCGGCCACCGGGCCGCGCTCGTAGTCGAGCAGGGCGTCGTCGTCGACCCACTCGGTGGCGATGACGAACGTACGCGGGTCGTGCGCGTCCACGAACAGGTCCCGACGCAGGTTGCCGGGCAGCGCGTCGAGCTGTGCCGCAGCCGTGCGCCAGGCCGACCGGACGGCCTGTTCGGCACCGGGGCGCGCGCGGATCCGGAGCATTGTCCTGATCATGGAGTCTCCTTGACGGCCTGCCCGTGACGAGGGTCCCGACCGCCGGGACCTGCACCGGCGCGTCGTCGCTCGACCCTGTCGCAGCGCGCGTCACCCCGGCGTCACCGGCCGGGCGGCCCGGGTCGACCCCCGTTGACGCCGCCGGGACGGCCCACCCACCCGGGCCGTTCCCGCCGCCGGACGCACACCGACGGCCGGTACCGCACGCTCACGGCGGGACCGGTCGGGGTGGCTCAGGGGCGGCGGTTGCCGCTGCTCGCACGGACGACGAGGACCGGTTCGACCTGGGGGCGGGGCGCGTCCGCGCCCGCACCGTCGAAGAGTTCCAGCAGCGCCGCCACGCACCGCCGGCCGACCTCGTCGAAGTCCTGCCGCACCGTGGTCAGTGGCGGGGAGAGGTATTCGGCCTCGGGGATGTCGTCGAAACCGACCACGCTGACGTCTTCGGGAATCCGGGCGCCCCGCTGGTGCAGGGCGCGCAGCAGACCCAGCGCCTGGTGGTCGTTGGCGCAGAAGACCGCCGTCACGTCGGGGCGCTCCACCAGGGACTGGCCCAGCTCGTAGCCGGCCCGGGGGCTCCAGTCGCCGACGATGACCGGCGGGACGCGGCGGCCCGCCTGCTCCAGGGTCTGCCGCCACCCGTCGACCCGGTCGCGGGCCTCCAGCCAGTCCCGGGGCCCGGCGATGTGCCACACCGTCTCGTGGCCGAGGTCGAGCAGGTGCCGCACCGCCAGCCGGGCACCGGCCACCTGGTCGACGGAGATGCTGGGCAGTTCGCCGCGTTCCCCGCTGGCCTCGACCACCACTGCGGGCACCCCGGTGGGCAGGCCGTGCACGGCGACCGACGCCGTCATCATCGGGGTGATGACGACGACGCCGGCCACCGACTGCTCGGTCAGCGCGTCGATGGCCGAGCGCATCCCGCTACGGTCCAGCCGCTCCAGGGTGACGATGCTGATGCCGTACCCGGCGGCGCGGGCGGCCCGCTCGATGCCCAGCAGGGTGGCCGCCGGGCCGAACAGGATGGTGTCGAAGCTGACCACGCCGATGACCCGGGAGCGGCGGCCGGCCAGCCCCCGGGCCAACGCGTTGGGCCGGTAGTTGAGCTGGTGCACGGCACGCAGCACCCGCTCCCGGGTCTCCGGCCGAACGCTCGGGTGGTTGTTGAGCACCCGGGACACGGTCTGGTGCGACACCCCGGCGAGTTGCGCGACGTCGCTCATCACCGCGGCGCGTCCGGGCCGCTGCTGGCCCATGGCGGGTCAGAAACCCCGGGCCAGGCGGTAGTAGGCCTGGTTCCAGCGCAGCTCGTCGGCGAACCGGCGGGGGGTCGTGTCGGCGTCGATGACGACCAGTTCGGTGCCGACCATCTCGGCGAGGTCGTGCAGCTCCTCGACCCCGACGGCCTGGGACAGCACCGTGTGGTGCGGGGCGCCGGCGGTGAGCCAGGCCTCCGCCGACGCGGCCAGGTCCGGCCGGGGCCGCCACACCGCCCGCGCCACCGGCAACTTCGGCAGCGGGTACGGCGGCGCGACCACGTCGATCTCGTTGGCGACCAGCCGGAACCGCTCCCCCATGTCGGCCAGGCCGAGCACCACGGCCGGGCCGGGCTGGGCGTCGAAGACCATCCGGACCGGGTCCTCCCGGCCACCGATGCCCAGCGGGTGGATCTCGACGTTCGGGGTGGCCGCCGCGATGGTCGGGCAGACCTCCAGCATGTGCGCCCCGAGCACCAGTTCCCGACCCGGGGTGAGGTCGTAGGTGTAGTCCTCCATGAACGAGGTGCCACCGGTGGTGCCGACGGACATCGACTTGAGCGTGCGCACCAGCACCGAGGTCTTCCAGTCGCCCTCACCGCCGAAGCCGTACCCGTCGGCCATCAACCGCTGCACGGCCAAGCCGGGCAGCTGACGCAGCCCGCCCAGGTCCTCGAAGTTGGTGGTGAAGGCGCGGAACCCACCGGCGTCGAGGAAGTCGCGCAGCCCCGCCTCGATCCGGGCGGCGTAGCGCAGCGAGTCGTGCCGGTCGCCGCCGGAGCGCAGCGCGGCGACCAGGCGGTAGCTGTCGTCGTACTCCTTGACCAGGTCGTCGATGCGCGCGTCGGCGACCGCGTCGACGGCCTCGACCAGGTCGTTGACCCCGTAGGTGTTGACCGAGACGCCGAAGCGCAGCTCGGCCTCGACCTTGTCCCCCTCGGTCACCGCGACGTCGCGCATGTTGTCGCCGAAGCGGGCCAGCCGCAGCGACCGCATCTCGGCGTGCCCGATCGCGGCCCGGGTCCACGCGCCGATCCGGGCGGCGACCCGGGGGTCGCTGACGTGCCCGGCGACGGTCTTGCGGGCGACACCGAGCCGGGTCTGGACGTACCCGAACTCCCGGTCGCCGTGGGCGGCCTGGTTGAGGTTCATGAAGTCCATGTCGATCTCGGACCAGGGCAGTTCCACGTTGGCCTGGGTGTGCAGGTGCAGCAGCGGGGTACGCAGCGCGTCCAGCCCCGAGATCCACATCTTGGCCGGCGAGAAGGTGTGCATCCACGCGATCACCCCGACCGCACCCTGCACGGCGGCGTCGCGGCAGACGGCCAGGATCTCGGCGCTGGAGGTCAGCACCGGCTTCCAGACCACCCGGGCCGGGACGGCCGGGTCGGCGTCGAGCCGTTCGGCGATCCGTCGGGACTGCTCGGCCACCTGGCGCAGGGTCTCCGGGCCGTACAGGCCCTGGCTGCCGGTGAGGAACCAGACCTCGGCGACCGGGGATGGGTTGGTCATGGGCGTTGCCTTCCGGTGGGACTGGCGAGGGTCACTTGGTACGGATACCAACGAGGCGTTGGAGCAGGATGAACACGAACAGCAGGCCACCAATGACGATCTTGGTCCACCACGAGTTGAGCGTGCCGTCAAAGGTGATCAACGTCTGGATGATGCTGAGCACCAGCACCCCGAGCAGGGTGCCGAAGACGTACCCGGAGCCGCCGGTGAGCAGGGTGCCGCCGATGACGACCGCCGCGATCACGTCCAACTCCATGCCCACCGCGATCAGCGGGGCACCCGACAGGGTGTAGAACGACAGCAGGATGCCGCCGATCGCCGAGCAGAGGCCGCTGATCGTGTAGACCGCGATCTTCGTACGGCCCACCGGCAGGCCCATCAGCAGCGCGGACTGCTGGTTGCCGCCGATGGCGTACACGTTGCGCCCGAGCCGGGTGTACGCCAGCACGGCCGCCGCCACGGCCACCACCGCGACGGCGATCAGCGCGCCGACCGAGACGAAGTTCTCGCCGAGGTGGATGCGGTGCTGGGCGGCGCTGGTCCAGAACCCGTCGGTGATCGGGATCGAGGTGGTGCTGATCCAGGTGCACACCCCCCGGGCGAAGAACATCCCGGCCAGCGTGACGATGAAGGGTTGGATGTCGAAGAAGTGGATCACGCAGCCCATCGCGAACCCGAGGATCGGGCCGAGCAGCAACGCGATCACCAGCACCAGGGCGGGGTGCAGGCCGTTGCCCAGCAGGGAGGCCGACACCATCGCGGTCATCGCCACCACCGACCCGACCGACAGGTCGATGCCCCCGGTGAGGATGACGAAGGTCATCCCCACCGCGACGACCAGCAGGAAGCCGTTGTCGATGAAGACGTTGAAGACGACCTGGATGTTGGAGAACGCCTGGTACTGCGAAACACCGATGGAGTACATAACCAGCAGCAGCGCTGCGGTGGCGAGCACCGGCACGTGCCGGGGTGGCACCCGCCACCAGGCACGGCCCGGGCGGGCGGCCAACGGGGTCGTGGTCATGCCGGAACCTGCTCCTTCTCTGTGCCGACCGGCTCCACCGGAGTCACCGGGACGCTGCGCCGACGGCGGAACCGCGCCCGGAAGGCCGGGGCCTGGATGAGACAGACCACGATCACCACGACCGCCTTGAACAGCAGGGACGTCTGCGGGTCGATGTTCATGGCGTACACCGAGGTGGTGAGGGTCTGGATGAGCAACGCGCCGACCACCGTGCCGCCGAGGTAGAACCGGCCGCCGGCCAACGCGGTGCCGCCGATGACCACGGCCAGGATGGCGTCCAGCTCGACCCAGAGCCCGACCGCGTTGCCGTCGGCGCTGGAGACGTTCGCCGTCATCATGAACCCGGCGATGGCCGCGCAGGCGGCGCTCACCACGTACACCAGGAAGGTGATCCGCCGGGAACGGATGCCGGCCAACCGGCTGGCCTCGGCGTTGCCGCCGACCGACTCGATGATCATGCCGAGCGCGGTACGCCGGGTCAGCACCGCCACCAGCAGGGTCACCGCGAGGGCGATGACGATCGCGAACGGCAGGGTCAGCAGGTGCCCCACCCCGATCACCTTGTAGGGCCCGCTGTTGATGGTGATGATCTGCCCTTCGGCGATCAACTGGGCCAGGCCCCGGCCGGCCACCATCAGGATCAGCGTGGCGATGATCGGTTGGATGCCGATGCCGGCGACCAGGATGCCGTTCCAGGCACCGAGCAGCAGGGCCACCCCGAAGCCGAGCGCCACCGCGGTGAGCACCACGCCCAGACTGTTCTGGTCGGGCTGCTCGCTGATGTAGAGGCAGGCCACCGCACCGGCGACCGCCGCCACCGCACCCACCGAGAGGTCGATGCCGCCGGTGGCGATCACCAGGGACATGCCCAGGGCGACCAGGATCAGCGGGGCGCTGAGCCGGACGATGTCGATCAGGCTGCCGTAGAGGTGGCCGTTCTTCAGCTCGATCGACAGGAAGCTCGGCCGGTAGACGGCGTTCGCGACCAGCAGCAGCACCAGCACCACGAGCGGCCAGAACAGCCGGTGGCTGGTGACGCCCGCAGCGCGGGCCCGTACGGTGCTCATGCCGGCACCGACCCTTCCTGGGAGCTGCCGCTGGCGATGACCTGCATGACGCGGGCGGCATCGAGGCTGTCGTCGTTGGTGAGTTCGGTGACCAGCTGCCGGTCGCGCATCACGGCGACCTTGTGGCTGAGCCGCAGCACCTCCTCCAGCTCGGCGGAGATGAACAGCACCGCCATTCCGCCGTCGGACAGCTGCGCCACCAGACGCTGGATCTCGGTCTTGGCGCCGATGTCGATGCCCCGGGTCGGCTCGTCGAGGATCAGCAGCCGGGGTTCGGTGATCAGCCACCGGGCCAGCAGCACCTTCTGCTGGTTGCCGCCGGACAGGTTGCGCACCGGCATCTCCGGATCGGCCGGCCGGATGCTCAGCGCCTTGATCCAGTGCTGGACCAGTTCGTCCTGCCGGCGGCGCGGCACCGGCCGCAGCCAGCCCCGGGCCGCCTGCATGGCCAGGATGATGTTCTCCCGCACCGACAGCTCGCCGACCAGTCCCTCGGTGCGGCGGTTCTCGGAGCAGAACGCGATGTCCCGGTCGATGGCGGCCACCGGGTTGCGGATCGCCACCGGGGCACCGTCCACGGCGAGCCGGCCGGCATCGGCGCGGTCCGCGCCGAAGAACAACCGGGCCACCTCGGTACGCCCCGAGCCGAGCAGGCCGGCCAGGCCGACCACCTCGCCCTGGTGGATGGTGAGGCTGAACGGCGCGACGGAACCGGACCGGCCGAGCCCGTCGGCCGCCACCAGGGGGGTGCCCTGTTCGAGGGCCGCCCGGTCGCCGCCGCTGGTCGCCTCGTCGAGGCGCTCCAGGGCGTCCAGCTCCTTACCGATCATCTTCTCCACCAACGCGATCTGCGGCAGTTCGCTGGTGAGGTACTCGCCGACGAGCCGGCCGTTGCGCAGCACGGTGATCCGGTCGGCGATGGCGTACACCTGGTCGAGGAAGTGGGTGACGAAGATGATCGCGATGCCGTCGTCGCGCAGCTGCCGCATGATCCGCATCAGCTGGGCCACCTCGTCGGCGTCCAGGCTGGAGGTGGGCTCGTCGAGGATCAGCACCCGGGCCCGGATGTCGACGGCGCGGGCGATCGCGACCATCTGCTGCACGGCCAGTGAGTAGTTGCCGAGCAGTTCGCTGACGTCGATGTGCAGGTCGATGCGGGCCAGCAGCTCCTGCGCCCGGCGGCGCATCTCGCGCCAGTTGACCGCGCCGAGCCGGCGCGGCTCCCGGCCGATGTAGATGTTCTCCGCCACCGACAGGTTGGGTAGGAGGTTGACCTCCTGGTAGACGGTGCTCACCCCGGCGGCGGTGGCCTGCATCGGGCCGGAGAAGGAGACCTCGTCGCCGTCGAGTGTGATGGTGCCGGAATCGGTGCCGTAGACGCCGGTCAGCACTTTGATGAGGGTGGACTTCCCGGCGCCGTTCTCGCCCATCAGGGCGTGCACCTCACCGGGGAAGAGCCGGAGGTCGACGCCGTCGAGGGCGCGGACCCCGGGGAAGAGCTTGCTGATCGCGGTCATCGTCAGGACCGGATGCCTATCCGACATCCCACCGAACCTTTCCTCGGAAGCGGAGGCCGCCGCGCCGAACGCGGCGGCCTCCGGTCAGATCAGTACTTCCGGTTGGGCAGAGCAGTCTTGGCCTGCTCCTGGGTGAAGGTGGTCTCCTCGGTCTCGACCCGGGCGGGGACCTCCTCGCCGGCCTTGACCTTCTTGGCCAGGTCCATCAGCTGCGGGCCGAGCAGCGGGCTGCACTCCGCGATGAAGTTGAACTTGCCGTCGGCCAGCGCCTGCATGCCGTCCTTGACCGCGTCGATGGTGATGATGGTGATGTCCTTGCCGGGCGTCTTGCCCGCCGCGGTGATCGCCTCCAGCGCACCCAGGCCCATGTCGTCGTTGTGCGCGAAGAGCACGTCGATCTTCGGGTTGGCCTTGAGGAACTGCTCCATGACCTGCTTGCCGCCGGCCCGGGTGAAGTCACCGCTCTGCGAGGCGACGACCTTCAGGTTGGGGTTGGCGGCGATCGCCTCGGCGAAGCCCTTCTTGCGGTCGTTGGCCGGGGCCGAACCGGTGGTGCCCTGCAGCTCCACGATGTTCACCGGGCCGGTCGCGGCCGACTTCTCCTTGACCAGCCACTCGCCGGCGAGCTTGCCCTCCTTGACGAAGTCCGAGCCGATGAAGGTCTTGTAGAGGCTCTTGTCGGCCGAGTCGACGGCCCGGTCGGTCAGGATCACCGGGATCTTGGCGTCCTTGGCCTCCTTGAGCACGGTGTCCCAGCCCGACTCCACCACCGGCGAGAAGGCGATCACGTCGACCTTCTGCTGGATGAAGTTGCGGATCGCCTTGATCTGGTTCTCCTGCTTGCCCTGGGCGTCGTCGAACTTCAGCTCGTAGCCGGCCTCGGTGGCCGACTCCTTGATCGAGTTGGTGTTCGCCGTGCGCCAGCCGCTCTCCGCGCCGACCTGCGAGAAGCCGATGACCAGCTTGCCGCTGCCGCTGCCGCCGCTCTTGTCGTCACCGCCGGTGTCGCTGTTGCCGCAGCCGGCGAGTCCGCCGGCCAGCAGGCCGACGGCGAGCATCGCGCCGAGGCCACGTCGGGTGAGGGTAATACCGGTCTTCGCCATGTGAAGACTCCTTGTACGGGGATGAGGTGGGGGATGGTGCTACTTCGGGAAGGACCGGCCGGACGGCACGCCGGACGGACCGGACCTTCCAGGGGTGGTGCATCGGGTTGCGGTGGATCGACCGGACCGCACGGGGCGGCCGGTGGCGAGGACGGGCGGGGCCGCGGTTACGGCCCCGGTTGCCCGTAGACGTTCTGGTAGCGGTGGTAGAGGGAGTCGATGTCGGCCTGGGCCATCGGCACGGGGGTGCCGAGCGACCGGGCCAGGTGCGCGGTCCGGGCCACGTCCTCGCACATGACGGCGGCCTTCACCGCCGAGCGGGCGTCCCGGCCGATGGTGAACACGCCGTGGTTGCGCATCAGCACCGCCGGTGAGCGGTGCCCGGACAGGGTCGCCACGATGCCCTTGCCGATGTCGTCGCCGCCGATGAGCGCGAACGGACCGACCGGGATCTCGCCGCCGAACTCGTCGGCCTGGGCGGTGAGGTGGCACGGGATCGCCTCGCCGCAGGCGGCCCAGGCGGTGGCGTACCCGCTGTGGGTGTGCACCACGCCGCCGACCTCGGGCATCGCCCGGTAGACGTAGGCGTGGGCGGCGGTGTCGCTCGACGGTGACAGGTCACCGTCGACCACGACCCCGTCGAGGTCGCAGACGATCATGTTGTCGGGCCGCAGGTCGTCGTAGGACACCCCGCTCGGCTTGATCACCATCAGCTCCCGGCCGGGCACCCGGGCCGAGACGTTGCCGGCCGTCCAGGCCACCAGGTTGTAGCGCACCAGCTCGCCGTGCAGGGTGGCCACCTGCTCGCGCAGCCGGGCCACCTCGGCGTCGAGGTCGAGGGTCATGCCGGCACCTCCAGGGGGTGGGTGGTCGGGTCGGCCGTGGGGTTGACGGCGGGGCGGCGGGCCGCGTTGCGGATCGCCCGCAGCCGCAGCAGCACGTCGTCGCCGCCCCGACCGAAGTGGTCGTGCAGCCGGCGGTACTCGGCGTAGAGCGCGTCGTAGGCGCGGGCCCGCTCCGGGTCGGGCCGGTAGACCTCGCGGTCGACCCGGCCCATCGCCGCCGAGGCGGTCGGCACGTCCGGGTACGCCCCGGCCGCGACCGCCGCGTGGATCGCCGACCCGAGGGCCGGACCCTGCGCCGAACCGATGATGCCCAGCGGACGCCGGGTCACGTCGGCGTAGATCTGCATCAGCAGGCTGTTGTTGGTGAGCCCGCCGGCCACGATCAGCTCGTCGACCGGGACGCCCGCCTCGGCGAACGCCTCGATGATCATGCGGGTGCCGTACGCGGTGGACTCCAGCAGCGCGCGGTAGACGTCCGGCGGCCGGGTGGCCAGGGTCAGCCCGACGAGCACCCCGCTGAGGTCGTGGTTGACCAGCAGGGAGCGGTTGCCGTTCCACCAGTCCAGGGCCACCAGGCCGTGTGCGCCGACGGGCTGGGCCGCGGCGGCGGCGGTCAGCTCCTCGTGGGAGGCGAACCCGGCGGGGGCGGCGTGCTTGACGAACCAGCCGAAGATGTCACCGACGCCGCTCTGGCCGGCCTCGTAGCCCCAGGAGCCGGCGCTGATCCCGCCGTCGACCACCCCGCACATGCCGGCGACCTCGGCCCGCTCGGTACCGTTGACCACGTGGCAGGTGGAGGTGCCCATGATGGCGACCAACCGACCGGGGGTCAGCGCCTGCGCGGCGGCGGCGGTGACGTGGGCGTCGACGTTGCCGACGGCCACCGCGATCCCCTCCGGCAGCCCGGTCCAGGCGGCGGCCTGCGCGGTGAGCCCGCCGGCCCGCGTGCCGAGCTGCGCCAGCGGCCCGTCGATCTTGGCGACGAAGTCGGCGAAGCCGGGGTTCAGCGCGGACAGGTAGGCCGGGGACGGGTAGTGGCCGTCCTGGAGCAGCCCCTTGTAGCCCGCGGTACAGACGTTACGGGTCTCGATGCCGCACAGCTGCCAGACGATCCAGTCGGCTGCCTCGATCCAGCGCTCGGCGCGGGCGTAGACCTCCGGGTCCTCCTCCAGCAGCTGCAGCCCCTTGGCGTACTGCCACTCGGCGGAGATCTTGCCGCCGTAGCGGCCGATCCAGGACTCGCCCCGGGAGTGGGCCAGCGCGTTGATCCGGTCGGCCTGCGGCTGGGCGGCGTGGTGCTTCCACAGCTTCACCCAGGCGTGCGGGCGGGTACGCAGGTCCGGCAGCTCGCACAGCGGCGTGCCGTCGGCCAGGGTGGGCAGCACGGTGCAGGCGGTGAAGTCGATGCCGATGGCGACCACCTGGGCCGGGTCGACGCCGCTCGCGGCGAGCGCGGCGGGTACCGCCTCGCGCAGCACCTCGCGGTAGTCGTCCGGGTCCTGCAGCGCCCAGTCGGCCGGCAGGGGCTGGCCGTCGGCGGCGAGCGTCGTCTCCATCACCGCGTGGCGGTACTCGTGCACCGCCGTGCCCAGCTCGGCGCCGTCGCCGACCCGCACCACCAGCGCCCGACCCGACAGCGTGCCGTAGTCGACGCCGACGACGTACCGGTCCTGCGGGTTCGCGCCTGCATCCATGCCGTTCTCCGTTCAATCGTTGGGGGCAAGTGTTAGCGCTCACATGGAATCCGTCAAGGCGCATCCATGTAACACTGCCGTAACCATCCTGAGCGGCCCCGGCACGGCATCCACCATCACCGCTGCGACCAGCCATCGAGCAGCCGGCATGCGACGACCAGGTGAGCGGTCACATCCCTTCGTCCGGGCCGGCCCTTGACACGCCCGCGCGGGCGGTTCCAGACTTCGGGGCGACCACGTGGCGGGCCGACAGCCGGGCCGGACGGGCGACGACGGATGCCATCCGGCGTCGTCGCCGCCTACCGGCCACCCACGCGGAACGGACCACGGCCTTCGTCCGCGCGGCGGACCACACGGCCTTCGTCGCCACCCGAAGGAGGCCGTGTGCGGATCGTCGACGCCCGGGTCATCGTCACCTGCCCGGGCCGCAACTTCGTCACCCTCAAGATCGTCACCGACGAGGGGGTCACCGGCGTCGGGGACGCCACCCTCAACGGCCGCGAGCTGGCCGTCGCGTCCTACCTGCGCGACCACGTGGTGCCGCTGCTGATCGGGCGGGACCCCGCCCGGATCGAGGACACCTGGCAGTACCTCTACCAGGGCGCCTACTGGCGACGGGGGCCGGTGACGATGAGCGCCATCGCCGCCGTGGACACCGCGCTGTGGGACATCAAGGGCAAGGTCGCCGGCCTGCCGGTCTACCAGCTGCTCGGCGGCCGGTCCCGCGACGGGGTCACCGTCTACGGGCACGCCAACGGCGAGACCGTCGAGGACGTGCTGGTCGAGGTCGCCCGCTACGTCGACCTCGGCTACCGGGCCGTCCGGGTGCAGTGCGGCGTGCCCGGCCTACCCAAGACCTACGGGGTCAGCACCGACAAGCTGTTCTACGAGCCGGCCGACGCGGCCCTGCCCAGCGAGGCCACCTGGTCCACCGCGCGTTACCTCGCGCACGTCCCGACGGTCTTCGCCCGGGTACGCGACGAGTTCGGCCCCACCCTGCGGCTGCTGCACGACGTGCACCACCGGCTCAGCCCGATCGAGGCCGCCCGGCTCGGCAAGAGCCTGGAGCCGTACGCGCTGACCTGGATGGAGGACCCGGTCCCCGCCGAGTTGCCGGAGGGCTTCCGGCTGATCCGGCAGCACACCACCACCCCGGTCGCCGTCGGCGAGGTGTTCAACACCATCTGGGACGCCGCCCAGCTCATCCGGGAACAGCTCATCGACTACATCCGCACCACGGTGGTGCACGCCGGTGGGATCACCCACCTGCGACGCATCTTCGACCTGGCGGCGCTGCACCACGTGCGCAGCGGCTCGCACGGGGCCACCGACCTCTCCCCCGTCTGCATGGCCGCCGCCCTCCACGTCGACCTGGCCATCCCCAACTTCGGGCTGCAGGAGTACATGCGGCACACCGACGCCACCGACGAGGTCTTCCCGCACGGCTACCACTACGCCGACGGCTACCTGCACCCGGCGGAAACCCCCGGCCTCGGGGTGGACATCGACGAACAGGCGGCGGCCCGCTACCCGTACGCCCCGGCGTACCTGCCGGTCAACCGGCTGGAGGACGGCACCGTCCACCCCTGGTGAGCGCGGGACCGCCGGGGACGTCTGGGCATCCACCCCGCCGGGGTCTACCGTACGTACACAGGCGGCCACAGTAGGGTGAGGATGGTGTCATGACGACAGCACGGACCGGCGCGGGCCGGGCCCGGACGGGCCGGCTCCTCGCCACGACAGTCGCGGTGGCGGTGGGTGTGGCCGGCGGCCTGTCCGCCGGGACGCCGGCCCGGGCCGGCTCGAACGGGCAACAGGTCTACTTCGACTGGGGTCCCGCCTGGGGCCGCGCCACCCTCGAGGGCTCCAACAACAACGGGCAGTACGTGACCTCCCCGTCGATCTACCTCGGCGCCACCGGCTACGGGGCGTTGAGCGACTGGTGGTGGAAGGGGTGGGTCACCGTGCACTTCTACTACGCCGACGGGACCAGCCGGGACAGCCGTACCTGCTGGGTACCGACCGAGCAGAGCGGTTCGGACTGGACCTCCTGCTTCTGACGGTCACCGCCGGTCCCGCCGGCGGCAGGAGACCCGGCCCGCGCGCCTGCGGCCACCGCCAGCCACGTCGACGCCACGGTCAGAAGAGGTGAACATGCGGATACCGACGAGAATCGGCAGGATCGCTGTCGGTGCGGCCGTCACGATGGCCGCCGTGACCGCCGCCGCCCCGCCTGCGGTGGCCGGCTCCAACGGTCAGCAGATCGCGTTCAACTACAGCGGCCCGGCCTACGGGTTCGTCTACCTGGAGGGATACAACCAGTCAGGCGACTGGGTCTACTCCCCCTCGATCCCGCTCGACTCGTCCGGCTACGGTCAGCTCTACGGCTGGTGGTGGCGCGGGTTCGTGACCGTCAACTTCTACTATTCCAACGGGACCTGGGCCCGGGGCAGCACCTGCAACGTACCGACCGACCAGTGGGGCGACTGGACCTACTGCTGACCGTGCACCCCACCGGACGGGCGGGGTCAGCGCAGCTGCTTGACGCGGATCAGGTTGCCGGCCGGGTCGCGGAAGGCGCAGTCGCGCACCCCGTACGGCTGGTCGATCGGCTCCTGGACGACCTCGGCGGCACTGGCCTGTACCGTCTCGAAGGTGCCGTCGAGGTCGGGGGTGGCCAGCATGAGCCAGCCGTAGGTGCCCTTGGCCATCATCTCGGCGATGGTCCGGCGTTCCTCGTCGGTGACCCCGGGGTCGACCGCCGGTGGGGCCAGCAGGATCGACGTGCCGGGCTGGCCGGGTGGCCCGACGGTGATCCAGCGCATCTTGCCCGAGCCGACGTCGTTGCGGACCTCGAAGCCGAGGATGTCGCGGTAGAAGACCAGCGAGGCGTCCGGGTCGTCGTGCGGCAGGACGCAGGTGTCGATGGTGAGATCCATGCCGCTCACGCTAGGTGATGATCGTGGCGGGTGCTTCTCGATTCCTGACCGGTCGGGTCACCTGTTTGGTCAGGCACGGCGGCAACTGGGCCGACCCCTGCTCCGCAAGCGTCCGGTAGCTGCTCGGCGGCATGCCGACCAGCTCGGCGAAGCGGGTGCTGAAGGTGCCCAGCGACGAGCAGCCGACCGCGAAGCAGACCTCGGTGACGCTGAGGTCGCCCCGACGCAGCAGCGCCATCGCCCGCTCGATGCGCCGGGTCATCAGATAGGAGTACGGTGACTCGCCGTAGGCGCGGCGGAACTGCCGGCTCAGGTGACCGGCCGACATGTGCACGCCCCGGGCGAGCGCCTCGACGTCCAGCGGTCGGGCGTACTCCCGGTCGATGCGGTCCCGCACCCGGCGCAGCCGGGCCAGGTCGCGGAGCTGCTGGTCGGGGGCGGATCTGCTGCTCACCCCCGTGATCGTGCCACGTCCCGGCGTCCGGCGGGTCGGCCCACGCCGGCCGGATACGCGGTGCTGGTCAGTGGATGCGGCGGCCCCGGGCGTCGGGCACCCCGGACTTGCGGAAGAAGTACGTGTTGACCTGGTCCCGCCACTCGGTCGCACAGCGCAACTGCTCGTCGAGACGCTCGACGACCCGGTCGTACACCGCCTGGTCGATCACCCCGGCGAGCCGGGTCCACCGGTCCCGCATCGCCACCACCTCCGCCACCCCGGAGAAGTGCGTGTCGTAGATGTGCTGGATGACGGTGACGCCGCTGTGCAGGACGTGCGAGTAGGGCACGTGGTGGAAGAACAGCAGCAGCTCGTCCGGGCACCGCTCCAGCGACTCGTACACCTGGGACCAGGGCGGCGGGTACTGCCCGGCGAAACCGGTGCCGGTCGCGCAGGTCCGGTCCACGCCGACGCCGTCACGGTCGGCGAAGTGGTAGGTGCCCCACCGGCTGTACTCGTAGCCGTCCACCCCCGGCCCGTAGTGACCGGCCGGATTGACCATGAAGCCGACCCCCAACGGGGCGGTGTAGCGCTCGTAGGTGCGCCAGGAGTCGTCGAGCACCGCGTGCAGCGTCTCACGGACCAACGCCGGGTCACCCACCGTCGACGCCGGGAAGGTCAGGTCGATCCACTCGTCGAGGATCACGTCGGCCGCCAGGCCCGGATCCCAGGCCAGCCGCCCGAAGGCGTACAGGTTGGCCTGGGCGAGCGGGTGCCCGCACCAGAACGGGTCGTCACCGACGTTGGCGACGGCGACCAGGTCACCACCCCGGTGCGGCCCGGGACCGGGCACGTCCGCCAGCACGTCGGTGACGCTGCGCTCCGCCGGCCCCCACGGCCGGAAGGCCAGCACCTCGTGCCACCAGGGGGCGAGGTAGCACGCGTGCCACTGCTGGCCGGTGTACTCCTGGGTCACCTGCAACTCCACCGCCACCCGGGTGGCCGGCATCGCCGCGATCACCGGCGACACCGGCTCCCGGGGCTGGAAGTCGACCGGGCCGAACTTCACCTGGAGGACGACGTTGTCGGCGAACCGCCCGTCCAGTGGGGCGAAGTGGTCGTACGCGGCGCGGGCCCGGTCGGTCGTCCGGTCCCGCCAGTCCTGCCGGTGGTCGTAGACGAACGCCCGCCAGTGCACCACTGCCCCGTGCGGGGCGAGCGCGGCGGCCAGCAGGTTCGCCCCGTCGGCGTGGTCGCGCCCGTAGCTGAACGGGCCGGGCTGCCCCTCCGAGTCGGCCTTCACCACGTACCCGCCGAAGTCGGGGATGCGCGCGTAGACCCGGCGGGTGGTGCTCTCCCACCAGTCCCGCACGCCGTCGTCGAGGGGGTCGGCGGTGGGCAGGCCACCGAGGACCACGGGAGCGGCGAAGGTCACCGACAGGTGCACCCGGATGCCGTACGGGCGCAGCAGGTCGGCGAGGTCGACCACGTCGTCGAGCCGGTCGGTCAACAGCCGCGCCTCGGTCAGGCCCACGTTGACGTTGTTGACCGAGATCGCGTTGACGCCCATGGCGGCGAGCAGCCGGCCGTACGCCCGCAGCCGGTCCCGGTCGCCGCGCGGGCCGCCGTCGCGCCAGAAGATCGAGCCGCCGGCGTAGCCGCGCTCCACCTGCCCCATCACCGGGTGCACGGCCACGTTGTCCCAGTGGTCGAGCATCCGGCGGCGCAGCGCGGGTCGGTGCGCCCGCGCCGGATGGTCCCCGGTGTGGGCGGCCTCGCCGAGCCGGACCAGGTGGAACAGCCCGTACAGCAGCCCGGCCGGGGCGTCGGCCAGCACCACCGTCACGTCGTCGACCCGGGTCAGCAGGAACCCCTCGTCGCCGAGCGGCCCGTCGGGGGCCGGGACCGCCGTGACGGCGGCCGGCACCGCCGACGGCAGCGGTCCCGGGTCACGCAGGGCGAGCACCAGGTCGACGGGGTCGACCGCCGACGCGCCGTCGGTGCCGGTGCCGGTGCGGTCCACCCGTCCGCCGTGTGCGGCGCAGGCCTGCGCCACCTCGGCGAAGACCGTGTCGACCAGCAGACCGTCGCCGTGCACCAGCACCCGGCGTACGCCGAGGGGCCGCCACGCCTCCGGCGGCAGCCAGGCGGGATGCGGCCGGGGTTCCCCGGCGCCGCTCACTCCGGCCGGGACGGTGACGGGCCTGGTCATCCGGTGAAGTCCTTCCGCACGATGTCGGTCATCGCCGTGGCGACCCGCAGGTACGCCACGACGAACAGCACGGCCAGCAACGCCAGCAGCGCCTCGGAGAAGAGCACGGTGAGCGCCGCGGCGGCGGCCAGCAACAGCAGGTTGCCGACGGTGACGCCCGGGGTGCGGATCAGGAAGTGCACCGCCAGCCGCAGCACGTCGCGGGTGCGGAAGGTGAACAGCGAGGCGATCACCAGGGCGTTGCCGCCGATCAGCACGAGCAGCACGCCGAGCCCGACCAGCGGCACCGCCCAGCCGGCCGGGACGCCCGCGGCGGACAGGTGGGTGAGGTTGACCCCGAGGACGGTCAGCCACAGCAGCAGCGGCACCCAGAGCCGCAGCACCTGCGGCAGGTTGGCCCGGTAGCCCTGCCAGAACCGGGCCGCGGGATGCAGGTCGGTCAGGTCGGGGCGTTGGTGGTACAGGGCGTACAGGGCGGCGGAGACCGCCGGGCCGACGGGGAGCAGGCAGACCGCGACCAGCGGCAGGTTGCTGGCGTCCCGGCCGAGCAGGAGCAGCGGGACCAGTCCGGGCAGGGTGACCAGTGCCAGCAGCAGCCCGACGACGAGCACCGTGTAGATCGACGCGGCGGCCCGCGACAGTGGACCGTCGCCGAACTCCCGCCAGGGCTGCGCGCTCACGACCGCTCGTCCCGGTTCGTCGGCGGGGTGCGCTCGGTGGGGCCGCCGAGCAGCCGGGCCTCGTCCCACCACGGCGGGGTCTCGTCGCGCACCGCCGCCAACTCGACCAGGGTGACCTCGTGCCGGGCCAGGGTGAGGTCGAGGTCGACCCGGCCGGCGGTGACCGGCAGGGCCCGGTGGGAGCGGGCCGGCTCGGCGGCCTCCCGCAGGCTGTCCAACTGCCCTGGGCGGGGAGACCGGGGACGGCCCATCTCGCTCCAGGCGGTCCAGGCGTTACCGGCCTCCTCGCTGACCGACGAGCGGAGCAGGAACACCGACGAGGCACCGGGCGGGCCCACCGGCACCGACAGGGCCAGCGGGTGCCGGTCGGGCACCGGCGTGTGGCCCGTCACGTCCACCGGCGCCCAGGCCAGCACGGCGACCCGGCCGTCGGGATGCCGGGTGACCAGGTGGTCCGCACCGCGCGCCAGCACCTCGTCGCCGAGGCGGGCCATGAAGGCGTACAGGTGGTAGGTGGGTTTCTTGATCTGCCGGTGGGTGAGCAGGCCGAACCCGCCGTGGAACAGCGCGGTCGGCACCCCCGTCTCCTCGAACATGTCGCTGAACGTCCAGTACGAGAAGGAGTCGACCAGGTCACCGCCGGCCGCCAGCACCGGGGCCAGGTACGCGGCGTGGAAGGCCGTGTCGTGGATCGGGTTGTCCGGCCGGTAGGAGGAGTTGAACTCGGTGATGTGCACCGGCAGCTCCGCCAGGGCGGTGCCGTACAGATGCCGCCGGGGCGCGGCGAACTGCTCCAGCAGCGACGACGCCGGGGCCAGCGTCTGGTGGGTGCCGAAGGGTACGTGCTGGGCGGGACCGGAGGTGTAGGCGTGCCGGCTGACGAAGTCGACAGGCACGCCGCGTGCGGCGACGAAGTCGGCGAAGGGTTCCAGCCAGTCGTCCGCGCCGGGTGAGATGGCCGGGCCGCCGACCTGCAACCCGGCGTCGACCTCCTTGACCGCGTGCGCGGTGACCTCGTAGAGGCGGTGGTAGGCGTCCCGGTCCGCACCCTGCCAGAAGTCGGGCAGGTTGGGCTCGTTCCACACCTCGATCGGCCAGCCCCGCACCTCGTCGAGGCCGTACCGGTCGACCAGGTGGGCCACCGTGGCGCGGACCAGGTCGGCCCACTCCGACCAGCAGCGGGGTGGGGTGACGTTGCCCTGCCACCAGAACACCGTCTGCTCGCCGGAGGCCAGCGCCTCGGGCATGAAGCCCAACTCCACGAAGGGTCGGATGCCCAGCCCGAGGTAGGCGTCGACGACCTGGTCGACGTACGTGAAGGAGTGGTGCACCCGCCGTTCGCCGCCGTGCTGGTAGGGACGGTGGACACCGACGCCGTCGCTGAGCAGGCCGTGCCCGCGGATGTGCCGGAAGCCGATGTCCTGCTGGATCAGGGCCAGCGAGTCCTGGTAGTCGCGGCGCAGGGCCAGCTCGAAGCGCCCGGTGCCGACACAGTGCCGCCAGGCGTCGGTGAGCCGCCCCACGGGCTGGGCGGGAACGGTGATCCGCATCGTGGTCGTCCTCCGGTGGTCGCCGCGTCGGTGACCGGTCCGGCCGGGCCCGTGGCAGGGCCCGGCCGGACCGGGTCGGACCGGGTCGGTCAGCCGTTGTCCTTCTCGAACCGCTCGTGCGCCTTGTTGACCAGGCCGATGTACTGGTCGGCGTTCTTGGCCTTCAGCTCACCGACGTAGGCGTCCCACTCGGTGAGGGGACGCTGGCCGAGGATGAACTTCAGCGTGTTCTGCACGACGTGGTCCTTCAGCGGGGTCTCCCACAGCGACGCCTGCTCCCGCTCCTCGTCGGTGAGCGGGGCCGGCGGGTCCACCGGCAGCGGCGTCCGGGCGTTCATCACCTTCTGGAACTCCATCTCCTCCGGCGAGAAGAACGACTGCACCAGGTCGAGCTTGCCGCCGTAGGAGAACACCCCGTTGCCGAAGCCGAAGTCCTTCTGCAGGTGCTTGCTGCCCTTGGGGTTGAGCCCGATCATGTCGACGTCGGGGTTCAGGGTGTACTTGCCAGCGGCGTCCCTGGTGAAGGTGGTGCCCTCGACGCCCCACTTGGCGAACTCCTCGCCGGCCTCGGAGTAGTACAGCCAGTCGATGAACTGCATCATCGCCACGAAGTTCTTGCTGTCCCGGGCCTTCTTGGAGATCATGATGCCGTTCTCCAGCCGGCTGGCCGGGTTGATCTCGCCGGCCGGGCCGACCAGCAGCGGGATCTTCGTCAGCTTGGCGTTCGGCAGGGTCTTGGCCAGGTCGGGGCGGTAGTCGTTGACCAGGGTCTGGGCGTTGCTGCCGATGACGAAGGACTTGCCGTTGGCGAGCTTCTGCCTGGCCTGCTCATCGGTCTGGGTGAAGCTCTCCGGGTCGAGCAGCTTCTCGGCGACCAGCTTGTTGAGGTAGACGATCACCTGCTTGTACTGCTCGGTGGCGCCGGTGTAGACGAACTTCTTCGCCGCCGGGTCCCAGGTGGCGGGGTTCCAGCTCCAGCCGGTCCGGATGCCGTGCGCGGCGCCGACGATGCTCAGCAGCTCACCGCCCGGGTTCGGCTTGCTCCACCGGTCCGAGTACGGGTACGAGTCGGGGTAGCGCGCCTTCATCGCCTTGAGCACGGTGTACAGCTCGTCCCAGGTCTTGGGGATCTGGAGGTTGAGCTGCTGGAGGATGTCGGTACGCACCGCGATCGAGTACTCCGCCCACGGCTTCTCGTGCAGGCCGGGCAGCAGGTAGAACTTGCCGTCGGACTGTCGCAGCGTGTCGAACTCCGGTTGGAGGTTCCACTTGGCGATCTTGTCCTTGAGGTTGGGCATCAGGTCCAGGTAGTCGCTCACCGGCAGGATCGCGCCGGAGGAGACGAAGGCGTTCTCCTGCGGGTGATAGGTCTTCGGCATGATCAGTGGGGCGTCGCCGGCACCGATCAGCAGGCTGCGCTTCTGCTCGTAGTCGCTCAGCGGCACGGCAACCGGGGCGAGCTTGACGTTGGTCCGCTTGGTCAGCTCCGACCAGAACAACCAGTCGTCCTTGAGCGGATAGTTCGGATGGTTGTTGTAGAGGATGGAGAAGGACAGCGGTTCGGTGGCCTTGAACTGCTTGTCGATCCCGTAGTCGGCCATCGCGCCGGCCCGGTTGCCGTCGAGGTTCTTGGCCTCCGGGGCGTCATCGGAGCAGGCCCCGACGAGGGTGAGGGTGAGCAGCCCGGCAGTGGCTATCGCCACGCGGCGCCACGTCCTGTGGAACATGGCTCGTCCTTTCGATCGGGTGGTGTGGGGGTGCGGTGGAGTGGAACGGTCGGGCTACCCCTTGACCGCGCCGAGCATCACGCCGGACACGAAGAACCGTTGGATGAAGGGGTAGACCGCGAGGATCGGCAGGGTGGTGAGCACGATGGTCACGGCCTGGATGGTGGCCGCCGCCTGCACCGCGTCGGACTCGGCGACACCGCCTGCCGACTGCGCCCCGGTCGCCCCGGCGATGAGGTTGCGCAGGTAGACCGTGACCGGGAGCAGGTCCTGCTGGTCCAGGTAGAGGAACGCGGTGAACCAGGAGTTCCAGAAGGACACCGCGTAGAACAGCAGCATCGTGGCGATGATCGCCTTGGACAGCGGCAACACGATCCGCAGCAGGGTGCCGTACGTACTGAGCCCGTCGACGGCGGCGGCCTCCTCCAACTCGACCGGCAGGCTCTCGAAGAACGCCTTCATCACCAGCAGGTTGAACACGTTGATCGCGTTGGGCAGCACCACCGCCCAGATGCTGTTCTTCATCCCCAGGCTGGTGATGAGCACATAGTTGGGGATCAGCCCGCCGGAGAAGAACATGGTGAACACGGCGATCCCGACGAGCACCCCACGCCCTCGGAGCTGGTGCTTGGACAACACGTACGCGTAGCAGGTGGTCAGCACGATCGAGATGGCGGTGGCCACGACGGTGTAGACCACGGTGTTGCGGTAGTTGGTCCAGAACATCGGGTCGGACATCACCAACCGGTAGGCGGTGAGGTTGAAGCCCTGCGGGACGAGGTTGACCCGGCCCGCGATGATCGGCGCCTCGTCGCTGAGCGACCGGGCCACGATGTTGACGAACGGGTAGAGCGTCACGATCACCACGAGGGTCAGCACGACCCCGTTGACCGCCTGGAACACCCGGTAACCCCGGGTGGGCCGGATGCCCCGCGACCGGCGGGCCCGCGCGGGTGGTGTCGTCTTCGGGCCGGCCGTGCCGGGGGCCACGGTCACCACAGGCTCGTCCCGACCGTACGCCGGGAGATGGTGTTCGCCCCGAGGACCAGGATCAGCCCGATCACCGCCTCGAACAGGCCGATGGCGGCGGCGTAGCTGAAGTTGCTCGACTCGAAGCCCAACCGGAACAGGTACGTGGAGATCACGTCGGCGGTCGGGTACGTCAACGGGTTGTACAGCAGCAGGATCTTCTCGAACCCGACGGCCATGAAGGTGCCGATGTTGAGGATCAGCAGGGTCACCATCGTCGGCCGGATCCCGGGCAGCGTGACGTGCCAGGTCTGCCGCCACCGGTTGGCCCCGTCGATGCGGGCCGCCTCGTAGAGGTTCTCGTCGATGGTGGTGAGTGCCGCCAGGTAGAGGATCGTCCCCCAGCCGACGGTCTGCCAGACCTCCGAGGAGACGTAGATGGCCCGGAACCAGCCCGGCTGCTGCAGGAACGGCACGCCCTCCCCGCCGAGACCCCGGACCAGCTGGTTGACCGAGCCGTCCATCGACAGCAACTGCATCACCATCGCCGCGACGATCACGATGGACAGGAAGTGCGGCAGGTAGGACACCGACTGGACGAACCGCTTGAGCCGGCGGGCCCGGACCTCGTTGAGCAGCAGCGCCAGCACGATCGGCAGTGGGAAGCAGAACAGCAGGGTCAGCGTGCCCAGGACCAGGGTGTTGGTGAACACCTGCCAGAAGGTGGGGTCGGCGAGGAACAGCCGGAAGTACCGCAGGCCCACCCAGTATTCGCCGAAGACGCTGCCGCCGGGGCTGAACCGGCGGAACGCGATCACGTTGCCGATCATCGGCAGGTAGCGGAACACCAGGAAGAACAGCAGCGGCACGACGGCCAGCGAGTAGAGCTGCCAGTCCCGACGCAGGGACCGCCGCCAGGAGCGTCGGCGACGGCGTCGCGGGGCCGGGTTCGCCGCCGCCTGTCCCGGGGTCGCCGGGGGCGGCCGTAACGTCTCGGATGTCATCCTCGGCCTCCTATCCGGCGTGCGGGCCGGTCGCGACGGGCTCGACCCGTACCGACGTGAGCAGGTGCCGCTGGACGCCGACCTGACGTTCGTCGCCGGTCAGGCGCAGCGGCAGGGCCGCCGCGGTGTCGCCGCTGGAGCGGCCGAACCGCAGCTCGACGTCGCCGGGTTCGACGATGCGCCGGCCGTCGCGCCCGGTGAACGAGGTGAGGTCGGCCGGCACGGTGAAGCTGACGTGCGCCGCCGCGCCGGGGTCCAGCGGCACCCGGGCGAAGCCGACCAGCCGGACCACGGGCCGGGTGGTCTGCGCCACCGGGTCGTGCAGGTAGAGCTGGACCACCTCGGTGCCGGCCCGGTGCCCGGTGTTGCGCACGGTGATCCGTACCGTCGTCTCGCCGTCGACCGGCCAGGCCGGCGGCCCGTCGGCCGGCCCGACGCCCGGCACCACCGGGTCGGTCCACGCGAAGGTGGTGTAGCTCAACCCGTGGCCGAACGGGTACGCCGGGGTGGGGTCGATCGAGGAGACCTCGGAGCGTCGGCCCAGCGGCGGCGTCAGGTAGGTGCCCGGCAGGCCACCCGCGTCGCGGGGGACGCTGACCGGTAGCCGCCCGGACGGGTTCACCGCGCCGGTGAGCACCTCGGCGAGCGCCTGCCCGCCGCGCTGGCCGAGGAAGAACGCCTGGACGACGGCGGCGGCCCGGTCGTGGTCGGGGCCGAGCGCGTAGGGCCGGCCGGTCATCAGCACCAGGACCACCGGCGTGCCGGTGTCGAGCACGGCCCGGACCAGGTCGGCCTGGACGCCGGGCAGCCGCAGGTCGTCGGCGTCGCAGCCCTCGCCGGAGGTGCCCCGGCCGAACATGCCGGCGCGGTCGCCGACGGCGAGCACGCACACGTCGGCCGCCGCCGCCGCGGCGACCGCCGCCGGGATGCCGGAGGTGTCCCCGTCGGTGATGGCGCAGCCCGGCTCGTGCACGAGGCCGGGAACCAACCGGGTGAGTTCGTCGCGCAGCGAGGGGATCTCCAGGCCCAACCCGTGCTCCGGGTGCCGGACGCCGACGTGGTTGGGGAAGGAGTAGCAGCCGAGCAGGGCCATCGGGTCGTCGGCGACCGGGCCGACCAGGGCGACCCGCAGGTCGGGGGCGAGCGGCAGCACGCCGTCGTTGCGCAGCAGCACCACCGACTCGCGGGCCAGCCGGACGGCGACGTCCCGGCTGGTCTCGTCGTCGAGGCGTAGGTTTTCCACGTCCTCGGGCAGTTCCTGCCAGTCCGCGTCGAGCAGCCCCAGCTCGATCTTCTGGATCAGCACCCGGCGCAGCGCGCGGTCGATCAGCGCCTCGTCGACCTCGCCGGCCCGCACCGCCGCCACCAGCGGTTCGCCGAAGGCGTCCACGGTGGGCAGTTCCACGTCGATGCCGGCGCGCAGGGCGAGTCGGGCGGCGTCGGCGGCGTCGGCGGCCACCCCGTGCAGGGTCTCCAGGAACCGCACCGCGAAGTAGTCGGCGACGAGGGTGCCGGTGAACCCCCACTCGTCACGCAGCAGCCGGGTGAGCAGCCCTTCGTCGGCGGCGACGGGCAGGCCGTCGATCTCGGCGTACGAGTGCATCACCGAGCGGGCCCCACCGAGGCGCAGCGCCATCTCGAACGGCGGCAGGATGACGTCGGCCAGCTCCCGGTGGCCCATCGACACCGGGGCGAGGTTCCGGCCGCCCCGGGAGGCGGAGTAGCCGGCGAAGTGCTTGAGGGTGGCGACGACACCGGCCCGTTCCAGGCCCCGCACGTACGCCGCACCGGTCGTCCCGACCAGGTAGGGATCCTCGCCGATGGTCTCCTCGGTGCGTCCCCACCGGTAGTCCCGGGTGACGTCGAGTACCGGGGCGAGTCCCTGGTGGACGCCGGCGGCCCGCATCGACCGGCCGATTCGACCGGCCATCTCCTCGACCAGCGCGGGGTCGAAGGACGCGCCCCAGCCCAGCGGGGTCGGATAGACCGTGGCCCGCCAGGCGGCGAACCCGGTGAGGCACTCCTCGTGCACCTGGGCCGGGATGCCGAACCGGCTCGCCGCGGCGATCTGCGCCTGGGAGGCGGCCAGCGAGCGGGCGCCCACGACGGGGTCGACCGGCGCGGTGCCGAACGGCCGGGTCAGTTGCCCGAGCCCGTACCGGATGATGTCACTCCACGGCGGGGCCCCGTCGATCATGTCGGCCTGGTGCGGGGCGACCCCCTCGCCGGAGGCCTCCGCGCCGACCCAGACCCCGACGAGCTGGGCGATCTTCTCCTCCAGCGACATGACCGGGACCAGCGCGTCGGCCCGTTGCGCGGGTGAGCGTCGCGGATCCCGCCACGGCTGGGTGTCCTGGGGCGTCGGGCCGTCGTCGACGGGCACCTGACTTCTCATGCCACACCTCTCACCATCGACCGCTCCCCCGCCCGCGCCGAACTGACCGACGCGGTGTGCCGGCGGAGGGTTCGAAAATTTCGTAAACAGCGCGTTACCTTTTTCGGGCAACTTAGGAGGCATCCCGGAGACTGTCAAGGGTCTCAAATGCGACATCCGGGAGCGCTCCTCCCGCAAAGGGCATTCACCCCCGTCAAAATCTTCCATCGACGCCGATCCCGCTTTCGCAGCCGACGTGTTAGAGTCCTCCGAAACTTTCGGAAGTGCCTGGTGAGGCTTCGATGACCGCGTCCCGCCCGCCCACCCCACAGTCCTCGGCCACCATCGCCACCATCGCCGAGGAGGTCGGCGTCTCCGTGGCGACCGTCTCGAAGGTGCTCAACGGGCGTGCGGACGTCGCCGCAGAGACCCGGGCGCGGGTCGAGGAGAGCCTGGAGCGCCACCGGTACCGCCGTCGCATCCGCCGGCAGTCGCCCGGCATCGACCAGATCGACCTCGTCTTCCACGAGTTCAACTCCGGCTGGGCGATGGAGATCATGAGCGGGGTGGAGGCGGTGGCCAGCGCCGCCGGGCTCGGCATCGCCATCTCCCAGCTCGACGGGGAGCACCGGCCCGCGCCCCGCCGGTTGGACGCCCTGATCGCCCGCCGGCCGCTGGGCCTGCTCTTCGTGCTCTGCCACCCGACCCCGTCCCAACAACTCCTGCTGGCCGAGCACCGCATCCCGTTCGTGGTGGTCGACACCGACAGCGCGACCTCGGCGTCGGTGCCGACCGTCGGGTCGAACAACTGGAACGGCGGCCTGTTGGCCACCCGGCACCTGATGGAGTTGGGACACCGGCGGATCGCCGTCATCTCCGGCCCCCGGGACGTGCTGTGCAGCCAGGCCCGCGCCGCCGGCTTCCGCTCCGCGCACGACCAGTTGGGGCTGGCCGTGGACGTCGACCTGGTGCGCTACGGCAGCTTCTACGTCGACGGCGGGCACGCCCACGGGTTGGAGCTGCTGGCCGGGCCCGACCGGCCCACCGCGATCTTCGCCGGCTCCGACCTGCAGGCCATCGGCGTGCTCCGGGCCGCCCGCCAGCTCGGCCTGCGGGTGCCCGACGACCTCTCGGTGATCGGGTACGACGACCTGCCGGTGGCCGGTTGGACCGACCCGCCGCTGACCACCGTGCACCAACCGCTGCGGGACATGGCCGGCACCGCCACCCAGATGCTGCTGGAGCTGGCCCGGGGTGGCTCCGTCGCGACCAGCCGGATCGACCTGGTGACCGAGCTGGTCGTCCGGGAGAGCACCGCACCACCCGCCACCACCCGCCCCTGACCACCCGAGGAACCCATGTCTGCCACCGAAGACCTGCGGCGGTACACGCCGGCTGTCGTCGAGCCCGCCGACTTCGACGCGTTCTGGCGTACCACGCTCGCCGAGGCGACCGTCCGGCCGGTGCTCGTCGACGTCCGCCCACACCGGACCGACCTGCGCCTGGTCGACACCTGGGACGTCACCTTCGCCGGTTTCGCCGGTGACCCGGTGCGGGCCTGGTACACCCGCCCGGCCGGGGTCGACGCCGCGCTGCCCGCCGTGGTCGAGTACGCCGGTTACGGGCGCGGCCGGGGCCTGCCGCACGAGCGGCTGACCTGGCCGGTGGCCGGGTACGCGCACCTGCTGATGGACAACCGGGGCCAGTCCGGGCTGCACGGCGCGGGCGACACCTCGGACCCGCACGGGGCGCCCGGTGGCCCGTGGCCCGCCACCTGGGGCATCCTCGACCCGTACGACTACCACTACCGTCGGCTGATCACCGACGCCGTCCGGGCGGTCGATGCCCTGCGCGCGCTGCCCGGGGTGGACCCGGCCCGGGTCGCCGCCGTCGGCAACAGCCAGGGCGGCGGGCTGGCCCTGGCGGTCGCCGGCCTGCGCGACGACCTCGCGGCGCTGCTGACCACCGCGCCGTTCCTCTGCGACGTCCAGCGCGGGATCGAACTGACCGACGCCGCCCCGTACGGTGAGATCGCCAGGTACCTGGCGGTGCACCGGCAGGTCGAGGAGGCTGTCCGGCACACGCTGTCCTACGTCGACGGGGTGACCTTCGCCCGACGGGCCACCGCGCCCGCGCACTTCGGCATCGGCCTGCGCGACAACGTCTGCCCACCGAGCACCGGCTTCGCCGCCTACAACCAGTACGGCGCGGCGAACGGTCGGGAGGGGACACCGGCGCGGCAGCTGCACACCTACCCGTTCAACGGCCACGAGGGTGGCGAGGCGTGGCAGGTCGAACGGCAACTGCGCTGGCTCGACGCGCTGCTGGTGGGGGGCACGGAGCACGCGGCGCGGTGACCGGCGGTCGGCCCGCCCGAGCCCGGTCGCCGCGTCCCGCCCCCGGCCCCCGGAGGGTGGTTCGTCCGGTCGGCAGCCCACCCGGGCATCGTCACTCACCGATGTTGCTGATGTTAGCGATAACACGATATGGTGCATCCCGGCGGGAGCGCAGGGCACGCTCCGGCTGTGGGTCACCGGTTCGTCCACGTCGCGACCGGCGGCCAGCGGCACCTCACGGCGTCCACGACCAGTGACGAGTCCGGGATCCTGGCCGTTGCGCGCGGCGCACCGTCCGCCCATCACCCCATGCAGATCCGCCGGGAAGCGGTGGTCGGTCCGCCCCGCGAGCCGGCGTCCGGGTGGTGCCGACGCACTCCTTCGTCCACCAGCCGGACGAGACGGCGACCCCCGGGACGGTCGCCGTGCTGCACCGTCCGCACCGCCACCCCAGGGAGTTTTCATGAGCGGCACGAGCTGCCCGAACGCCGGGCCACCCCCGTCCGACCGATCCCACCTCGTCGACGCCGCCCCCGCCGGCCGACGCCTGCCCACCATGCGTCGGGGCCTGCGCCTGCTCGGCCTGGCCACCGCGGCCCTGGTGGCCGCGGTCGCCACCGGGTCCGTGGTGACCGCACCCGCCGCCGCCGAGTCCAACGGCGGGGTACGGGTGATGCCCCTCGGCGACTCGATCACCGACGGGTTCAACGTCCCCGGCGGCTACCGCATCGAGCTGTGGCAGCGGCTGGTCGCCGACGGCTACCGGGTCGACTTCGTCGGGTCGATGTTCAACGGTCCGTCCAACCTGGGCGACCACGACCACGAGGGCCACTCCGGCTGGACCATCGCCCAGATCGACGCCAACGTGGTGAACTGGCTGCGTAACACCACCCCGCGCACGGTGCTGCTGCACATCGGCACCAACGACATGTACAACGCCTCCGGCGCCCCGGCCCGGCTCTCCACCCTGATCGACAAGATCACCAACACCGCGCCGAACGCGGACGTCTTCGTCGCCACCATCATCCCGCGCAACGGCACCGAGTCGGCGGTGCGCACCTTCAACGCGGCGATCCCCGGGATCGTGCAGAGCAAGGTCACCGCCGGCAAGCGGGTGCACCTGGTGGACATGTTCAGCGCGGTGGGCACGGCCGACCTGGCCGACGGCATCCACCCCAACGCCACCGGCTACCGCAAGATGGCCACCACCTGGTACAACGCCCTGCGCGCCGTGCCCGGCAGCCTCGGCGGTAACACGCCGACCACCCCGCCGCCGACCACGCCCCCGCCGACCACTCCGCCGCCCACCACGCCCCCGCCGACGACGCCCCCGCCCACCACGCCCCCGCCGTCGGCAGGTTGCCGGGTCGGGTACACGGTCAACGCCTGGAACTCCGGTCTCACCGCCTCCATCAGCGTCACCAACACCAGCAGCACGGCGGTCAACGGCTGGGCGCTGGAGTTCACCCTGCCCGGTGGGCAGACCATCACCAGCGGCTGGAACGCCACCTACACGCCCACGAGCGGGGCGGTGACCGCCCGCAACGTGTCCTACAACGGCACCATCGCGCCGAACACCTCGGTCGACGTCGGCTTCCAGGCCACCCACACCGGCAGCACGGCCCGACCGTCCTCGTTCACGCTCAACGGCACCGCCTGCACGGTCGCCTGACCGCCGTCCGGCACCGGGGTGACCGCACCCCGGTGCCGGACTGCTCCCGACCCTCCGACTCCCACCACCCCAGTAGGAGTACCGCATGCCATTGAACAGAAAGTTGCCGGCCCGGCTGGCTCTGGCCATCGGCCTGATCGCCGCCGGGACAGCCGTCGCCCTACCAGCCGAGGCCGCCGCGGCCGGCTGCACGGTCGACTACACCGTCTCGTCCGAGTGGGGTGGTGGCTTCGGCGCGAACGTGGCCATCACCAACCTGGGTGACCCGATCAACGGCTGGACCCTGACCTGGTCGTACGCGGCCGGGCAGCAGGTCACCCAGGCGTGGAACGCCACCGTCACGCAGTCGGGGGCGGAGGTGACCGCCCGCAACGTCAGCTACAACGGCACCATCGCCACCGGTGCCAACGTGTCGTTCGGGTTCAACGGCTCGTGGAACGGCAGCAACCCGAAGCCGACGAGCTTCACCCTCAACGGCACCGTGTGCAACGGCGGCCCGAACCCCACCACCCCGCCGCCGACCACACCCCCGCCGACCACACCCCCGCCCACCACGCCACCACCGACCACCCCGCCGCCGACCACGCCGCCCCCCACCACCCCGCCGCCGGGGCAGTGGCCGCCCTCGTCGACCTTCGCCAACCCGGTGCTCTGGCAGGACTTCGCGGACATCGACATCCTGCGGGTGGACGACACCTACTACTACTCCGCGTCGACCATGCACTACTCCCCCGGCGCTCCGGTGCTGCGCTCCTACGACCTGGTCAACTGGGAGTTCGCCGGGCACTCGGTGCCCAAGCTGGACTTCGGCCAGAAGTACGACATGACCGCCGGGCGCGGATACGTCCGGGGCATCTGGGCGTCGTTCCTGGGCTACCGCAAGAGCAACAAGACGTTCTACTGGGGCGGCTGCATCGACTTCAACAAGACCTACATCTACACCGCGCCGTCGGCCGAGGGACCCTGGACCAGGCACACCACCCTCGACCAGTGCTACTACGACGCCGGCCTGCTGGTCGACGACAACGACACCATGTACGTGGCGTACGGCAACACGAACATCAGTGTCGCCCAGCTCTCCGCCGACGGGAAGACCCAGGTCCGCTCGCAGCAGGTGTTCACCACCCCGTCGAACGTGGGCACCCTGGAGGGGGCCCGGTTCTACAAGCGCAACGGCAGCTACTACATCTTCCTCACCCGACCGGCCAACGGGCAGTACATCCTCAAGGCGTCCAGCCCGTTCGGGCCGTACACCATGCAACAGGTGCTGCTGAACCTGCCCGGACCCATCGCCGGCGGTGGCGTGCCGCACCAGGGTGGCATGGTGCAGACGCAGAACGGTGACTGGTACTACATGGGGTTCGTGGACGCCTACCCCGGCGGCCGGGTGCCCGTGCTCGCCCCGGTCACCTGGAACGCCAGCGGCTGGCCCGTCCTCCAGCTGGTCAACAACACCTGGGGTGCCTCCTACCCGTACCCGAACGTGCCCCGACCACCACGCCAGGTCAAACCCATGATCGGGACCGACACGTTCGCCGGCACCACCCTCGGCCCGCAGTACGAGTGGAACCACAACCCGGACAACACCAAGTGGTCGGTCAACGACGGCCTGCGGTTGCAGACCGCCACGGTGACCAACGACCTCTACAATGCCCGCAACACGCTGACCCACCGGATCCAGGGTCCCCGGTCCACCGCGACCATCGAACTCGACTACTCCACCATGCGCGACGGTGACCGCAGCGGCCTGGCGATGCTGCGCGACCAGTCGGCCTGGATCGGCGTACGCCGGGACAACGGCGCGACCCGGGTGGCCGTGGTCAACAACCTGACCATGGACAGCAACTGGAACACCACCAACACCGGCACCGAGGTCGCCGGGGCCGGTATCTCCGGCGGTAAGATCTGGCTGCGGGTCAACGCCGACATCAGTCCCGGCTCGGGTCGGCAGGCCCGCTTCTCGTACAGCACCGACGGGGTGAACTTCACCTCGCTCGGTCCCGCCTTCACCCTCAACAACGCCTGGCAGTTCTTCATGGGCTACCGGTTCGCCATGTTCAACTACGCCACCAGTTCCCTCGGTGGCGCGGTGACCGTCCGGAAGTTCGACCTGGCCAAGTCGTAGGACCCGTCCCTCCTCGCCGGCCGCCCACCCCCGTGGTCGGCCGGCGAGGCGTATCCCCCACCTCCGACAGGAGCACCCCCATGTCCGCCTCACACCACCCCCGCTCGGCCGTCCCGCCGTACCCGCACCCGCCCGCCACCGCACCCCGCACCGACCTGCCGCCCGCCCGCCACCCCGGCCGGGCCCGGACGGCGGCGCTGATCGTGCTGACCCTGCTGGCCACCCTGCTGACCGCCGCCGCCCCGGCCGGGGCGGCCCCCGCCGTCCGGGTCACCAACCCGCTGGTCGCGCAGCGCGCCGACCCGCACATCGTGCGGCACACCGACGGCTACTACTACATGACCGCCACCGCCCCCGAGTACGACCGGATCGTGCTGCGCCGGGCCACCACCCTCCAAGGCCTGTCCACCGCACCGGAGACCGTCATCTGGCGGCGGCACACCAGCGGGATCATGGGCGCGCACATCTGGGCCCCGGAGATCCACTTCATCGACGGCCGGTGGTACGTCTACTTCGCCGCCGGCGCCACCGACAACGTCTGGGCGATCCGGATGTACGTCCTGGAGGGCACCGGGGCGAACCCGCTGACCGCCAGTTGGGCGGAGAAGGGGCAGATCCGTACCCCCTGGGAGACCTTCGCCCTGGACGCGTCGACGTTCGTCACCAACGGTGTGCGCTACCTGATCTGGGCGCAGGCCGAACCGGGCATCGCCACCAACTCCAACCTCTACATCGCCCGGATGGCGAACCCGTGGACGCTCAGCGGCACCCCCACCCGGATCGCCGTGCCGACCCTGGAATGGGAGATGCGCGGCGGGGTGAAGGTCAACGAGGGGCCGACCGTGCTGCAACGCAACGGCCGGATCTTCCTCACCTACTCGGCCAGCGCCACCGACGCCAACTACTGCCTCGGGCTGCTGACCGCGTCGGCCGGCAGTGACCTGCTCCGGGCGTCGTCCTGGGTGAAGTCGCCGCAACCGGTCTTCACCAGCAACGCCGCGACCGGCCAGTGGGGGCCGGGGCACAACTCGTTCACCGTCTCCGAGGACGGGCAGAGCGACATCCTCGTCTACCACGACCGCAACTACCGGGACATCAGCGGTGACCCGCTGCGCGACCCCAACCGGCGCACCCGCGTCCAGAAGGTCTACTGGAACGCCGACGGCACCCCGAACTTCGGCATCCCGGTGCCCGACGGGGTCACCCCGGTCCGGCTGCGGTCGGACAACCAGCCCGACCGGTTCGTCCGCCACTGGGAGTACCGGGCCCGGTTGGAGGCGAACGTGACCAACCTCGCCGACTCGCAGTTCCGCCTGGTGCCCGGCCTGGCCGGCGGCAACACGGTCTCCCTGGAGTCCACCAACTTCCCCGGCTACCACCTGCGGCACCGCAACTGGGAGGTGTGGGTCGAGCGGGACGACGCGTCGTCGACGTACCGCGCCGACGCCAGCTTCGTGCAGCGGCCCGGCCTGTCCAACGCCGCCGGGGTGTCGTTCGAGGCGGTCAACTACCCCGGCCAGTACCTGCGGCACAGCAACGGCCTGCTCTATCTGCGGACCGTCACCGACGCCACCGGCAACGCCGACGCCACGTTCGTGCTGGAGTGACCGCCGCCCGCCGGGCCGCCCTGACACAGGGGGTGGCCCGGCGGGTGTCGTCCGAGGTGGCCGGCCTGCCGGGCCGGTGGACCGTCGGGCCGGGCGGACGGGGCCGTCCGGGTGGGCAACCCGCCACGTCGGGGTGACCGTTCGGGGACGGAGCGCTACCCGGTCATCGCCTATAGTGGCGTCCATGGCTAGTCCAGCGGTGATGTCGGTCGATGAAGCGCGGGCCTGGCTCGCCGAGGTCATCTCCGGGGCCGAGCGCCTGCACCTGGAGTCGGTCGACGACGGGCGGGTCGTCTCGGTGACCGGCCCCGACTGCCTCGAACTCCGCCTCGACGGCACCATCTCCGGGCCGGCCACGTTCTGGGCGATGGACCTGACCGGCTTCGTCGCGGTCACCGTGCTGATCGGCCCGACACCCGCGATGGTCCTGGCGCACAGCAGCATCAGCTTCCTCGAACCCGCCGAGCCCGGCCAGCTGCGGGTCACCGCCGAGGTGATCAAACTGGCCAGCCGGTCGGCGGTGGTCGACGCCCGCGCCAACGACCGCCGGGGCGTCCTGGTCGCCGCCTCCACCCTGCACTTCGCCCTGCCGTCCCGGGCCACCCGGGCGGCCCTGCGCGCCGAGCACGCCGTCCGGGCCGGCGGCTGACCCGTCCGCCCCTGCCCCGGCCGGGACACCGGCGCGTGCACCGTCCGGCCGGGCCGCCGGTCGATCCAGCCCACGGCGGGGGCACCGGTGCGCCCACACGTCGACAGCCCACGGCCGGGTCACCGGGTGACTCAGTCCGGGCGGTCCACGACATGGGTGCGCCGCTGCCAGGGGTAGGTCGGCAGCGCGGTCACCGCCCGGCCCTTCGGCATGGGCACCGGATCGTCCGCGCCGAGCACCCGCACATCCGGATGGGCGGTGCCGGCCGCCACCGCCGTCAGCGCCGCCACCGCCTCCACCGGCCCGGACGCCCGCACCCACACGGCGTGCGCCAGCCGGGTCCGCCCCCCGGCGGCGGTGCCGGCGAACGCCGGATAGTCCACCGCCGGCAGTGCGGCCAACCGGTCGGCGTAGCGGCGGGCCAACTCACTCAGCGCCGGCCCGGTGGCCGCCGACACCGGGAACCCGTCCACCGACGACGGCGCGGTCGACGGCACCGGCGGGGCCGGCGACAGCACCGCGAAGGCGTTCGTGCCGCTCATCCCGTACGAGCTGGTCGACGCGCAGGCCCCGAACCCGTCGTCCCAGGCGACCGGGGCGACCGGGATCTCGATGCCGGTGCCGGTGAGGTCGATGCGGGGGTTGAGGGTGCGGAAGTTCGCCTGCGGGGCGATCGTCCGACGCCGCAGACAGAGCACCGCCTTCACCAGCCCGAGCACCCCGGCGGCGGACTCGGTGTGCCCGATGTTGCCCTTCACCGAACCCACGTACAGCGGCGGGCCGTCGGCACGACCGAGCGCCGCCGTGATCGCCGACATCTCTGCCGGGTCACCCAGCGGGGTCCCGGTGCCGTGCGCCTCGTGGTAACCGACCTCCGACGGGGTGATCCCGGCGGCGGCCAGCACCGTGTCGATCAGCCCCGACTGGGCGGACACGTTCGGCGTGGTGAACGTCGCCGTCCGGCCGTCGTGGTTGATGCCGGTGCCGCGCAGCACCGCGAGCACCCGGTCGCCGTCGCGCTGCGCGTCGGCCAGCCGCTTCAACACCAGCATCGCGCAGCCCTCGCCCCGGACGAACCCGTTGGCGTCGGCGTCGAACGGGCGCGACCGGCCGTCCGGCGACAACGCGCCGGTCTGCGCCACCGACCGGGTGGTGCTCGGCGCGAGGATCAGGTTGACCCCGCCCGCGACCGCCGCGTCACAGTCACCCGCCGCCAGCGCCCGCGCCGCCGTGTGCACCGCCACCAGCGACGACGAACAGGCCGTGTCCAGCGCGAACACCGGACCCCGCAACCCCAGGGTGTACGCGACCCGCCCGGCGGTGAAGCTGTGCCCGTTGCCGATCGTCCAGTACGAGTTGGGGTCCCCGGTCAGCCACTGCCGGTAGTCCCGGCCGGTCACCCCGACGAAGACCCCGGTGCCCCCGGCGACGGTGGCGACCGGGATCGCGGCGTCCTCGAACGCCTCCCACACCACCTCGAGCAGCAGCCGGTGCTGCGGGTCGAGGACCCGGGCCTCCCGGGGCGAGATGCCGAAGAACTTCGCGTCGAAGTCGAACACGGCGTCGCAGTAGCCGCCCCGGGTGACCATCCCGTCCCACTGCGTGCCGAACCCGGCCCGGCGGTCGTCGGGCAGCTCGCCGGTGAGGTCCCGGCCGGCCAGGATCGCCGACCAGTACGCGTCGAGGCTCGACACCCCGCCGGGCGCGCGGACCGCCATCCCGACGACCGCGATCGGGGTGGGCACTACAGCACCCGACGCATCCAGCCGTGGGTGTCGGCAGCCCGGCCGGACTGGATGTCGAGCAGCCGCTCCCGGAACTGCTGGGTGTACTTGCCCGGTGCCCCGTCGCCGATGGTGAGGGCGAAGTCGTCGCTCTTGAGCCCGATGATCGGGGTGATCACCGCTGCCGTACCGGCGGCGAACGCCTCCGTCATCGACCCGTCGGCGAACCCGGCCCGCATCTCGTCCAGGTCGATGGTGCGCTGCACCGGCTCCAACCCGTGCTCGGCGGCGAGGGTCAGCACGCTGTCGCGGGTCACCCCGTCGAGGATGGTGCCCAGCCCGGGGGTGAGCAGCTGGTGGTCGCGGGTGACGAAGAAGACGTTCATGGTGCCCGACTCGTCGATGCTGCGCCGCCCCTCACCACCCAGGTAGAGCACCTGCTCGCAGCCGTGACCGAGGGCCTCCCGCTGCGGGGCGAGGCTGGCCGCGTAGTTGCCGCCGCACTTCGCCGCGCCGGTGCCACCGATCGACGCCCGGCTGTAGGTGGTGCTGACCCAGAGCGTGACGCCGGTGACCCCGTTGGGGAAGTACGACCCGGCCGGGCAGGCCAGCACGCAGTAGGTGACCTGCTGGGCGGGACGCACCCCGAGGAACGCCTCCGAGGCGAACATGAACGGACGCAGGTAGAGGCTCTGCTCACCGCCGTACGGCGGGACCCACGCCTCGTCGGCGCGGACCAGCGCGGCCACGCTCTCGACGAAGGTCTCCTCGTCCAGCTCCGGCAGGACCATCCGGCGGGCGGACGCGGCGAACCGGCGGGCGTTGAGCTCCGGGCGGAACAGCCAGACGCTGCCGTCGGCGTGCCGGAACGCCTTGAGCCCTTCGAGGATCTCCTGCGCGTAGTGCAGGACCGCCGCGCCGGGATGCATGGTGAACGGCTCCAGCGCACCCACCCGGTGGTCGTGCCAGCCGGCGTCCGGCGACCACACGGCGGTCGCCATGTGGTCGGTGAAGTACCGGCCGAACCCCGGGTCGGCGAGGATCTCCTCCCGGGTCTGCGGCGGAGTGGGGTGGTCGGTGGGGACCAACGGGAACTGCGCGGTCATCCGGGCTCTCCTCGCGACGGGGTTTCGGTGAACACGACGACGCAGTTCTGCCCACCGAAGCCGAACGCGTTGGTGAGGGCCGCCCGCACCGGCGTCTCCCGGGCCTGGTGGGGCACGTAGTCCAGGTCGCAGGCCGGATCGGGCTGGTGCAGGTTGACCGTCGGCGGGACGATGCCCTCGCGGATCGCCAGCGCACACACCATCGCGCCGAGGGCACCCGCCGCGCCGATCAGGTGACCGAGCATCGACTTCGGGGCGCTGACCGCGACCCGGTCGGCCGCCGCGCCGAGGGCCGCCCGGATCGCCACCGTCTCGGTCAGGTCGTTGGCCTTCGTCGAGGTGCCGTGGGCGCAGACGTAGTCGACCTGGTCGGGGCGAACCCCGGACCGGTCGAGCGCCTGCCGGATCGCCTCGGCGGCGTACACCCCGCCGGGGCGGGGAGCGCTGACGTGGAACGCGTCGCTGGTCAGCGCTCCACCGGCGACCGTCGCATACGGGGTGGCACCCCGGCGGCGGGCGTGCGCGGCGGACTCCAGCACCAGGATCACCGCGCCCTCACCGAAGACGAAGCCGTCCCGGTCGGCGGAGAAGGGCCGGCTCGCGCCGGTCGGGTCGTCGTTGCGCTGGGACATCGCCCCCATGCTGACCAGACCGGCGAACATGGCCGGGGTGATCGCCGCGTCGGTGCCACCGCAGATGACCACGTCGGCCTCCCCGGCCAGGATCAGCCGGCGGGCGTCGAGCAGCGCGTACGCGCCACTGGCACAGGCCAGCGCGCTGGCATTGACCGGCCCGTGCGCGCCCACCTCGATGGCCACCTCACAGGCCGGCATGTTGGTCAACGAGGACGGCACGAAGTGCGACAGGGGCGCGGTCGGATCGGGGGCGAGCAGCCCGCGTACCGTCGCCTCGACGGTGTCGAAGCCGGCGACGGCGGCGTTGACGACCACACCGACCCGGGCGGCGTTGTCGGCGTCGACGGTGAGCCCGGCGTCAGCGACCGCCTCGCGGGTGGCGACCACCGCGAACTGGCTGAACCGGGCCATCCGTCGCAGCTGTTTGCCGGAGAAGTGCTCGGCCGGCTCGAAGCCGCGCACCTCGGCGGCGATCCGGGTGGGCAACGCGGCGGCGTCGAACGCGGTGACCGGGCCGACGCCGGACTTGCCGGCCAGCAGGCCCTGCCAGGTGCTGTCCCGGTCGAGACCCAGTGGCGTGACGGCACCGATGCCGGTGATCACGACGTCGTCGGTCACCATCTCGCCGTCGCCCCCCAGCATCCCGCTCCGGCTCCGCTCTCCCGCCACCGAACGACCGATAGAACACTATCAGTCACCATCGACGTCCGGCAGCCGTCCACCGCACCGCCCGGCGCACCCGGACGGCCACCCCGGTCGGGCCGACCCCCGGGCCGCCACGCCCTACCCATCACGCCCCGAGCCCCGGGCGAGCACGGGCAGGGCACGCCACGCGTCGGGCCCCGCACCGGGGGGCGGCGTCGACCCGCAGATCACGTACCCGGTCGGCGCGACGAGCCCCGGGCGGCCCGCCAGCGCGTCGAGGACGCGCCGGTGCAGTTCCGCGGGCGAACCCGGACCGGACACGTAGGCGGTGATTGCGCCGTCGGCCGCCGGTTCGGCGAAGGCCGTCGTCCCGGCCACCTCGCCGACCAGCTCCGCCACCGCCTGCGGGCGGACCCAGCCGGCCGGGGTGCACACCCAGTCGGGACCCCGCCGGGCCGGGGTCAGGCCGATCCGGTCGGCGATCTCGGCGACCCGGACCACACCGGTGACCGCCGCGCAGAGCAGGGTCTCGATGCCCCGGATGACGGTCTCGCCGAGCCCTCCGGGAAAGAAGGCCGTGTCGACCAGCAGCCCGAGCCGGCACCGGCCGTCCCCCTGGTTGCTGGCCGCGACGTAGAAACGCATGTCGCTCTTGGACAGCGGCTCCAGCCGCGAGTAACGGGAGTCCCGGCGCAGCTCGGCGAGGCGGTCCGGCCCCGGGTCCGGGTCGGCCGTCGCCCAGTCGCTGCCCCGGTGCCCGTTGTTGAAATAGGCCGACAGGTCGAACGTCAGGCCACGCCGCCGGCCCACCTCGTCGACCACCGTCCGCACCCCCGCCGGGTCGCACGGGGCCCGCCGGTACGCCTCGAACGCCGGCCGGTGCAGTTGCCGGATCGCGGTGAGCAGGTCGACGTCCCCGTCGACCGGGTGCACCAGCAGGGCGTCCAACGTGTTCAGGGCGATCAGGTCGCGGCTGTCGCGGTCCAGGCGGTTGCCGGCGATCAACTTGAACACGGCGGTGCGGTGCCCGTTGTAGGCGGTCAGGACCAGCGTGGTCAGGCACAGCAGCACGTTCGAGAACGAGGTACGGGTCCGGGCGGCCAACGCCGTCGCCGCCGCGGTGACCGCGGTGGAATCCAGCAGGTGCCGTTCGATGGGCTGGTCGCCGGTCGCCGCGCGGGGCAGGTCGAACATCGAGGCCGGTGCGGTCGACAGGCCCTGCTCCCAGTGTCGCAGCCCCAGCCGGCTCTGCTGCCGGCCGGCCGCCGACTGCTGGTGGGCGGCCTGCGCCAGCGGCTGCGCCCCGCTCCCGGTCGCCGGTGCCGGCGGTGCTGGCGGGTCGGCGAGTCGGGCGAGCAGCAGCGCGGTGAGGGTGTTGAAGGCCCAGCCGTCGAACGCCAGGTGGGAGCCGACGAGCGCGACCGCGCTGATCCGGTCGGTCCGGTCCCGGGCACAGCCGACCCGCAGCGGCCATTCGGCCTCGTGGTCGAACGCCGTCGCGGTCAGGTCGGCGACGAGTTCGTCGCCGACCCGGGCCGGGTCACCGTGGTCGTCGACCACCACGACGTCGTACGCCCCGGCCGCGGCGACCTGCTGCTGCGGCTGGTCACCCCGCTCGACGTACCGGGTGCGCAGGGTCTGGTGCGCCTCGACCAGGGCCCGCAGGGTGGCGTGCAGCCGGGCCGGCGCGACCGGCGCGGGCAGCACCAGGGACCGGCCGATGTTGAACTGGTTCGCCTCCTTGCCGAACCACTGCATCGGCCCCCACATCACGCTCTGCGCCCAGGTCAGCGGCGCGGTCGCGTTCTCGCCCGTGGCGAACGGCACGCTGATCGTGGCGACGCCGGTGGTCGTGTCACGCACCCGGTCCCCCTGCGCACGGTCGTCGGTGCCCACTACGCCCGCCCCACCGACGCGTACGGACCGGACGAGCGCGGGGTCAACCGCAGCGGCAGGTGGTCGAGCCCCCGGAACGCCGGACTCTTGACCTTGACCAGCTCACCGATGAGTGCGATGTCGTCGGTGCGTTCGATGAGCATCCGCAGGAACGTGGTGGCCTGCAGGCGGGCCAGGTGCGCGCCGACGCAGGTGTGGATGCCCGCGCCGAAACCGAGGTGACCGTCGGTCACCCGGTCGATCCGGTAGTCGTCGGGGTCGGGGAACTTGCGCGGGTCCCGGTTGCCGGCGGCGAACGACAGCTCCACCCGGGCCCCCTGCGGGATGGTGGTGTTGCCGACCACCACGTCGGTGGTGGCGGTGCGGAAGACGTTCTGCACCGGTGGGTAGAACCGGGCGGTCTCCTCGATCGTCGGCCCGATCAGCTCCGGCCGCTCGCGCACCAGCCGGAACTGGTCGGGGTGGTTGAGCAGCGCGTCGAGCATGTTGCCCAGGAAGTGGGTCATCGTCTCCTGCCCGCCCACCAGCAGGGTGAGGCACAGCCAGAGGATCTCGTTCTCGGTCACCCCGCCGGAGGCCGCGGCGGCGAACAGCTTCGACACCACGTCGTCGCGGGCCGGCTCGTCGCGCCGCCGGGTGAGCAGGTTGCCCAGGTACCCGGAGAGGCCGGCGACCGACGACAGGGCGGCCTTGGCCGCCTGCAACCGCAACGCGTTCTCGGTCGGGTCGTCGGGTGCGTCCTCGCCGACCTTGGCGTTGGCGATGAAGCTCTCCAGCACGCCGGCGGTGAGCTTGAGCTTGGCGAGGTTGTCGTCGGGCACCCCGACGATGGTGGTGATGACCTTCACCGGTTGCAGGATGATCGCCTGCTGGACGAGGTCGATGTCGCCGGTGGCCACGGCCTCGTCGAGCAGCTCGCCGCAGACCTGCTCGATGAACGGCCGCCAGAACTGCACCCCGCGCGGGGAGAAGTCGTGCCGGATCAGGGCCCGCAGCCGGGTGTGGTCCGGCTGGTCGAGCCCGAAGAGCACCGGCAACGTCGAACGGTGGTAGGCGATCCCGTCGGCCGAGGACAGTGCGGCGTGGTTCTTCGCCGCCAACCGGACGTGCTCGTAACGGATCACCAACCACATGTCGCGCTGTGCCAGGTAGAGCGGCTCCTCGGCGCGCAGCAGCTCGGCGTACGCGGGGTACGGGTCGTCCATGGACTCGGGCGAGAAGGGGTCGAACTCGTCGGTACGCGTCGCGCTGGTCACTGCCTTGTCCTCCGGAATCGATGGGGGCCGGTCACCGGTACGCCCTGGCCTGGAGTTCGAACATCTCGGCGTAGTGGCCGCCGGCGGCGAGCAGGTCGGCGTGGCTGCCGACCTCGGCGACGCCACCGTCGGCGAGCACCACGATCACGTCGGCCAGTTGCACGGTGGAGAACCGGTGGGACACGAACACGCTGACCGCGCCGGTGCGGCCGGCCACCTCCCGCGCCTGGTCGCGGTAGCGGGCGAACAACGCGTGCTCGGCCTCCGCGTCGAGCGCGGCGGTCGGCTCGTCCAGCACCACCAGCAGTGGATCGTCGCGCATGAACGCCCGGCCGAGGGCGAGTTTCTGCCACTGCCCGCCGGACAGCTCGGCGCCATCGGTGTGGCTACGGCCCAGCGGGGTGTCCAGGCCGGCGTCGAGCTGCCCGATCAGATCCTCGGCGCCGGCCCGGCCCAGCGCCGCCCGTACCGCCGGGTCGTCGTCGCGGCGCGGCAGGTCACCGACGCCGACGGTGTGCCGGGCCGGCAGCTCGAACCGGACGAAGTCCTGGAAACCGGCGGCGATCCGCTCACGCCAGCGCGGCACCGACAGCTCCCCCAGCTCGACACCGTCGACGAGAATCCGGCCGGACGTCGGTGACAGCAGGCCGCAGAGCAGTTTGACCACTGTGGTCTTGCCGGCGCCGTTCTCGCCGACGACGGCGACGGTGGCGCCCGCCGGCAGGTGCAGGTCGATGCCCGTGACCACCGGCTGCGACCCACCGGGGTAGCGCAGCGTCACCCCGGCCAGCCGGATGCCCTCCCGCAGCCGGGCCGGCGGCAGACCCGCACCCCCGGTGTCCCGGGCGGTGTCGCCGCCGGACGTCGGGTCGCCGCCCACCGACCACGCGTCGACCGACCCGGGGTGGTCGACCGGAGACGGTTCGTCGACCGGGGTGGGCAGGTCGACCGACGCGGGGTGGTCGACCGACGCGGGATGACCGGGCGCGGCGGCATGACCGGGCGGCGCGGGGCGGTCGGCGGTACGCACCAGGTCGTGCACCTCGTCGAGCCGACGGTAGACGCTGCGCAGCCGCTGGAGGTCCTGCAACACCCCGACCGCCGCCGCGACCTGCTGATTGACCTGCGCCGCGATGGTGACGACCAGGATTACGTCACCCACCCCGCGCCGGCCGGCGACGGCGTCGCGCAGGATCACCAGGACCGCCCCGATGTAACCGGCCGTGAACGCCAACTGCCCGGTCATCCGCACCAGGCTCGCCACCAGCTGGGCCCGCCACAACCGTCGGGTGGCGTCCTGCCAGTGCCCGCGGTGCCGCCGCCGCACCTCGCCGGTCAGGCCGAAGATCCGCAACTCCTTGCCGGCGGCGGCATCGGTGCTGAGCCGGAACAGCCCGAGGGCGCGGCGGGTGGATTCGGCACCCCCCTCCCGGGCCCGGTTCACCATCCGCTCGGCCCGCCGCCCGGCCAGCAGCGGCGGCACGGCGGCCAACGGCAGCAGCAACAGCAACGGATGCAGTACGGCCAGCACCACCGTCGTCAGCGTCATCGCCACGGCCAGCCCGACACCGGTGAGTACGGCCTGGAGACCGACCCGGAGTTGTTGGACGTCCTGCTCCAACACGGTGATCTTGTCGGCGAAGTCGGGCCGCTCGACGTGCGCCATCCCGGACGACCCGTTGGTGACGTCCATCAGCTGCTGGTGCACGTGCAGGACGTCGAGTTCGGCGAGTTCGAAGTAGGCGATGTGGGCGAAGTGGCCGAGGGTCAGGCCGGCGATCAACAGGACCGCCACGCCGACGCCGGCGACGCTCGCGGTGACCGGCCGGCCGGCGGTGACCGCATCGAAGAGCACCCGCAGCAACACCGCCACCAGGGGCCACGCCACCGCCCCGGCGACGACCAGGGCCAGCGCGGTGAGCGCCTTACGCCGGTCCTGGTGCAGCGACGTCCGCCACAGCGACCACCCGGCGGAGAGTAGCCCGCGGCTCATCGGGTGCTCCCCGGCGACCCGACGTCCGCCGCCGCGCCACCGGCATCCAGCGGGCCGCCGTCGAGATCGCCGTCCACCGCGCCGCCGTCCACCGGGCCGGCCGTTGGCGGGCCGGCCGTTGGCGGGCCGGCCGTTGGCGGGCCGGCGTCGGTGGCGTCGGACGTCACGGGGTCGGGGTGGGCGGCGAAGCGCTGCGCCTGGAGGCTGAACAGCCGGGCGTACCGGCCGCCCCGGCTGAGCAGTTCCTCGTGCGAACCCTGCTCCACCACCCGCCCCTGCTCCAGCACGACGATGTGGTCCGCCCGGCGTACGGTGGCGAACCGGTGCGAGATCAGCACCGTGGTGACCCCCGTGGTGGCGGCGATGATCTCGTCGAAGAACCGTGCCTCGGCCCGGACGTCCAGGCTCGCCGTCGGCTCGTCGAGGACCAGCACCGATGCGCCGTGCCGGACGGCGAACAACGCCCGCGCGATGGCCACCCGCTGCCACTGACCGCCGGACAGGTCCACCCCGTCGCGGAGCTGACCGGTCAGCGGGGTGTCCAGCCCCAGCGGCAACGCGTCGAGGGTGTCGAGGATGCCGGCGGCGTCGGCGGCGGCACGGATGCCCTCCCGGTCGTCGGCGTGGGCGATCGCACCCAACGCGATGTTGTCGGCGGCGCTGGTCTCGTAGCGCAGAAAGTCCTGGAAGATGACCGCCAGGTGGCGTCGCCAGTGTGCCGGCGGGAGGTCGTCGACCGGTGTCGCGCCGACGGTGATCCGGCCCGCGTCGGGCAGCGCCAGCCGGGACAGCAGCTTGACCAGGGTGGTCTTGCCGGCACCGTTGAGCCCGACGATCGCGGTGCACGCCCCGGCCGGCAGGGTGAGGTCCAGGTCGGTGAAGACCGGTGTGCTGCGGTGCGGGTAACGGAACGACACCGCCTCGAAGCGGATGTCCACCGGGCCGGCCGGCCGGTCGCCGGCCCGACCCGACGCAGGCTCGACGGCGGGGCCGGCGGCCACGTCCCCGGTGGCCGTCCGGTCGCGCATCCCGGCCCGGAACTCGCCCACCGCCCGGTAGGCGTTCATGCCGAACTGGGTCTGCACGTCGGCCTCGGGATAGAACTCCCCGAGCTGGACCGCCGCCAGCACGGCCTGGATCACCAGCGCCAGCCGGGTCAGCCCGAGCTGCCCGCCGCCACCGGCCAGGCCCAGCGCGGCGAGCACGGCGACGAGCACCGTCAGGCCGACCGCCGTGTAGAGGAAGTAGGGCTTGAGGTAGACCCGTCGCCGCTGCGCCCACACCGGACGCATCCAGTCCAGGTACGCCTCCCGGTACTGCTCACGCAACCATGGCAGCAGGCCGAAGATACGGATCTCCTTGGCCGCCGGCCGGCCCATCGCCACACCCCGGAAGTAGGTCAGCCGGCGGATCCGGGCCACCACCGACCCGTAGATCGCCGCGTACCGGCGCAGGCCACCGCGTTGCCCGTGCCGGAACGCCAGCACGGCCACCAGCAGGCCCAGCCCCGCCGACCAGGCGAAGGCCGCTCCGACGATCACCGCGTACCCGAGGAGTTGTCCGTAGCGGGCGAGCAGGGCCAGCATCCCGGCACCCGCCGCCCCCGGACTCTGGATGCCGTGCTCGACCTCACGGGACGCCTCGGTGAGCTGTTCGAGCAGCGCCTGGTCCTCCAGCGGGGTCGTGCTGACGCTGCTCAACGCCGCCGTCATCAGCTCGTCGGCCACCCACCCGTCGATCCGCCGCTGCACCAGCAGACCCGTGGCGACCTGCAGCTGGGCCAGCAACTGCTGGGCGCTGAGCGCGCCCGCCGCCACCACGAACGCGGTCACCAGGTGACCGAAGGCCGGCGCGTCGACGCCGTCGCGGACCGCCTGCGGCAGCCACCCGATCATCCGGCTCGTCGCGACGACGAACAGCACGGGCGCGGCGGCGAGCAGCAGGTTGACCACCACGGCGGCACACACCGCCGGGCCACCCGCCCGGGGCAGCAACCTGACGATGCGCCACCGGTCCTCGGCGGTCCGCCGCAGCACCCCGGCCACGGTGTCGGGGTGCGTCGCGTCGGCGGTCATGCCGGCTCCCCGACCCGCAGGGCCCGGCCGGTGCCACGGGCGGCCCGCTGGAACGCCAACGCCGCAGCGTGCCCCTCGGCGATCGCCCGGACCGCGTCCAAGCCGACGGTGTCGCGGGCTCCGCCCACCACCCGGTGCCAGACCCCGACCCGGCGTACCGTCCGCACCAGGGCGTCGGCGGGCAGCTGACCGGCGGCGACCACCACCGTGTCGGCGGGTACGGACCGGGCCGCGCCGGTGCCGTCGACCAGGTGCACGGCGTCGGGGTCGACACGCAGGCCCCGGACGCCCGTCACCACCGTCACCTGCCGGCGGCGCAACTCGGCGAGCACCGCCCACCGGGTGGAGCGTCCCATCCGGGGGGCGAGCCGGTCACCGCGCAGCAGGATGGTGACCTGCCGGGGTGGGCCGGCACCCGGCTCGCTGGCCAGGTGGGCCAGGTCCACGGCGATGCCACCGCCGCCGATCACGGCGACCCGCCGGCCGAGCGCGTCGTCGGTGAAGGCCGTGCCGTAGTCGCGCACGTGCGGCAGGGCCCCGCCGGGCAGGTCCGGCCGCCTCGGCACCACCCCGGTGGCGACGATCACCCCGTCGTAGCGGCGCAGCAGGTCCTCGTCGGCCCCGGCGACCGGCCAGCCGGTGTGCAGCACCACGCCCAGCCGGGTCAGCTCGGCGGTGAGGAACCGGATCGTCTCGGCGTAGTCGGCCTTGCCGGGCACCCGGCAGGCCAGCCGGAACTGCCCGCCGGGTTCGCGGTCCGCCTCGTAGACGGTGACCCGGTGCCCGGCCAGGGCCAGGTCGTGGGCGGCGCGCAGCCCGGCGGGACCCGCACCGACCACCGCCACCGCCCGGGACCCGGCCACCGCCCCGACCCGCACCACCGGCCCGGCGCGGGTCACCGGCTCGACGTGGATCGCCGGCTCGGGCGGCATCGGCTCGACGTGGATCGCCGGCTCGGCCGGCATCGGCAGGTCGGCCGAGCCGGTCGGGTCGGCCGGCATCGGCGGGTCGACCGAGGCCGGCAGTTCGGCCGAGGCCGTCGGGTCGGTCCCGGCCGGCGCGGCACCGGACCCGGGGTCGGCCTCCCGGCCGACGAGCGGGTTGACCATGCAGGACACCACCGCACCGACCAGCGAACGGTCTATGCAGGCCTGGTTGCAGGCCACACAGATGTTCACCGGGCGGCCCGCACGGCTGCGCTCGACCAGCGCCGGGTCCGCCAGGAACGGCCGGGCCATCGACACCAGGTCCAGCGTGGTGCCGGCCAGGATCGCCTCGGCCTGCGTCAGCCGGTTGATCCGGTTGCTGGCCAGTACGGGCAGCCCACCCACGGCGGCCTTGACCACCGACGCCACCGGCACCCAGTGCCCCGGCGGCACCACCGCCTGCACAGTCGGGACGGGTGACTCGTGCCAGCCGACGCCGACGTTCAACGCGTCGGCACCGGCGGCGGCGAGCGCCCGCGCGTACTGCGCCACCGTGTCCCGGTCGGTGCCGCCGGGCAGCAGGTCGTCGCCGGTCATCCGCATCACCACCGGGAAGTCGGCGCCCACCGCGGCGCGGACCGCCCGCACCACGGCCACCCCGAACCGCATCCGGCGCTGCGGATCGCCGCCCCACTCGTCGTCGCGCCGGTTGGTCAACGGGGAGAGGAACTGGTCGATCAGATAGCCCTCCGAGCCCATGATCTCCACGGCGCTGAAGCCGAGGTCCCGGGCATGGTGTGCGCCCCGGGCGAAGTCCTCGACGATCCGGGCGACCCCGGCGGCGGGCAGCGCGTCCGGGGTGAGCCGGGAGATCGGGCTGGGCACCGCCGACGGGGCGACCGGGCGGGGACCGTCGGCCGCCGGCCGGGCGTACCGTCCGGCGTGGAACAGCTGGAGGGCGAGCAGGCCACCGGCCGCGCCGACCTCACCGGCGACCCGACGCAGCCGGTCCCGGAAGGCGGCGTCGTCGAGCACCCCGAAGCCGGGCACGTCGGCACCGGCGGCGCTGACCGCAGCACCCCCGGTGACCATCAGCCCGGCACCCCCGGCGACCCGGGCCAGATAGAACGCCGCCAACGCCCGACCGTCGTCGTCCCGGTTCTCCCAACCCAGGTGCATCGCCCCCATCACGATCCGGTGCGGCAGCGCCAGCCGACCGATGCGGCCGGGACGCAACACCCGCTCCAGCCCGGTCGTCATGCCAGCGGACCGCTCAGGTCCCGGGTGAACGGCGGCGCGACGATCGACAGCCCGCCGTCCACCACCAGGGTCTGCCCGGTGACGTACTCGGCGGCCGGGGAGAGCAGGAAGGCGATCACGTCGGCGACCTCCTGGGCGGTGCCCATCCGCTGCTTGGGGATCAGCGGCAGCACCCCCGACAGCGGGGCCATGCCGGGCACGTCATAGAAGTAGCCCGACGACTCGGTCTCGATGATGCCGCCGTTGACCGCGTTGACGTTGATGCCCCGGCCGGCGAACTCCACGGCCATGTACCGCACCCACGCCTCGATCGCGGCCTTGGCCGCACCCAGGTTCGCGTACGTCGGGTAGGCGCGGATGCTGCCGTAGCTGGACAGCGCGACGATCCGGCCGCCGTCGGGCATCAGCCGCACCGCCTGCTGCGCGCCCAGCACGAACGAGCGCATGTTCATCGCGTACGACCGGTCCAGGTGGTGCGGCTTGAGGTCCATGATGTTCTTGAAGGAGCTGGCCGCCGCGTTGCACACGAAGTAGTCGAGGGTGCCGAACTCCCGCTCGACCACCGCGAAGAGCCGTTCGATCTCCTCGGGTTGCTCCACGTCGGCGGCGACCGCGACGGCCCGCCCCCCGAGCTGCTCGATCTCCTTGCGGACCTGCTCGGCGAGTTCGGCGTTCTTCTTGTAGTTGACCACCACCGAGGCGCCGCCCCGGGCCAGGGTGAGCGCCAGCGCCCGGCCGATGCCCCGGGAGCTGCCGGTGATCAGGGCGGTACGCCCCTGGTAGCCGGTCATCGTCCGGCCGCCAGGATCTCCCGGGCGATCACGGTCTTCTGGATCTCGTTGGTGCCCTCCTCGAAGCGCTGCGCGCGGGCGTCGCGGTAGACCCGTTCGATGGTGCTGCCCTCCCAGTAGCCGATGCCGCCGTGCGCCTGCAACGCCTTGTCGGTGACCCGGGTCAGCATGTCCACCGCGACCAGCTTGGCCATCGAGGACAGCGCCCCGGCGTCGCTCTGGCCCGCTTCCCAGCGGCGGGCGGCGTGCAGGGTGAGCTGCCGGGCGGCCTCGATGTCGGCGGCGTTCTCGGCGAGCGCGAACGCGACCGCCTGCCGGGCCGCCAGCGGTTTGCCGAAGGTGACCCGGTTGCCGGCGTGCTCGACGGCCAGCTCCTGCGCCCGACGGGCCAGCCCCACGCAGGTCATCGCCACGCCGATCCGGCTCGGGGTGAGGAAGCCGCCGAGCGCGACGGCCAACCCGTCGCCCTCCTCGCCGAGCCGGTTGGCGACCGGCACGGGCGCCCGGTCGAAGCTCAGGTGCGCGTGGTCGGTGCCGCGTACGCCCATGGTGTCGGGCATCGGTTGGACCCGGACGCCCTCGACGTTCCGGTCCACCATCAGCGCCACCGTGCCGTCCTTGCCGGTGCTGCCCGCGCACCGGGCGAACAGCAGCCAGTAGTCGCAGCTCACCCCGAAGGTGATCAGGTGCTTCTCCCCGCTGAGCAGGTAGCTGTCGCCGTCGCGGGTCACGCTGGCGCGCAGGTCGGCCCCGGTGCCGGCGGTCGGTTCGGTGAGCGTGAACGCGACCCGCAGGTCCCCGGCGACCTGCGGCAGCACGAACTTCTTGCGTTGCTCGTCGGAGGCGAACTGGTCGATGGAGCGCCACACCCCGTTGGACACGTGCACGATCATCCGCAGCGAGGCGTGCGACATCGAGAACAGTTCGAGCAGGTGCAGGTACTGGGTGAAGGACAGGCCGGCCCCGCCGTAGTCGACCGGCGCGGCGAGGCGCAGGTAGCCCCGGTCGCGCAGGTCGGTCCAGAGCTGCGCGGGGACACTGCGGTCGCGTTCGATCACCGTCGCGTACGCCTCGCCGGGGCCCCGGACGAACGCCTCGACCTCACGGGCCAACGTCTCGAACGACGTGCCATCGGCCTGGGTCACTCTGCCTCCTCGCCGATCGTTGCGCTGATCTGGTCACGCAACACGAACTTCTGCACCTTGCCGACCACGTTGCGGGGCAGCGCGGTGACGGTCTCCAGCCGCTCGGGCCAGTACTGTTTGGCGACCTTGTGGGCGTCGAGGAACCGCTGCATCTCGGCGAAGCCGAATGCCCCGCGGGTCACCACGAACGCGCAGGCCCGCTCGCCGAGGCGCGGGTCGGGCATCGCCACGATCGCCACCTCGCGCACGGCGGGGTGGGTGTGCAGCAGTTGCTCCACCTCCGCCACCGGGATCTTCTCGCCACCCCGGTTGACCACGTCGGTCACCCGACCGGTGATCCGCAGGTAGCCGGCGTCGTCGATGGTGGCCAGGTCGCCGCTGCGGTACCAGCCGTCCGGGGTGAGCGCCGCCGCGGTCAGGTCGGGGCGGTCGAGGTAGCCGGCGAACAGGCAGTCCCCGGCGACCTCGAAGTTGCCCTCCACGCCGGGGCCGAGCACGGTGCCGGCGTCGTCGGTCACCCTGATCCGGATCCCCTCCAGCGCCCGCCCGTCCGTGCCCCAGGCGTGTGCCGGCGCGTCGGTCGGCGCGCTGAGCGTGCCGAGGCACGATTCGGTGGAGCCCCAGGCCCCGCAGACCGCCGCGCCGAGGGTCCGGGTGGCGTGCTCGGCGAGGTTGCGGGGCACCGCCGCGCCGGTGGCGACGAAGACCCGCAGCGCCGGTGGTGGCTGCCCGCCCGTCTCCACGGCCTCGACGAGGTCGGCGAGGAAGGGGGTGGCCGCCTGGACGAAGGTGGATCGGGTGTGGTGCAGCGTCTCCAGCGCGGTCCGGCCGTCCCAGATCGGTTGCAGCACCACGGGTGCGCCGATGGTGAACCCCAGCCACATGCCGTAGAGGAAGCCGGTCTGGTGGGCCAACGGCGACGGGATGAACAACCGGTCGGCGGCGGTCAGGCCGAGGTGCCGGGCCTGCATCGCGGCGGCCCGGGTCAGCGTGTCGACGCGGTGCAGCACGCCCTTCGGCTCCCCGGACGTGCCGGAGGTGAACATCAACTGGGCCAGCGCCGCCGGGTGGGGCCGGTGGGCGGCCGGTGCCGCGCCGTCGGGACGTTGCCGGGCCAGCGCCGGGCCGAACCACTGCCAGCGCAGGTCCGTGGTGTCCGCCGGCAGTCCGGCGGCGTCGGCCGGTGCGGCGGTGCCGGCCGGTGCGGCGGTGCCGGCCGGTGCGGCGGTGCCGGCCGGGATGACGGTGCCGTCGGCGGTGGGGTGGCCGTCCGGGGTGGTGTGGCCGGCGACGACGAGGACGTGTGCCACGCCCGGGGCGTCCGGGCCGGCCAGCATCGCCGCGGTCTCGGCGAGGTGCGCGCGACCCCGGAACCGGTCGGGGACCACCAGCACCCGGGCCCGGGAGCGGCGCAGCAGCCGGCCCATCTCGCGTTCCCGGAAGAACGGCATCAGCGGGCAGCAGACCGCGCCGATCCGGGTGGTGGCCAGCGTGAGCACCACGAACTCGGTCCAGTTCGGCAGCTGCCAGGCGACCACCTCGCCGGGGCCCACCCCCAGCTCCCGCAGCAACGACGCGGCCTGGTCGGCCCGGCGGTCCAACTCGCCCCAGCTCAGCGTGGTGCCGGGCCGCCCCGGCGAGGCCGCCTCGATCACGGCCTCGGCGTCGGGGCGCGCACCGGCGTGCCGACGGACCAGCTCGGCGACGGGTGTCTCGGCCAACCGCGCCGGTGACGGCAGCGCCACGGACCGCCCCCGTGCCGACACCCCGCCCGACGGCGTCGGCGTCACCACCGGCGGGGTCGGTGCCGGCAACCCGACCGACGACGTCGGCGTCGGTGCCGGCGTCACACCCGGTGGTGTCCCGGCCGGCGACACCGGGGACGGGCGGGCCGGCGGCGGGTTGTCGGGGCGTAACCGACCGGCCGGCTCGCCGGCGGCGGGTCGGGGCAGGCGGCGGGCGCGGGCCCGGTCGACCGACATGTTGAGGCCGACGGCGTTCATCTGTTCGAGGAACTGCGGGAAGGAGATCCGGTGGGCGTTCGGGTAGGTCAGCCGGGTCTCGCCGGTGGCCCGGGAAGCGGCCACCGCCAGCGCCATCAACACCCGGTGGTCGTTGAACGAGGACAGGTCGGCCTCCCGCAACTGGCCGACCCCCTCGCAGACGAGCCGGTCGCCGTCGAGCCGCAGCCGGCCGCCCATCCGGTTGAGTTGCAACATCGCCGTCACCCGGTCGGACTCCTTGAGCCGTACGTGGGCCACGTTGTCCAGCACGGTGGTGCCGTGCGCGTGGGAGCCGAGGACGCTGAGCACCGGCAGCATGTCGGGCACCGCACGGCAGTCCACCCGCACCGGGGCCAGCCGCAGCCCGTCGTGGCGCACCCTGATCCAGCCGGTCGCCGGGTCACGGGTCAACGGCACGCCCATGGTGGTGAGGCTGTCCAGCAGGTGCGCCTCCGGATGGTCCAGCTCCCCGGCGGGGACCGCCGGCAGGCCCCGGAACAGCACGTCGGACGGGTGCAGGGCGGTCGCGGCCAGGCCGAACGCGGCGGCGCCGACGTCCGGGGGCAGCCGTACCACCGCCGGGGTGGGCCGCTGGCCGGGCTCGACGTCGTACCGGCGGCCGTCGCCACTGACCTGCACGTGCAGGCCGAACTGGCGCATCATCGCGACCGTCAGGTCGACGTAGGACCGCTCGTTGAACTCACCGACCACCTCGATCGTGGTGGGCCCGGTGGCGAACGGGCTGACCAGCAGCAGGCTGGAGATCCACTGGGAGAGGGTGCCGGGGATCCGCACCCGGCCCCCGGTCGGCGGGCGGGCGGCGACCCGGATCGGCAGCAGTCCGCCGGTCGAGCTGATCTCCACGCCGATGCCGGCGAGGGCGTCGAGCAGCGGGCGGATCGGCCGCCGTCGGAAGTACTTCTGCCCGGTGATGCCGACCGGGGTGTCGGCCAGGGCGGCCAGCCCGGTGAGGAAGTAGAGCGTGGTGCCGGAGCTGCCGACCGAGATCTCCGGCCGCACCGGACGGTACCGGCCGCCGTGCACCACGAAGGCGTCGTCCTCGACGGTGACGGCCGTGCCGAGGTCACGCAGCGCCCGGATGGTGTGCTGCACGTGGCCGGCGTGGCAGGCGCCGTGGATGCGACTGGTCCCGTCGGCCAGCGACGCGAGCATCAGCGCCCGGTGCGCGTGGTACTTCGACGCCGGGACGTCGAACTCCCCCACGAGTGGCTCGGCCGTGCCTTTGATGACGAGACGCACAGTCCCTCCCCGCAGTGTGTGTCAGCCGGCGGTGTCTGGTGGCGACGGTGCCGCCGGAGCCGGGGCTGGCCCCGGGGCCGCAGCCGGTCCGGGGGCCGGGACGCCGCCGAAGACGGCGTGCATGCCGCCGTCGGCGTGCACCACCTGCCCGGTGGTGTACCGGGACAGGTCCGACAGCAGGAACAGCACCGCCCCGACCACCCGGGCCGGGTCGGCGCGGTCCCAGCCCAGCGGCGCCCACCGCTCGTACTGGTCGGCCAGGGCGGAGAAGGTGCGCACCCCGCGCGCCGACACGGTCTCGACCGGCCCGGCGGCGACGAGGTTGACCCTGATCCCGGTCGGGCCGAGGTGCATCGCCAGGTAGCGGCAGACCGCCTCCAGCGCCGACTTGTAGACCCCCATCCACCCGTATCCGGGCAGCGCCCGGGTCGAGTCGACGGTCAGCCCGACCACCGCGCCGCCGCCGGGGGCCTGACTCAGCAGCGGCGACAGCGCGGTGGTGAGCTGCTGGAACGAGTACGCCGACGCGCGGAACCCGTCGAGCACCCCACCGGCTGCGGCGGTGACGAACCCGGCCCCCAACGCGTCGGGCGGGGCGGCGGCGATGCTGTGCAGCACCCCGTCGAGCTGCCCCCAGCGGCTGCCGATCGCCTCGGCCAGCTCGTCGACGCTCGCGTCGGACATCACGTCCAGTTCGAGCACCTCGGGGCGGGACGGCAGCAGCTCGGCCACCCGTCGGGTGATCCGGCCGACCCGCCCGTACGAGGTCAGGATGACCTCGCAGCCCTCCCGTTGCAGGGCCGCCGCCACGTGCCAGGCGATGGACTCGTTGTTGAGGACCCCGGTGACCAGGTAGGTGCGCTTGTCCAGGCTCAGCAACGAGCTCAACGCGACGCGCCCGCCACGATCCGCTCGACGAGTTGACCGACGGTGACGTCCGCGAGTTCGCTGCGCGGGATCTCCACCCCGTACTCCTTGACGACCATGGCCATCAGGTCGGCCACGTCGAGCGAGTCGATGTCGAGCGCGTCGAACTTGGCGTCGGCGCTGATCGCGTCCTCCTCGACGCCGAGGTCGATCAGTTCGGCGCGCAGGCGCTCCTCGACGGCGGGGGCGGTGATCTCGGTCGATGGGGAAGACATCCGGATGCTCCTTTTCTCGGTGCGGGTCGCCTAGGCTTTTCTCGGTGCGGGTCGCCTAGGCGGCGAGCGGGGCCTGGCGGGCGAGGTTGGTGTGGTGCCGTTGCGCCCAGTACCACTGCCGCCAGTAGCTCTCGGCCAGCTCCAGCCAGGTCTCCAGCCGGCCGGTGTCGTCGAGGAAGCGGTTCATGCTGACCAGCAGCCAGCTGTAGACGCCCTGGCTGTCCCGGCAGTCCGCGCAGTTGCCGGAGGTGCAGCAGAACTGGAGGGTCTGGTAGTCGGCGCCGTAGACGGCGAAGCCGTCCAGGACCGGGTTGCCGTTGCGGATCCGCTCGGCGTGGTCCGGGTGGTCCACGCTGATGCTGGGGCAGACGTCGTAGCCGAACTGGCCGTCCCAGTGGGTGCGACCGGTGATCAGCGCCTCGATGAAGTACGGGTGGCAGACCACCGTCTCGGGGTACGCCTGCTTGACCCGGAGCGCCTCGGCGAGGGTGCGCTGCTCGTTCTCGATGCGCAGGGCGTGGTCGCTGCCGTGGGCGGAGTAGAAGTTGAAGGTGACCTGGTTGCCGTTGTCCTGGATGGCCCGGACGGTCGGCTCGACGTACTGCAGACCCTCCTCCGACAGCGCGTACACGAAGATCACCCGGGGGTCGTTGCGGTAGTGCCCGAGGGCGGTCTCGAACAGCCCGGAGAACGACGAGCCGTTGACCCGGTAGCCGCGCAGCGCGTCGTCGAGCGGGCCGCCACCGAACAGGCTGATGGCGACCGCGACCTGCTCGAAGCCGACCATGGGCAGCGGCCGGATGCCGTTGGTGGAGATGGTCACGTACGGCAGCCGCTCGACGAACGGCACCACCCGGGGCAGGACCAGGGTCGGCTCGCCGCCGATCAGGGTCGCCTGGGTGACGCCCTTGGCCACGAGCGAGTCCACGAACCGGGAGATCAGCTCCGGGTCGGAGGTCTCGGGGACGGCCGCGTCGAAGCCGCCCTCGAAGTACCAGCACCCCTTGCACCGGATGTTGCAGGTGGTGGTGAGGTGCACCTCGGTCGCGCTGACCCGGCGGCCCATGTCCCGCACGACCTGCAACCGCGCGGCCAGGTCGGGGCGGTCGGCCAGCAGGGACGCCAGACGGGTCTTGGCCTCCCGCCGGGACAGCGGACGGGGATTGATCGCGATGGGAGTGGGCATGACCGTCCTCTCAGGTGCCTGCGGACGGGACGACGAGCCCCAGTGCGTGGATCCGGGGAACGACGGTGTCCTCCCACTGCTGCAACGCCTCGCCGTTGGTGGTGCGGCGCAGGCCGTACCGGACCGCCCGCTTGGAGCGCTCGGATTCGGGCGTGCCGAACAGGTCGCGGAACACCGGCCAGAGCCGGTCCAGCGCGGCCTGCAACTGCTCGCGCCCCTCGTCGGTGGTGGCGAGGTTGCGGCAGACCCGGGCACCGTGCGCGATGTGGATCTTCTCGTCCAGGATGATCGTCCGGACCGCGTCCGCCCACGGTTTGTAGCTGCCCTGGGCGAACTCCTTGATCATGATCAGGGCGCTCTCCTCGCCGATGTAGGAGTAGATGCCCCGCTCGGCCCAGGTGGTGCACTGGTGCAGCCGCTTGTCGGCGAAGAGCCGACGCTCCTCGATGGTCTGGCTCTCCATGTGGGAGGTGTCGATGCCGATCTCGGCCAGCACCCGCTTGCCGATCTTGTAGTGGTCGTACTCCTCGGCGGCCCGCTCGGCGCAGACCTGACGCTCCTCGGCGTTGGGCGCCAGCGGCAGGAACATCATCGTGTAGTCGTCGCCACCGGAGAGCTCACCCTCCGTATTGATCATGATTTGACTGATCAGTGCCTTCTGGTAGGCCCGAGGCATCCGCTTCAGCTCTTCGGGGGTACGGACCACCACTTCTTCGTCGTCAAGGATCTCCACCGACATAACGCAGACCGCCTCCTGTCGCCATTCACACCCGCAAATTACGGAAAAGGGGACACCGGCGCTGCCGCGCCGCCACGACGGACCCGGGACGACTCCCGGTGACCCGATCCCCTGCGAAAATCCCCCCGTTCCTCCTCGCCCGCCACCGACGGTGACGTCAGGTCAGGTTCTCGATCGCCAGCCTGCGCACGTCCGACCGTTGGATCTTGCCGAGCGGAGTACGCGGAAAACTGTCGACCCCGATCTCCTTGAGCGGCACGAACCGGCGCGGCACCTTGAAGGCGCTGAGCTGTTTCAGCAACAGCCCACGCCATTCGTCGTCCCGGGCCTCCGCGCCGGGCAGCAGGGTGTACACCAGCACCAGCTCCACCCCCGTCACCGGGTGCGGCAGCGCGGCGACCACCGCATCTTCGATCCCGTCGAGCTGCGGCACGACGTTCTCGATCTCGGCGGGATAGACGTTCTCCCCGCTGACGATGACCATGCTGTCCATCCGGTCGACGATGGTCAGCTCACCGCGTTCGTCGAGGTGGCCGAGATCGCCGCTGCGGACCCAGCCGTCGACCAGCCGCCCGGCGGTGAGTTCCGGCGCCTGCTCGTACCGGGTGAAGATGCTCGGCCCGCGCATCAGCACCTCGCCGCTCTCCCCCGGCGGGACGTCCCGGCCGGCCTCGTCGACGACCCGCACCTGGGCGAACGGCACCGGCAGCCCGGCCGTACGGCGGTCGGCCGGCCGGCGGTCCCGGGGCTCCACCACCGTCAGGGAGGTCATCTCGGTCATGCCGTAGACCTGGAACACCGGGATGTCGAAGGTGGCCTCGAACCGGTGGATCAGCTCGGGGCTGAGCGCCGAGCCACCGGCGAGGACCCCCTTGAGCCGGCTGGCGGCCGGTCGTTGCGGTCGTTCGACCAGGTGCGCGAGGTAGGCGTTGACCACCAGGGTCCAGGTGGGCCGGAACCGGTCCACGTAGGTCCAGAACCGGGCCAGCGCCACCTCCGAGCGGACGCAGACCGAGCGCCCCCCGGACCACAACGGCGTCAGCGTGGGCAGGCCCTGCCCGCCGACGTGCAGCATGGGGATGACGTTGAGGAAGACATCGTCGCGGCCCGCGTCGGCCCACTTCACCATGGCCAGCGAGTTGGCCAGCAGGGCGCGGTGCGACAGCACCACCCCCTTGGCCGCGCCGGTCGAACCGGAGGTGTAGACGATCTCGGCGTCCCCCGCCGCGCCGCCCGGAGGTGCGGGCAGGTCCCCCGGGCGCGCGACGCCCCGGTCGAGGACCTCGGTGAGGAACACCTCCGCGTCGTCGACAGGCAGCCAGCGCCGGCCGGGCGACGCCTTCGCGGCGGTCGCTGACGGACCGAGCACCAGCCTGACGTCGGCGTGGGCGAGCAGGGTGTCCAGCTCGGCCGGGCCGGACTTCGGGTTCAGCGGCACCAGCATCCGCCCGGCGGCGATGATCCCGAGGAAGAGCAGCGCGGCCAGCGAGGAGTTGTGCAGGACCACGGCCACCCGGCCGCCCGGTGGCACCCGGTGCTCGTCGAGCAGCGCCGCACAGCCCCGGGTGAAGGTCAGCACGTCGGTGAAGCTGACCACCCGCCCGCCGGGCTCCGCCGGGAGCAGGTACGGGTCGTCGCCGTAGGCCGCGGCGGCCTGGGAGACGAGGTCCAGCAGGTTCGCCGTGACGGTGAGATCCGGCTCGACCAGCGGACTAGGCATGCGACTCGTCGCGGACGGCGGACTCCTCGACGACGGCGCAGAGCCGGTTGACCGTGGGTGTGTCGAAGATGACGTCGACCACGTCCACCCCGTACGCCGCCTCGACCCGGGTCACGATCTCCACCGCGCCCACCGAGTCCATGCCGAGCTCGACGAGATCGTCGTCGGGGCCGACGGTGACTCGGTTGAGCACGTCGGCGCAGATCGAGGTCATGTTCTCGTGCAGATCGGTCGCGGTCACTGAAGCGGTCCCCCCATGTCAGATCACCACACGGGCCACGGCAACGTTGCGGCAGCGGTCCCTTCCCCCAACTCTCGGGACTCGTCGGGACCATACTCAGTCGCGTCGTGAACCGTCCAGGGCAACCGTCGGGGCAATCGTCGGCACCCGCCCCCTACATCGTCATGCGTCATTAGTCCGTGCCATATCCGGATAGGATCCGGGCATGGGGAAGGGGCGACCGAAGGCCAGGCTGGTGCTCACCGACGAGGAACGGGAACAACTGGCGAGGGGGGCCCGCGCGGCCCACTCGACGCAGGCGTTCGCCATTCGCTGCCGCATCGTTTTGGCATGCGCCGACGGGGCCACGAATATCGAGGTCGCGACCCGGTTGAACGTTTCACCCGCGACGGTCGGGAAATGGCGTTCCCGGTTCGCCGCCGCCCGGCTGTCGGGGCTCGCCGACGACCTGCGTACCGGCCGGCCCACCTCGGTGCGTCCCGAGCAGGTGGACCGGGTGGTGGCGGCCACCCTCGGCGGCACGCCCGCGCCGGCCCGGCGGTGGTCCCGGGCGTCGATGGCCGCCCACACCGGGCTGTCGGCGTCCACGGTCGGCCGGATCTGGCGACAGTTCGACCTGCGCCCGCACCTGCAGGACGGCCCGACCCTGGCGGCCGACCCGGGGTTCGTCGCCTCGGTGGTGGCCCTGGTCGGGCTCTACCGTCATCCGCCGGAGCAGGTTCTGGTGCTCTGCGCCACGCCCCGGGACGACCGCTCCCCGACCAGCGGCAGCCCGCCCCCGACCGGGTCCGATCCGTACCGGCCGGGGTCGCCCGCACCCGTCGGGGAGGACGGCCCGCAGCGGCGGCGACGCGCGGCCGCGTACCGGCGGTTCCTGGTGGCGGTGGACCGGGCGGTGCCCGCCGGGCTGCTGGTGCACGTGATCGCCGACGACCCGGCGTCACACGGGGCTGCGGCGGTCCGGGGTTGGCTGGCCCGGCACCCCCGCTTCCACCTGCACCTGACCCCGACCGGCGGGGCCTGGGCCGACCAGGTCCGACGCTGGTCGGCCCTGCTCGCCGCCCGACACCCGGACGACGCCGGCCCGGTCCGCCCCGACACGGTCGGGCCGGCCCCGGACGGGGCGGTCGGGACCACCGGCGTCGGGGAGGGGCCGACCCGCTGGATCAGCACCGCGGACGGGGTACGGCAGGCGCTCGCCCGACATCGTCAACGGACTTCGGACGCATCGACGTCCGCCGACCGACGGCATGCGCCGGGCCCGCCCGCTGCGGCTACCGGCATGTGAGATGTCGGAGTCGCATCGTGCTCCGGCTCGGACCAGGCGTCGGCCGGACCCGGCACCGCGTCGTACGCCCGAACCGGTCGGGGCCGACCCCGCACCCACGCTCCCGGGGCCGCGACACCCCTCGGGGACCGGCCTGCCCCGGGCAGCGGCCCGCGCCGCCCGACCGTGCTCCGGTCGGGCGGCGCGGGGCGGCTGACGCGTCGGGGCGACGCGGGAGGGCGGCGGTTACCTGACTGCGGGGACCCGCAGGACACCCACCTCACCGACGTTGCCGGCCACGTCGACCGCGCGGTAACGGACCCCGTGCGCCAGGTCGTCCAGCGGCACTGGCCCGGTCCAGGTGGTCCACTCCCCACCGTCGAGGCGGTACTCCACCCGGGCCACCCCGGAGTCGCCGTCGCGACCGGTGACGACCAGCGTGCGGCCCACCAGCGTCGCCTCGGCGGTCGGTGCCACCCGGTCCACCTGCACCGACACCGACCAGGGCTCGCTCCAGAACAGGTTGACCCCCTGCGCCCGGTACTGCACCGTGTGCCGGCCCGCCGGCAGGGCCACCGGCTCCCGGTACGGGAACCAGCCTCCCCCGTCGATCTGGTACTCCACCAACCGGATCAGCTCGCCGTGGGCCAGGGTGAGGGCGGCGTTCGCGCCGTACCAGCCGTCGGCGCCCGGGTCGGTGATCCGCAGCCGGGGCTGCCCGCCCCGGTAGCGCAGCGGCTCGACGCCGCTGAGCGTGGGCACCACCGGCCTGATGGTGCCGTCGTCGGCGAAGTACAACCGGTCGATGGTGGTCTCCCGGTGGGTGCCGTCGCCGCCCGGGATGGCGAACCGGTGGTACGCCACGTACCAGTCGTCGGTGCCGGGCACCTGGATGATCGAGTGGTGACCGGTGCCCAGGATGCCCTGGCCCGGGTCCTTGGTGAGGATCTCCCCCTTGCTGGTGAACGGCCCGAGCGGGCTGCTGCCCATGCCGTAACCGACCCGGTAGTTCTCGCTGCCGGTGTCGTCGATCGACCAGGACAGGTAGTAGACGCCGTTGCGCTTGTGCAGGAACAGGCCCTCGCGGAAGCCGGTGAGCCCGGTCAGCCGGACCCGCCTGCCGACGTCGTAGGAGACCATGTCGTCGTTCAGCGGCACCACGTACGGGGTGCCGTTGCCCCAGTACAGGTAGCTCTTCCCGTCGTCGTCGGTGAACACCGCCGGGTCGATCTGCTGGGCGTTGCCGTAGTCGGCCTTGCTCACCAGGGGCCGGCCGAGCGGGTCCACGAACGGCCCGAGGGGCGAGTCGGCCACCGCGACGCCGATGTTCTGCTGCGCCGAGAAGTACAGGTAGTACTTCCCGTTCTTCTCGATCGCGGCCGGCGCCCAGGCGTTGGTGTCCGCCCAGCTGATGTCCGGCCCGAGGTCGAGGATGGTGTCGTGGGCGGTCCAGTCGACCAGGTTGCGGCTGGACCACACGGTGAACGTCGAGCTGCCCCAGCCGGGGAAGCCGTCGGTGGTGGCGTAGATGTAGTAGGTGTCGCCGAACCGGACGATGTTCGGGTCGGCGTTGAAGCCGGGCAGCACCGGGGTGTTCATCGGCACCGCCCGCACCGTCCACACCCGGCTGGCCCCGGCTGCGCTGGTGACGGTGACCCCCACCGGCCGGGTGTAGTTGCGCGGCCCGGCGGGCTTGACCGTGGAGGTCGGCGCGACCAGGTAGCGCGGGGCGAGTCTGGTCAGGTCGGTGCCCGGCCGGACCGGCAGGGTGATGGTGCCGGTGGCGGCGTCCACCACGGCCGGGACTTTCAGGCTGTCGAGTTCGACGGAGACCACGCTGGTGCCGTTGCTGCCGAGCGCGGCGACCTCGGCGTCGGTGAGCGCCCGGTTGTAGAGCGAGAAGTCGCGGATCCGGCCCTTGAGGTAGCGGTCGCTGGCGTACTGGGAGCGGCCCAGGTAGTTCGCGGTGGTCCGACCGCCGCCGATGTCACCGGGGGCGACGGTCAGCCCGGTCTTCTCGGCCACCCGCACCCCGTCCAGGTAGATCCGCGCGGTGCCGGCCCGGTTCAGGGTGTACGTCAGCGTCTTCCACGCTCCACGGGGGACCGCCCGGCCACCGGTGACGGTCTGTTCGCCGGTCCAGTTGCCGAGGCTGATCGAGGTGCGGTAGTCGTTGCCGGTGGTGAACAGGTAGCCGTTGCCGACGCCTGCGGAGTCGGTGTTGCCGAGCCCCCAGAGAAAGTACGGGGTGGCCTGGTCGGCGGCGATGTTCACGTCCATCGACACGGTGATCTCGTCGAGGCCGGCCATGATGTTGTCGGGCAGGTCGACGTGGCCGTTGGTGCCGCCGAGGGTGAGGCTGCCTGCGTCCCAGCGGGCGTCCCCGGCCAGGGTGGCGTGGTGGCCGTTGCCGGAGTCGTCGGTGACCGTGCCGCCGCCTGTCTGGTCGAGCCGGTAGTGGGCCACCACCCCGTCGGCGTTGGCGTCCACCGGTGGTGGCGCGTCGTTGAGCGCGTCGAGTTCGGCACGGGTGACCGGGATGACGGTGCCGTGGCGGGGGCTGGCCGGCAGCCGGTAGGAGGCCGGCACCTTCCAGTTCGGCTTGGCCAGGTCGTCGGTGCCCAGCGGGATGTAGCCCCGGCCGCCGTACTCGTCGACGAAGAGGTAGTAGCGCGAGCCGGAGGTGTCGCCGGGGTTGGCCTTGAAGACGGTGGGTCCCTCCACGGCGGAGGTGCCGGCGTCACGGCCGATGCACGAGTCGAGCATCGTCCACGACGGTCGGCCGGGCAGGTCGACGGCGGTCAGCGAGGTCGACCTCTCCTGGATGATGTCGGAGCAGCCGGTGCCGCCGCCGCCCTCGTCCTTGGTGAACCGGTAGTAGGTGTCGCCCTCGCGGATCATCGTGGAGTCGATCCGCGACTCGCCCCGGTCCTGCCAGATCGTCGCCGGGCTGAACGTGACGAAGTCGCGGGTGGTGGCGGCCAGCATCCGGTTGTACGTGTTGCCCGTGTGGTTCGGGTCGTTCTCGGCGAACAGCTTCGAGGCCCAGAAGACCAGGTACTCGCCGCGCTCGGCGTCCCAGTACGCCTCGGGCGCCCAGGTGTTGCCGGCGGTCGGCGGGGAGACCTCGACGTGCCGCTGCGCCGACCAGTTGACCAGGTCGGTGGACTCCCACACCTCCAGGTAACGGCTGCCCCGGCGCTGGGCGGCGTCCCAGTCGCCGTTGCGGCCGATCGACAGGTCGGTGGCGATCAGGAAGAACCGGTCCCCCTCCGGGCTGCGGATCAGGAACGGGTCGCGCAGGCCCCGGGTGCCGTACGTCGACTCCAGTTTCGGCTGGCCGCCGTTGACCTCGGTCCACTGCAGGGCGTTGTTGCCCCGGCTGGCGGCGAAGTAGATCTTCTCCCCGGCGATCGAGTTGCCGGTGAAGTAGCTGAACGCGTAGCCGGCGTACGGCGCGGGGGCCGGCAGCTCCCGAACGGTCAGCGGGATGGTCCGTTCGGCGGTGGCGCTGCCGACGGTGACGGTGGCGGTCACCGGGACCGTGACGTCGCCCGCGCCGTGCGCCGGGCGACGGACCACGCCGTCGGGGGTGACCACCTCGGGCCGGGCCGAGCGCCAGGCGACCGTCGCGCCGTGCCGGCCGGTGCCGGGCAGGGTCAGGTTGCCGCGGACGTCGTCGGCGTGCACCAGGGACAGCGCGGCGGCGGCCGACTCGGCCCGGGTCTGGTCGGACTCCTCGGGTCGTACGATCGCGGCGACCTCGGCGGGGGTGAGCGCCCGGTCGTAGATCCGGAAGTTCGCCACCCGTCCCTTGAGGAACCGGTCGGTGGCGTAGGTGGACCGGCCGAGGTGGTTGCTGGTGGTGACGCCGTTGCCGACGGCGCTGGGCGGCACGGTGACGGCGGTGTTGCGGGCCACCTGCACACCGTCGGCGTAGAGGGTGCCGGTGGTGCCGGTCTGGGTGTAGGTGACCGACTTCCAGACCCCCCGGGTCAGGTTGCCGCCGGCGCCGGTGACCTGCTCACCGGCCCAGTTGGTGGTGGTGATGCCGGCGCGGAACGCGTCGCCGCTGGCGAACAGGTAGCCGGTGCCGGCGGCGGAGGTGGCCGGGTTGCCCAGGCCCCAGAGGAAGTACGGGGTCTGCTGTGTCGGGTCGACGAGGACGTCGACCGCGACGGTGAGCGACGACCGGCCGGCCATGATGTCGTTCGGCAGCTTGACGTGGTCGTCGACGCCGTCGAGCAGCAGCCCGTCCGGGCCGGTCCAGGTGCCGCCGCCGACCAGGGTGCCGTCGTTGCCGTGGCCGGAGGTGTCGGTGATGGTGGTGCCGGTGCGCTGGTCGAGGTCGTAGCGCAACAGCAGCCCGTCGGTGACGTCGGCGGCAGCCGCGTCGGCCGGGGTCGCCACGGCGGGGGTCAGCGCGGCGACCAGGGTGAGCAGCGTCGCGGCGGCGAGGGTACGGGTGCGGCGGGGGATGGTGGCGTGGTGGTCCCGGGGAACTGCTGAGCGCATGGGGGATTCCTCGGCGTCATGTGAGCGTTAACAGGCTGGAATTGTCAACGCAACAATCAGACGCCGTCAAGGAGGTGAGGCCCACCGATGCGCAGCGCTCCCGCCCGCTCACCGCACGACGAACCAGCCACCCACCCGACACGACCCGGGCGACGACCCACCCGGGGCGGCGCGGGGCTGCCCTGCCGACCTACCTGATCTTCCGGGTGGACCGGACCACGATGTCCGCGTACTCCGGGTGCCGGCCCAGCCAGTCACCGAGGAACGGGCAGATCGGCACCACCGTCCGGCCCCGGGAGCGGGCGTCGTCCATGACCGCGCGGGCCAGCGTCGAGCCGGCCCCCCGACCCTCGAAGGCCGGCTCGACCTCGGTGTGCGTGTAGGCGATGATGGTGCCGGTCAACTGGTAGGTGACCATCCCGGCCAGCGTTCCGGTCTCGTCGCGCGCCTCGAACCGCTCCCGGTCCGGCGCGTCTGTCACGGTGAACTCCACCGGACCATCCAAACACGCGACGGCCGGGTCAGGATCGCAGCGTGCGGCTCGGCGGCTGGCCGTAGGCGGCCCGGTAGTCGGTGGCGAAGCGCTTCGCGTCCGTGAACCCCCAGCGGGCGGCGATCGCGGCCACCGTGTCGCCCGCCGCCGGGCCCCCCCGGAGCAGGTCCTCGTGGGCGCGGCCCAGCCGAACCCGGCGGGCGTACCGGGCGGGGGTGGTGTCCTGGTAACGGCGGAACGCGTACTGCAACCCTCGGGCGGAGACGCCGGAGGCCTCGGCCAGCTCCGCCAGCGACACGTACCGGTCGCTGTGCGCCTCCACGTGGTCCATCGCCCGGCGTACCACCGAGGGCGCGATGTCACCCGGGCCGCGCGGCTGGGGTACGACGGCGGCGCTCGGGAAGACCGCCAGCGCCGCCGCCGCCAGCATGTGCCGGACCTGCTCGATGACCAGCGGGTTGGTGGCCAGGGCGAGGTCGGCCAGCACCACCTGCCGCACGTACGCCAGCGTCCCCAACCAGTGCCGCTCCAGCCCGACCGAGACCGGACGGGTTCCCACGAAACGCACCCGCCCACCGCCACCTCCGGACCAGGTGTGGGCGACCTCGTCGACCAGCGACGTCGGCAGCCCGACGGCGAACGACTCAACGGCCTCGCCCTCCAACTCCAGCGCCTGCTCGGCCGGCAGGAGGGCCACCTGGCCGGGTGTGACTCGGTGGACGTCCCGGCGGTCGCTGACCGACAACCGTCCGTCGCGCACGTGCAAGATGTTGACCAGTCCGTGCGCGACGGCCTCCACCCGGAGGCATGCCGAGCACCGCAGTCCGTACAGCGTCACATCGCCGAGCATCGCTCTCATGCCCCGCAGTTGCGCCCCCTCGGCCCCGAACTCGGACACCGCGACGGTGACGTCGGCGAACGTGGCCCGCAGGAACGCGCGCACCTCGTCGGCGTCGGTCATGGTGTACCGCTGCCAGGGCAATGGCTGCACCCCGGCCTCGGGATCGGCTTCCACGGCTGGTCGCGCCGTCGATCGCCGGGAAAGGGGCGGCCGGTAGCCAGCCATCCGGTGCCCTCCCGTGGCCACGCCGCCTGGCAACGCACCGGGCAGCAGAAATCCAATAATGCCGCACTATAGGCGACATCACCGATCTGCTACCTGCCCTACCCCGGATCGGACACTCTAATCACGCTACATATTCGCGATTCGCGCACCAAGGTGGTGAAAGACGAAGGTAGAACAGATCCAAGCAGCGCGAAAGCAAATTTCTCGCTCGCGAGAAAAGGTTGCGGCACACGAAGAAGTCAGGTCGAAATCACCCCGGCACACACCAGCCATCGCCCCCCCGCCCGCCGGATACCGCTCTGGCCAGCGCAGATGACCCCCTCGACAGAGCACCGTGGACAGTAACCACAGCCGGGAACCGCTCCGACGCAGGCCGCCGCCGGCAGTCACCAGACGGTCGACGCGCGTCGGCCGACTTGCGCGGGATCCCCGGATAGGCAGCCACGACGCGCACAAGGCGCAATTCGCGGAACGAGACCGCCGAGCAGCGTGACCACCACGGTCTCCAAGCGTTAATTCCGACAACGGCAACGCCGCAGGAGTCCGATACCGGAAACACTCCATAGCAGCTACTATCGCCCCAAACGCCTTTCATGACCCGCAATGGGGTTTTCTGGGCGTCCATCTACCGAAGCAGGGAACTGACATGGATTCACTCCGCGACCTCGACGGCACTCCCACCGCACCCGACGCCTCGGGCTACCGGCCCCCGACCGTCACCCGGCTCGGCACCCTCGCCGAACTCACCCAGGGCGGCACCGTCGGGCCCGACGACGGGCTGGGCGGCAACGGCGACGCCTCGCTGCTCTGAACCAACGGTGAGGGCCGGACGCCGATGCTGCGTCTCGTGCGGGCCACCCGACGGTTCGGTCACCGCAGTGTCTTCACCGACCTCGACTTCGAGGCGGCGGCCGGCGAACGGGTGCTCCTGGCGGGGCCCAACGGATCCGGCAAGACCACCCTGCTGCGGTGCCTGTCCGGCACGCTGGCCCTGAGTGCCGGGCAGGCCACCGTGGCCGGCCATCCGGTCGGCTCGCCGGGTGCCCGGCGCGCGACCGGCGTGTGCCTGGCGCCGGAACAGGGCCTCTACGAGCAGCTCACGGCACACCAGAACATCACGCTCGTCGCCCGGCTCCGGCTCCCCCGGCGGGCCGTCCGCGCCGCCGTCGACGCAATCGAGGAGGAGTTGGGCATCGCCCGCTACGCCAGCATGCCGGCCGCCCGCTGCTCGGCCGGCATGCGCGCCCGGATCAGCATCGCCCGGTCGCTCGTCGCCGCACCCGCGCTCCTGCTGCTCGACGAGCCGGGGCGCTCCCTCGACGAGGAGGGCCGGCGGTTGCTCTGGCAGACCATCGACCGGCGGACGGAGCTGACCTGTGTGGTCGCCTCCCACCACGCCGACGACGGCAACCGTTGCCAGCAGCGGCTCACCCTGGCGGCGGTCGGATGACGCCACGGGCCGGCACGCGTCTGCACCCCCGGCCGGCTCCGCCCGCCCCCGGCCCGGCTCCCCGGCCCGGGTCGGCGGCGGGCGGTCGGGCCGTGCTCGCCCTGGCCCGGCGGGACCTGGGCGAGCGACAGCTGATCCGGCTGCCACTGCTGCTGGACCTCGTGTTCGGGGTGGTGAACCTGCTGGTCTTCCTGTTCATCTCCCGGGTGTTGACGCCACCGGGGGCGCACCGCCTGCTGGGCGCGACGACCTACTTCGACTTCGTCGCGGTCGGCATCACCTTCATGCTCGTCCTCCAGGCCGCGAGCACCCAGCTGACCTCGCGGGTGGCCCGGGAGCAACGCAGCGGCACGCTGGAGCTGCTGGCCGCGCAGCCGGTGCCGGCGTCCGCCCTCGCGGTGGGCACGGCCGCGTACCCTTTCCTGCTGGCGTTGCTGCGCGCCGGGTTCTACCTGGTCCTGCTGCACGCGCTGTTCGGCCTGCACACCGCGCGGGCCGACTGGTGGGGCGTCGCCGCGGTCCTGGTGGCCGGCAGCGCGGCGATGATGGGTATCGGCATCGGGTTGACCGCGTTCGCCGTTGCCGTCGGGTACGGCGAGAGCGCCGCCCGCCTGATGATCGTCGGATTGTCCTTCCTGTCCGGGACGTACTTCCCGGTGGCCGCGCTTCCCGGTGGCCTACCCACCCTGACCGCCGTGCTGCCCAGCCGGATCGCGCTGGACGGCCTGCGCGCCGCGTTGTCCGGCGACGCCTGGGCCGGCTCCGCACTCACCCTGTTGGCCGCCACCGTGTTGCTGTTACCCCTGTCGACCTGGTTCTTCGGGCGCGCGCTACGGATCGCCACCGCCCGGGGAACCCTGACCCGTGATTGAGGTGCCCATGCTCCGTCCGACTCCGCTCGACATCGCGTCCGGCACCGTGCTGGGCGTGGGGCCGCCGACCCTGCGGGTCGTCCCCCCGGTCGCCCCGGACCCGCTCGCCGCGCTGGGCCAGGCGGTGCTGCCCGCGCTGCGCCGACCGCCGTGCGTGGTGAGCTTCTCCGGCGGGTTGGACTCGTCGCTGGTGCTCGCCGTGGCCGTCCGGATGGCCCGGTGGGAGGGCCTGCCCGACCCGGTCCCGATCACCTGGCGGTTCACCGGCGCACCCCGGGCCGACGAGTCGCCCTGGCAGGACCGGGTCGTCGCGGCGCTTGGCCTCGGGTCCGCATGGGAGATCCTGCGGGCCGACCACGACCTGGACCTGGTCGGCCCGGTAGCCGGCCGTTTCCTGCACCGGTACGGGGTACGGCATCCGGTGAACCTGCACCTGCACCTGCCGCTGCTGGAGCTGGCCACTGGCGGAAGCGTGCTCACCGGCCTCGGCGGGGACCAGGTGTTGTCGGGATGGCGTCGTCCGCCACCCCGGTCGACCCGGGCCCGCCTGGGCCGGGTCCGGGTCCTCGCCCGTGAGCTGTCGCGCCGGCACCGGCCGAAGCGGCTGTTCCCGTGGCTGCCGGCCGAGACAGCCCGGCAGGTCGGCCGCGCGCTGCGGGCGGAGCAGCGGGCCGAGCCGCGCCGGCTCGGCCCCCGCGTCGCGTGGCACACCCGCCGCCGTGACCTGGTGATCACCCGGTCAGCCTTCACCGCCGTCGCCGAGGACCACGACGTCACCCCGGTCCATCCGCTGCTCGACGACGGCTTCCTGGACGCGCTGACCGCACTGGCCGGGCGGCGGCACCGCACCTCCCGGGACGGTCTGCTCGCCGAGATCGTCGGCGACGCCCTGCCGCCCGAGGTCATCGCGCCCCGCCGCAAGGCCCACTTCCGCGACGTCTTTCTGCGTACCCCGACCCGGGATTTCGTCCGCTCCTGGGACGGCACCGGCGCGGACCCGGAGCTGGTCGACGTGGCCGCCCTGCGCGACACCTGGTCCCGCTGGCCGATCCCCGGCGGCACCGCCGCCCTGGTCCAGCAGCTCTGGCTGGCGACCACACCATCCCCGGCCCCTCGGTTCCCGACGCGGGCCACGCCGATCCGAGCGCTGCCACCGGCCGGAGGGCGACGCGCCGGAGCCGACGCGGAGGTGAGCGGATGAGCCGGCCGGAGACCGTACACCGGGTGGACCCGACCCGGGTGGCCTGGCGGCAGGCCGGCGACGAGGTGGTCGTGCTGGACACCGAGCGCTCGGTCTACTTCGGACTGGACCGCTGCGGGGCGTTGCTGTGGCAGCGCCTGGTCGGCGGCGCGACCCAGCGGGAACTGGTGACCGTGCTGGTCGCCGACATCGCCGTGGATCGGGACCGGGCGAGCGCCGATGTCGCGGCCTTCCTCGACGACCTGCGCCGACACGGCCTGCTACCGGGGCGGTGACCCGCTGTCGGCCCGCCAGCCCGACCGGCCCGGATGCCCCGACGTCAGGGCCGACCGCCAGGCCCGGGTGGCCGGCGTCAGGGCCGTTCGCCCAGCCAGGCCGGCGGGGTGGGCCGGCGGAGGATCTCCACCATGGCCTCCCGCTCGGCGTCGGTGTCGCCGTCGAGCCAGGCGTGGGCGTGGAAACCGGTGCTCGGGGCGGTCACCCCGATCACGACCGTCCGGGCGACCAGCTGAGCGCCGTACCAGCGTTGCCGCACCAGGGAGCGTTCCAGGCAGTTGGCCCCGGTGCGGCGCAGCACGCCGAGCACCACCGCGCGGTGGGCGGCCGCGCCGGGCGGCGGGGCCGGCAGCCGCAGGTCGGTCATGCCGTGCCGGGCGAGCTGCCGACGCGCCTGATGCACCGCCCGGCCCGTCCAGAGGGCCGTCCGGGCCGCCGGCAGGCCACCCCGGCGCAGCGCCCGCGCCATGGCACGCAGGGTCGACCGGTGCCGGTCAGCCATGGCGGGAGCGCCGCGCCAGCCGGGTGGCGGTCCGCAGCTCCCGCACCGCCGTCGGCAGGCTGACGATGTGCCGGGCGAAACGCAGCAGGTAGGCGGCCGACAGGCCCACCGGACCGCGCCGGGCCAGCCGGCTGTCGTGCCGCATCGCGGTGGGTGGTGGCAGGAGGTACGGCACCAGGTGCCGCCACCGGTCCCGTCCGGTGGGCAGCTCGGCGAGCCGGGCCAGCACGTACGCGGGGCCGGAGACCCGACGCACGGCGGCCCACTGCGTCCGGCTCGTCTGCCGGGGCAGGCCGAGGCGGTCCGCCAGTGCCGCGCCGTCCGGTGCCAGGCGCAGCCCGAAGCCGAACGCCGGCACCGCGCCGGTCTGTGTGGCGAGCACGGTGGCCGCCCGCCACACCTCGACCGGGAAGACCACCAACGCACGCCGCAGATCGGCGTACGGCCGGTCGGAGCGACCGGGCATCGCGGCGTGCACGGCGACCAGCAGGGCGGTGGCGGCCACGTCGGGTACGGCGACCGTGCCGCCGGCCAACGGCAGCCGCTGCGCCGACGCCGACAGCAGGGTCCAGAACGCCTGCGGGTCGGCCACCCCGTGAAAGCCCCGGTGCAGGTCGACGACGAGCGGTGCCGGGCCGGGCGCGTACCAGGGGCGCTCATACCAGAGCAGCCGGGGATCGGGGCGGCCCGGCGGCAACGCGCTGCGGAAGCCCGACCCGGCGAGAAGCGCTTCGGCGCGGTCGAAGTCGTCCGGCGCGACCAGCAGGTCGACGTCGGAATAGACCCGGCGTCCCTCGGTGCCGAGACGGCGGGCCAGCCCGGCCCCCTTGAGTAGGATGGCCGGTATCCCCCGGTCGGCCAGCCGGGCGCAGGTCGCCACGGCGGTCGCGTCGAGAGCGAGGTGCCGGACGGCCGCGCCGGTGGCCTGCGATGCGGTCATCGGGACGCCGCCACGGCCCGCGCGGCGGTCAGGGTCCGCTCGACCAGCCGCAGGGTCGGCCCGAACGCGGCCCAGTCACGCGGCCGGGTGAGGTCCCACGCCGGCAGGGCGGCGAGGCCCAGCAGGGCGGCCGGGTCGGTGGGCAACCGGTGCCAGGACCGGCAGCCGGCGAGCCGGGCCAGCAGCTCGGCCGGGGGCACCGGGGTCGTCGTCGGCGTCCGGCCCCAGCCGAGGAAGAGCCAGCCACCCAGCGGGGTCCGGTCGGCGATCGGCGGCAGGGCCACCCGCAGCCGCTCACCGGCCCGGACCGCCCGGGTGGACAGCGCCGGCCCCGGCACGGGTTCCCGCAGGTCGATGCAGCGCGGGCCGGCGTAGACCTCGGTCCGGTCGACCACCAGGATGTCGTCGGCGACCACCGGGACGTCCCGGGCGGCCAGGGCGGCGAGCAGGCTGCTCTTGCCGGCGGTACGCGGCCCGACCACCGCCCAGGCCCGCCCGGCGTGGACGAACGCGCCACTGTGGAACGTCTCCCGGCCGGCCCACCGGTTGAAGACCGTCGCCACCGGGGCGAGGTAGGGGTGGGCGAGCACGTCGGGGGCGAGCGGCGGGCCGTGGAAGGTGGCGGTGCCCCGCCGCCGGTCCACCGCGAGGGTCCGCCCGTCGACGAGGACCCGTACCCCACCGTCGAGGTCGATGGGGACCGGCGGCGGCGGCACGGCGGTGGTCTGCCCGACGCGTACCGCCGGACGGTCCGGGTGGGCGTCGGACGGGGGAAGCTCCTCGACCTCGTCCAACCCGTGCACGCACAGCCCGTAGACGGACCGCCCGGTCGTCCCCATCGCTCCCCCGTTCATGTCCTGGTCAACGACCGTCGTCGGCGCAGCGGTGCGGGTGGCGGTCATGGTGACCCGCCACCCGCACCCCTGATGCGGCCGTGCCTCAGCGCACGGTGCCGGTGATCAGGCTCAACTTCCTGGACTCGGCCAACCGGCGGGCGTCGAGCGCCCGCTGCCTGGCCGAGGTGGCCGACTTGGCCTTCTTGGCCGCCTTGCCGGTGCCCGCGATGGTCGGGGTGTCACCGGTGCCGAGCGCGTCGATGTCATAGGCGATCCAGAACGTGCCCGGCGTGTCGACGGCGAAGGTGAGGGCGATGTGCACCTGCCCGCCCGGCCGCAGCCCGCCCAGGTCGAACGGGACGGTCAGGGTGGTGGCCAGCCCGCCGCCGGGCGGGTTGGTGGCCGGCGCGTCCATCGACAGGTTCCGCACCAGCAGGGTCTGACCGGTGCTGATGGTGATCGAGCTGGTCGGGTTGACCGGGTTGACCAGCCGCATGTTGGAGTGGATGGCCGGGGACGACCCGCCGGGCAGCGGGGCCCCGTTCTCCTGGCTCAGGGCAGTGATCCGGACCCGGGCCTGGGTGATCGGCGCGCTGGACCGGTTGGTGATGGTGCGCCGGATGATCAACGTTCCCGGGCTGCCCTCGACCCGGACCCGGTTGGGCGCGACGCCCTGGGCGACGCCCGGGTCGAGCAGCGTCGACTGCACCGCGGTGTTCTGCTGGTAGGTGCCCAGGCTGTTCTGCGGCGACGGGGTGCCCAACGCCGACGGCACCCCGTTGATCGGGCCGAGCACGGTCGCCACCAGCCGGAAGTCCGCCGCGTTGTCGCTGGTGTCCTGTGGCTTGCCGCCGACGCTCAGCCGGACCCACGCATGGTTGACGAACGGTGGGCTGCCGAAGGCCGGCAGCGGGGTGCCCTCGACGAAGCCCGGCGTGGAGCCGGCCGCGTCGGTGACGGTGTGTGCCGTGTCCGGCGCGACCAGCCGCAGGCCGCCCTGGCCGAGACCCGACACGACCAGGTCGGGTTGGATGTTGGGCAGCGAGTAGGTCGGGCCCACCACCAGGAAGCCGCGGCGCGGTGGGAGCGGTCGGGCGCTGCCCGGAACGACCACGACCACCCCGCCGGGGGCCTCGATCCGGAACCCGGCGATCGGCAGGTCGAGCGCGGTGGTGTTGGTGACCGTGACGTACTGGTCGGCGAGGCCGGTCAGACCCGACTGGGCGAACTGGTTGATCTCCAGTTGCTCCCGCAGGGCGGAGACCTCGACCGTGACCGAGTTCGACACCACCTCGGCGTTCGGATCGACCCCGTCGTACTGCACCCGGAACTCGTTGAGGCCGAAGGCCGGCATCTGCAGATCGAACGACGCGCGGTTGAGCGCCACCGGGAACGTCCCGAGCCGGGTCTCGATCCCGTTGGGCAGTGCGTCGATCAACGTCACCGCCCCGTCGGCCTGACCGGGCCCGATGACCACCTCGAAGTGCACCGGGGTGCCGAAGGTGGTGGCGTTGGTGGAGGCGGTCAGGGTGACCACGCTCTTGGGCTGCACCACCAGCCGGATCGGCTTGGTGGCGGTGAAGCCGTTGGCGTCGGTGACCCGGATGGTGGCCGGGTAGGTCCCGGCGAGGGTCGGCCGGCCGGAGATCAGGCCGGTGGCCGGGTCGAGGGTCAGCCCGGGGGGCATCGACCCGTCGGCCAGCCCCCAGACGAACGGCGCGGTGCCGCCGACGACGGTGAGCAGGTCGGCATAGATCGCATCGACCTCGGCCAACGGCGGCGGCGGGAAGACCAGGGTGGGTGCCTGGTTGACGGTCAGCACGATCAGCCGGGTGCCGGAGCGGGCCGCCGCGTCGACCACCCGGATCACCACCGGGTACTGACCGGCGGTGGTCGGCACCCCGGAGATGCCGTTGGTGACCGGGTTGAGGATCAGCCCGGGGGGCAGCGCGCCGGAGGCCACCGACCAGGTGAACGGCGGCACGCCGTGGGTGACGTTCAGGGTGGCGACGTAGGCGATCCCGACGGTGGCGTCGGTGGGGGCGTCGAACAGCAGCGTCGGCGACACGTTCGCGGTCACCGTCGCCGACGGCGCGGACTCCGGGCCGGTCCCGGCGGCGGTCCGGGCCGCCACGGTGAAGGTGTACGTGGTGGTCGGGAGCAGGCCGGTCACCGTGTTGGTGGTGGCCGGGCCGAACGACTGCGCGGCCTGGCGTACCCCGCCGACGTACGGGTGGACCTCGTAACCGGTGATCGGCGAGCCGCCGTCCGGGCCGGGGGTCCAGCTCAGCACCGCCGAGGCGGTGTCCGCGGTGACCGCGATGACGGTCGGGGCACCCGGCAGGGCGAGCAGCTTCGCCGCCTTCGAGCGCGCGCTGGCCGGGCCGGTCCCGGCGACGTTCTTCGCCGCCACGGTGAAGGTGTAGCTGCCCTTCGCCGTCAGCCCGGAGACCTTCCGGCTGGTCGTTGAGGCGTCGAAGGAGACCGAGCGGGTCTTCTTTCCGTCCCGGTAGACGGTCACCGCGTACCCGGTGATGGCGGTGTCCGGCGAGGCCGGCGCCTTCCAGGTGACCGTGGCCGTGGTGCGGAAACGGGTGGCGGTGGGTGCGGCCGGGGCCGCCGGGGGTTTCGGCCGGGCCGCCAGGGTGGCGGCCGGCGCGGCAGGAAGCGGGCGGTGGAGTGTGGACGCCGGGGGCGGGACGGACCGACCGGGGTCACGCGCCGAGGCGGAGGTGGGTGCGGTGAGCAGGCCGACGAGCAGCAGCAGGGCGGCGACGAAGGCCGCCCGTGGGTGGAGACGGTGCACCAGGGACATGAAGTGTTCTCCCTCTTCGGGGGGGGCGGTGGGCCACCCACGGAGGAAGGGACGAGACAGCGGTTCGGCTCTGGACCGCGTGCCCGATGCCCCCGTACCGCGACGGTGACCGGCGGAAATCGACCCGCTCCCCGCCGTCGGCGGGTAGTGGAATCTCGCTCCGTTCCTACCAGTTTTCGCAGCTCAGAGGGGTTCTGCCAGGGCACGGTTCGGGCCCTGCACAGTGGTCGCGCGGGCAGCGTCGCCTACCTGACACTTCGCTGCTGCGCGTACCGGAACTGCGGTTTCCGCCGCCGGAACCGGTGCCCGACCCGGCCGGCCAGGGCGTCGAGGCGGTCCGCCCGATCCGCGACGAGATCCGGGCCCGGGTGGAGCAGCTCCTCGCCGACCTGCGACCGGCCGGCTGAGCCCGACCACTGTGGGTTAGAGTCCGGCCGCATGGAAGGCACCACGCTGCGCACCGCCCGCCTGGAACTCCGCCCGGTACGGGACGAGGACGTCGACCGGATCCTCGAATACCGCAACCTGCCCGAGGTCACCTACTGGCTGCTGCGTACCCAGGTGGAGCCGGCGGCGTTCCGGGCGGCGTGGCGGCGCGCGGCGGCGGACCCCGACGACCACAGCATGGCGGTGACCCTGGCCGGCCTGGTGATCGGCACGGTCTCGCTCGACGTGGTGGACGGGATGGGCCAGCCGGGCATGCCGGCACGCACGGAGGCGCAGCTCGGCTACATCTTCGACCCGGCCCACGGCGGCCACGGCTACGCCACCGAGGCGGTCGCGGCGATGGTGACGCACGCGTTCGCCGGGCTGGGCGTCCGCCGGATCACCGCCGGCTGCTTCGCCGACAACCTCGCCTCGGTACGGGTGCTGGAGAAGGTCGGGATGCGTCGGGAGCAGCACGGCGTCGGCGATTCCTGGCACGCCGAACGGGGCTGGGTGGACGGCTACACCTACGCGCTGTGCATCGACGCCTGGCCCGGGACGCCCCGCTAGAAAGGGATCACGGCGACTGCGGTGGCCTGGCCTTCTGCGGGTGGATCGTCTCGTGGCGGGCCAGCATGGCGACGAACTCGACGATCTTCCGCTCGCGGGTCTGCGCCCGCTTCACCGCGTTGAGGCGGTGGCTGAGCGCGAACCGGTTGGCGCTGGTGAGCACGTCGAACATGGCCTGGGCGGCCGGTACGGCGGCGATGGCGGCGAGCAGGTCGGCCGGCACCTCGACCTCCGACGGCGGGGCGTAGGCCGCCGCCCACCGCCCGTCGGCCTTCGCGGCCTCCACCGCGGCCCGCCCCGAGGGCTGCATCCGCCCCTGCTCCTCCAGCCGCGCCACATGGGCGACGTTGCGTTGCGACCAGATGCTGCGCGGCCGGCGGGGGGTGAACCTGATCCACGAGGTCTCCAGGTCCCGTTTCCGGGCCTGGCCGTCGATCCAGCCGAAGCACAGGCCCTCGTCGACCGCCTGCTGCCAGGTCAGCGTGGTGACCGTGCCGCCCTTGCGGGTCAGGGCGAGCCAGACGCCCGGCGAGGTGGCGTGGTGAGCCGACAACCAGGCACGCAGCGCGTCCGCGTCGGCGACGATCAACTCATCCAGTTCGGCGCTCACCATGACGGCAGGTTAGCCGCCACGGGTGACAGACCCGCCCGGGTCGGTCCCGGCCCGGGCATCCGTCGGCACCACCCCGGCGACCGGCGGACAGGTTTCCCGGCCGGCGTGCTCAGGACACCAGCAGGCGTAGGCCGAGCTCGGCGGTGTCGCGGCTGATGAGGTCGCGGTTGCGCTGCGTCCACCGGCCGGAGGCGAGGTCCGCCCGCAGCATCCGCACGGCCCTGCGCTCGGCCTGCGGCCCGACCCTGGTCCAGACCGACGTCGCCCGCCGCACCGGCTCGTCCAGGTAGGCTTCGGGCCGCCGCCAGTACGCCTCGAAGAGACCGTCGGCGCAGTCCCACGGGACACCCACCGGCTCGGCGCGGCCACCGGTCGCGCGGGTCAGGTCGGCCAGCGCGGGCCAGCCGACGAGCAGTCCCGCAAACTCCGGCAGGTAGTCGCGGGTCAGCCAGAACCGCTCCCGCCAGCCGGTGTCGTCGGCGTCGTAGGTGAACACCACCACCCGACGGGCCACCCGTCGCATCTCCCGCAGCCCGGCGACCGGGTCCGGCCAGTGATGGACGGTGCTGACCGCCATCGCGGCGTCGAAGGACCGGTCCGCGAAGGGCAGGTTCTCGGCGGCGGCGGCCACGCACCGCGCCGCACCCGGGGGGCGCTGCGCCCGCATCACCGCCGACGGTTCCACCGCCGTGACCTCGCGGTCGGGTGGCTCGTAGGAACCGGTGCCGGCCCCGACGTTGAGCACCGTGCGCGCGTCACCCAGCGCCGCCCAGATCCGGGCGGCGATCCGGGGCTCGGTACGCCGGGTCGCCGGGTAGGCCGCGCCGATGGTGTCGTACAATCGCGCGCCGAACACCCGCAGTTGCTCCTCCGGCGGCGTCGCAATCCCCATCGCCCGCGCCTCCAGTTCCCGGTCGATGGCCGTCACCATGGCGGCGGCCCGGTCGCGCTGGTCCGCCAGCAGACCGCGCAGCCGGCACAGGTGCGCGACCGGGTCGGTCGTCGGGTCGTCCACCAGTGCCGCGATCTCCCGCAGCCCGAAGCCGAGCCGCCGGTAGCCGAGCACCTCCCGCAGCCGTCGCACGTCGCCCGCCGAGTACGCCCGGTGCCCCGCCGGAGTGCGGGCGGACGGCGTCAGCAGGCCGATCCCGTCGTAGTGGTGCAGGGTGCGGACGGTGACCCCGGCCAGCTCCGCCACCCGTCCCACGGTCAGGTGTTCCTCCACGGCTCCGACTATCCGCCATGACGCCACGTGAGGAGCAAGCGTCGCGTGCACAAGGTGCGGGCCCGCCTGCTCCGGTGCCGGAGGAGGCGGGCCCGCACGGTCGTCGAGGTCGCGCCGTCGGCCGTCAGGCCACGGTGCAGGGGATGCCGTTGAGGGTGAACGCGGTCGGTTTGGCGGTGTTGCCGGTGTGGTTGGCCTGGAAGCCGATCTCGACGGTGGCGCCGGGGGCGATCGTGCCGTTGTAGCTGACGTTGCGGGCGCTCACCTGACCGCTGGTGGGCGAGATGGTGGCGCTCCAGGCCGACGTGATGGACTGGCCCGACGGCAGGGTGAACACCAACGTCCAGCCGTCGATCGTCGACGTGCCGGTGTTGGTGATGCTGATGCTGGCGGTGAAGCCGGAGTCCCAGCTGTTCATCGTGTAGCCGACCCGGGGTCCGCTGCCGCCCGCCGTGGGGGTGGGGGTCGGGGTGGGCGTCGGGGTCGGCGTCGGGGTCGGCGTCGGGGTGCCCGTGGGCGTCACGGTCGGGGTGGGGGTCGGCGTGGTGCCGTTGACGCTGGTCACGAACGTCATCACGCTGCGCGCGGGCAGGTTGACGGTCAACGAGCCGTTGGACATGGTCAGCGCGCTCTGCGGGGCGACGTTGCGGCTGCCGTCGGTCAGCCAGTTCTGCACGCTGCCCGACGCGGTGGCGCCGGAGAGGGTGAACTGCTGGCTCACCGCCGAGGTGTTCTTGTTGACCGCGACGATGACCACGGTGTTGCCGCCCCGGTAGGCCGAGACGTAGACGTTCGACGCCGGGTTGGCCGTGGCGTCGACGCGGACGTATCCGGGCCGCACGAACCGGGCGAACTGGGCCATCATCGCGCCCCGCTTACTGATCTGGCCGTCCTCGCGCATGGGGCCGTAGCTGCGCCGCAGGTACCACCAGACGTACGTCTGGAACTCGGCGTCGACCATGGACCGGTGGATGTGCTCGCCGACGTCGAGCGCCTCCGGCCACGCGTCACCCGAGTTCGCGTTGCTGTTCGGGTAGTAGACCTCGGTCATCCACAGTTCCTTGCCCGCCCCCTTCTGCTTGAACAGCGGGTACGGGAAGTTCGAGTACGAGGTGCCGTAGAGGTGGGCCCCGATGATGTCGACGTTGGCCAGTGCGGTGGCGTCGTTGAGGATCGGGTCCGACATCGACTTGACGTACTGGAACGACTCCGGCGCCATCACCCGGGTGCTGATCACCCCGGAGTTCTCCTTGAGGAACTTGATGATCTCGCCGGAGGTCCACCACGTCCAGTCGTGGGCGTAGTCGGGCTCGTTCTGCACGGAGATGGCGTAGAGGTTCACCCCGTTGTTGCGCATGTACACGGTGAAGTCGTTCAGGTACTGCGCATATGCGGCGTAGGAGCTGGCCCGCAGGCGCTTGGCGTTGGTCTGGCTGCCCCGGGTGAACGTCTCGATCATGCTGGCCGGGGGGTTCCACGGCGAGGCGAAGACGGTCACCCCGAGTTCGGCCGCGCGCTTGGCGGTGGCCAGGTCACGGCTCCAGTCCGCCTGGCTCTCGCCAACCGGGATGCGCAGCACGGAGAAGCCGAGCCGGCCCTCACCGGTGCCGAACGCCGTCTCCCGCTGGGCGGCGGTCAGGTCGCCGATCCAGCCGGCGTGGGCCATCGCGCCGTAGCCCTTGATCGTCTGCCGGGTCGCCGACAGGTTGATGCTCGCCGGGGCGGCGGAGGCCTCCGTGGCTCCCAGGGCCGCCGTGGCCGCCGCGACGGGCAGCGTGCCCAGCGTGGTCAGGACTACGCGACGGCTCAGTGTTTTCCGCTCGCTGGCCGCCGGCCCATTCTGATCCTGCGTCATTTCTTTCGTCCTCCTGGTGGTGGTGGTGGTGATACGCGCCCTGCCGGTTCCATCGAGCCGGTCGGCACCGATCTGCTGCGCCGCCACGGGGATGACCTGGACGTCACCGTCGGCGTTTCGACAGCACATATCGACTGTGATAATTGTGAACGTTAACGGCCGGAGTTTAGTTTCCCCTTCCATAGGGGTCAAGCACGCCGGCCGCATCCGGGTCCGCACCGATCCCGCGCGTCCGATGGTCGTCGCACGCCGCCACGACGCGGGCGGCGACAGGGGGCGACCGGCGCGCACGGCCCGCCATCCGACGGTTGCTAACGTGACCGCCGTGACGGAGTTGGCGGACCTGGTCCTCACCCCCGACGAGCGGGCCCGGGGCATCGGGGTCGACAGCGTGCTGTTCGTGATGGACTGGACCGGCGAGGAGGAGCCCGGCGCCCTGGCGGCGTTCGTGGCCGGGCGGATCCGGGCCTTCGGGGCCCAGCCGGACGGCGTCGACACCGACGTCGTCCAGCGGGCCGCCGAGGCCGACCCGACGCTGGGCCGGGGCGACCTGCCGATCCGCCAACTCCACCACCTGTCCGGCGTGCTGGCACCGCTCGGCTTCACTCTCGCGGTGCACGACGACGGCACCGACAGCTACCCGGTGCTGGTCCTGCGGACCGGCGGGCAGCCGCCGACCGGGCTGACCCACCAGGGCCAGCCGGTACGGGACTGGGCCTCGCCACCCACCGAGACCCTGGTCAGCCTCGACTGCCCGGGCTGCGGGGAGATGCTGGTCTGGCAACTGCCCGCGACCGGGAGCCTCGCCGACGAGCACTGCGACTGCGGAACCGCGCTGTTCGACGCCACCGGCCGCCCACTGCCCGACGTCACGCTCCACGACTGAGTCGTTCCCGGCGGCGGACGACCACCGGGTAATGGGGTACGGCCACCCGGCGTGGTCCGAAATACCCGGCATAACGCATGGCACCCAGGGCCGGCCGGGACCGGTTCGATTGTGGCGGGATTCGCGACGACGGCGGGCAATTGATCTGACGTTCCCCCCTTTCCCCATAGTCGAACGGGAATGCCCTGCGGTAACTGTCGGGCCGGCGCGACTCGGTCCACCGCATGGTGGTGCGCGGGTCCGGCGTACCCCGACCGGCGCCGGCCCGACCGCTGCCGGCAGCCGTCCGGCTGCCGCCGCCCCCGCCGGTCGTCCGACGGGGGCAGGCGGCACCCCACCGGGGAGCGGGCCGGCCGGGCACCGGCTCCGCGAAACGTCCGACCACGCGCCGGTCCACCGGCCGGTTCCCGCACGGGCCCGACGTCAACGCCGGCCGTGCCGCCGCACGCTCAGGCCCCGGCGTCGACGCCGCCAGCCGGCGGACCGCCCGGCTGGGCACCATCCCGAGCACGGAGAGCACCACCAGCGCAGCGAGGATCAGCACGGTGTCGCGGGTACCGACCACCGCAGCGACCGGCCCGACCGCCACCTGCCCCAGCGCAATGGCCACGAACGGGCCCAACATGTCGTACGAGTAGACCCGTCGGCCGGGACGTGCTGGGCGATCGCGGGGCCCCGATGCGCTGGCCCGGCCGTCCACTGTCGCGCCCACGTACAGGGGCATTGACCTGCGTGGCTTCACGACGCCGAGATCAACATGTCACGTCCGCGACACGATCCGGCTCAACAGTGGGTCAACGTCGCCCACCCCTCAAGGAGCGTCATGGCCCCCACCCCACCGACCGACGCCGAGCTGGACGTCCTCATCCGCGCCCGGCTCGCGTCGCTCGGCATCGACCTCGACCAACTCCCACCCGGCACCACCGCCGACCCACAGACCGGCTCCCCCGGCCAGGCCACCGTGCTGGCCTCGCTGCGTTCGTTCGTCCGCAGCACGGTGGGCACGCTCGCCGCCTACCAGCCGCCCGCCCCGGCCGGCACCGACCCGGCCGTGGCCAAGGCGCTGTCCCAGCAGCCCGCGCCGATGCTCTACCCCTCGATCAGCACGGAATGGCGGAAGTGATGAGCACAGCCCCTGCCGACCACGGCGTCGACCGTCGCGCCTTCCTCGCCCGGACCGCCGCACTGGCCACCGCCTCGGCGGTCGGCGGCGTCGTCGGGCTGCCCGCCGTCGCCTCGGCGGCCGGCGTCACCCGCGCGGCGGTCGCCCCGCCCGGCCGCTACAACCCGGCGCTGGCCGTGCCGAACGCCTACGTCAAGCCGCGCCCGGAGGCGGTGGCCGACCCGACCGAGCTGACCATCGCCGAGGCCGCCTGGCTGATCCGGGCCGGCAAGCTCACCTCGGAGAAGCTGGTCGAGGCGTACCTGGCCCGGATCTCCCGCTACGAGCCGACCTACCAGGCGTTCAACCTGGTGCTCGCCGAGCAGGCGGTCAAGGCGGCCCGCGCGATGGCCCGCAAGCCGCACCGGGGCGCGCTGCACGGCATCCCGCTGGCCATCAAGGACAACTACTACACCGCCGGGGTGCCGACCACCGCCAGCTCCTACCTGTTCGCCGACTTCCGACCACCGTACGACGCCACGGCGGTGACCCGGCTGGTCACCGGCGGCGGGGCGATCGTGCTGGGCAAGACCCAGATGGGTCCGCTGGCCACCACCCGGGCCACCACCCCCGCCGGGGTGGTCACCACGGTCAACGCCTGGACCCCCACCAACCCGGCCACCGACCCCGGCGGATCGTCCACCGGCACCGCCACCGCCGTGGCGGGCCGGCTCGCCGCGTCCGGCACCGGCACCCAGACCGGCGGGTCGATCACCGCGCCGTCCAACGCGCAGAACCTCACCGGTCTCAAGCCGACGATGGGTCGGGTGTCGCTGCACGGGATCATCCCGCTCAGCTACACCCGCGACCATCCCGGCCCGCTGGCCCGCGACGCCAAGGACGCCGCCATCATGCTCACCGCGATGGCCGGTGAGGACCCGGCCGACCCGCGCAGCCAGGGCCTGCCCGAGGTGCCCAAGCTGATCGACGCGGCCACCCCGACCCACCAGGGCGGCAAGCTCAAGCTGCGGTGGAAGACCCGGATCGGGGTGCTACCCGGCTTCACCGCCGGCACCTCGGAGACCGCGCTGGCCCGGCAGGCGTACCTGGCGAAGCTCGCCGCGATCACCGGCGCGACGATCGTCGACGTGCCGCTGCCCGACGAGTGGGAGCTGCTCACCGGCACCGCGTTCAACAACGTACGGCTGCCGGAGCGCACCGAGCCGTTCCTGCCCTACCTGCGTACCGACCTGCGCGGCTTCGGGGTGTCGGTGACCGGCTGGTTGCAGGGGGCGCTGCTGGGTGGCGGCGAGTTCATCACCGGCCAGCGGGCCAAGCTGCTGCTGATGGAACGGGTGCTCGACCAACTCTTCGCCGGGTGCGACGTGGTGGTGCAGACCGGTCCGGTGCCGTTCGACATCCTCGGCCTGCCGGAGATCGGCTTCCCGATCGGGTTCACCGGCGCGGGCCTGCCGATCGGCACCATCCTCGGTGGCCTGCCGTACGGCGAGGACCGGCTGCTGTCGGTGGTCGCCGCCTACCAGGCGGTGACCGACTGGCACCTGCGCCGACCGGCCGACCCGCCGGCCGTCGCGGCGGCGGCGCGCAGCGCCGCCCCGGCCGGGCTGCGGCTCACCGCCGACGAGGTCGCCCACCTGTCCCAGTGACCGCCACGTCGTCCGCCCCGCCGGACAGCGGCGGGGCGGACGACGGACGGACAGCGGCGGGGTGAACAGTGGCGGGGTGGGCACGGTGGGGTGGACGACCCGGTCCCGCGAAACGGGCGGCGGGGCACGGTGGGGTGGACGGCCGGTCCCGCGAAACGGGCGGCGGGGCAGGGTGGGCGACGCGGTCCCGGAAGACGGACGGCGGCCCGACCGGCTCAGCCGATGGTGGTCAGCCTGGGCAACACCTCGTCGGCGACCCGTCGGGTGAACTCCACCGGGTGCCGGTCCGGGGTGACCTGCACCTCGGTCACGCCGAGCGCCGCGTACTCGGCCACCTCGGCGAGGAACGCGTCCACGTCGGCCAGCGGCGGTCGCATCACGATGACCGTCTTGTCGATGGTGTCGTAGTCGCGGCCCTCGGCGGCGCAGTGCCCGCGCAGCACGTCCAGCTTGTGCGCCACCTCGGCAGGGCTGCTGCCGAACAGGTTGCAGGCGTCGGCGTACCGGGCCACCAGCAGCAGGGTCCTCTTCTCGCCGCTGCCGCCGATCATGACCGGCGGGTGGGGCCGTCGCAGCGGCTGCGGCGAGTTGAGCGTCTCGGCCAACCGGTAGTGCCGGCCCTCGAACGGCCCGTTGTCGTCGCTCCACATCTGCCGGCAGATCCGCAGCGTCTCCTCCAGCCGTTCGAACCGCTCGGCCACCGGCACCACCGGCACCCCGAGGCCGTGCTGCTCGCGCTCGTACCAGGACGCGCCGATGCCGAGCCGGGCCCGGCCGCCGGAGAGCACGTCCAGGGTGGTCACGATCTTGGCGAGCAGCCCCGGGTAGCGGTACATCACGCCGGTGACCAGCACGCCGAGCGTCATCCGCGAGGTCCGCGCCGCGACGAAACCCAGCGTCGTGTACGCCTCCAGCATCGGCTCCTCGGCCGGGGCCATCGCCTCCATCTGGAAGTAGTGGTCCATCACGGTGAACGATGCGACCCCGGCCTCCTCCGCGATCGTCGCGGTCTCGATCAGCGTCGGTGCGATCGCCGCCGGATCGGTCGGGGTCGAGTAGTTCCAGTAGTGCAGTCCGAGTCTCATGCCTCGCCCACCTCCACACCGATCCTAGTGGCGTACGGGGTCACCCGCCCCGGCTGCCGCCGGCGACGCGTCGACGTCCAGCACCGCGCGGGTCAGGGCGGCCAACCCCGTCTCCCAGCGCTCGTCGGGCCAGTCCCGCAGGTGTTCCACCAGGTCGCTGCGCACTGCCGCCAACAGGGCGTGGGCCAGGTAGTCCGCCGACGCGGGGCCGCGCGCCTCGGTGACGAGCGCGACCAGCAGGACGTGCCACTCCTCGTACGACCCGGTGCGGTAGGGGCTGCCGTCGCCCGCGTTCTCCAGGGCCAACGTCAGCACCCGGCTGTCCCGTTTGAACCGCACCACCTCGCGGAGCAGGTGCAGGGCACGCTCCGCCGGCGGCCCCGTCGGGGGCGTCGCCGTCAGTACCGCCCGCAACTGGTCTCCGCGCTGCGCGTACAGGGCCCGGAGCAGCCCCATCCGGTCGCCGAAGCGGCGAAACAGCGTGCCCTTGCCCACTCCGGCGGCGGCGGCGATGTCGTCCATCGAGACCTGGTCGGGGTCGGTCGCGGCATCGAACAACCGATCAGCGGCGGCCAGTACGGCCGTCCGGTTTCGTGCCGCGTCGGCGCGCACCCGCTCTCCCCTCGCAAAACGGACCGCCAGTCCGCTACAGTGAAACGGACCGGCCGTCCGCTATGGTAACCACCCAGCGGGACGGCACCGACGACCAGGGGACAACCGTGTCGAACCCTTCCACCGCCCTGTTCCACCGGGCCATGCACCTGTTGCTCGCCAAGGACATGCCGGGATTCATCGCCCTGTTCGCCGACGACGGCGTCATGGAGTTCCCGTTCGCGCCGGCCGGGCAACCGAGCCGGGTCACCGGCCGGGCCGCCGTGCACGACTACCTCATCGACTATCCGGAGATCCTCGACGTTCGCGAGATCACCGAGGTCACCGTGCACGAGACCACCGATCCGGCGGTGCTCGTCGCCGAGTTCACCGCCGGTGGCGTCGTCGTCGCCAGCGACCGGCCCTACCGCCTGCGGTACATCGCCGTGCTGACCATCCGGGACGGCCACATCGTGCACTACCGCGACTACTGGAACCCGCAGGCCGCACAGGACCTGCTCGACGGCGGGCTGGTGCGCTCGTGATCCTGGTCATCGGCGGCACCGGGACGACCGGCCGGCTCGTCGCCGCCACCCTCGCCGACGCCGGCCGCCCGGTCCGCGTCGCCAGCCGCCGGGCCTGCGCCGGGGACGTCCGCTTCGACTGGTACGACCCCGGCACCCACCGCGCCGCACTGGAGGGCGTGACGGGCGTGTACCTGGTCCCACCCGTCGGCGAGGTCGATCCCGCACCGGTCATGCTGCCGTTGCTGGAACTGGCCCGCACCCGGGGAGTGCGGCGGGCCGTCCTGCTCAGCTCCTCGGCGATCGAGGCGGGCACGCCCGGCCTGGGCGAGGTGCAGGCCCGGCTGGGTGGGCTCTTCCCGGAGTGGGCGGTGCTGCGGCCCTCCTGGTTCATGGAGAACTTCGTCGGTGACCGTCCGCACGGGGTGAGCGCCCGGGAACGCGGCGAGATCATCAGCGCCACCGGCGACGCCCGGGTCGGCATCGTCGATCCGGCCGACATCGCCGGGGTGGCGGTCCGCGCCCTCACCGATCCGACGTCGCACGACACCGAGCACCTCATCACCGGCCCCGAACGCCTGAGCTATGCCGACATCGCCGCCGTCCTCACCGACACCGGCGGCCGACCGGTCCGGCACCGTGCCGTCAGCGAGGCCGAGCTCTCGGCGTACCACGAGGCCAACGGCCTGCCAGCCGACTTCGCCCGGTTCCTCGCGAGCCTGGACACGGCGATCGCGGCCGGCGCGGAGGACCGGACCACCAGCACCGTCGCGGACGTGACCGGCCGCCCACCCCGCTCGTTCCGGGACTTCTGCCGCGACCGGCTGCCCGGTGACCCCCGATCCACCCCGGACCGCGCCCCGACACCGACCTGACGGGTCGGCCGGACGACGACCGAGGGTGCCGCCGTCGGGTGCACCCGCACGCGCTGCGGCGATGCTGACCGGTGGCGCGACGGCGCGCGGGGCGGGCAACCCGGTCGTCGCCTGCCCCGCGCCCGGGTCGCTCAGCCGCGCCGCCACTTCTGGTTGGCCCCGCCGGTGCACTCCCAGATGACCAGCCGGGCACCGTCCGCGCTGTTCGCGCCCTGCACGTCGACGCACTTGTCGGCCTGCGGGTTGACCAGGTCACCGGCACCACTGAGGACGAACTGCTGGGCCGGGTTGCCGCTGCACCTGGCCAACTGGACGACCGCTCCGTTGGCGGTCGAGCCCCAGGCCACGTCCATGCACAGCCCGAGCGCCCGCACGGTGCCGTCCCCGGCGAAGGTCCACCGCTGGGCGTTGGTGCCGTTGCAGGTCCACAGTTGCAGGTACTGGCCGTCCACGCCGTTGGAGTTGGGCACGTCGATGCACTTGCCGGCGTACCCGACGAGCTGGCCGGCACCGCCACCGCCGGTGGTGGTCAGCGACAGCCCGTACGCGCCGAGGATCTCGTTGACCGGCTGGTAGACGGTGGTGCCACCGGAGTTGCAGTCGCCACCGGCACCGGAGGTGACGCCCTGCGCCTGGTTGCCGGAGACGAACGCGCCACCCGAGTCGCCGGGCTGGGCGCACGCGCTGCTCGCCACCAGGCCGTACACCAGGGAACCGGAGTAGTTGACCGTGACGTCCCGGGCGGTGATGGTGCCGCACCGCCAGCCGGTGGTCCGGCCGGACCGGCAGACCGCGCTGCCGACGGCGGCCTCCGCCGAGCCGGCCACCGCGGTCGTGCCGCCGTTGTAGGTGTTCACCGTGGGCGTGGCCACCCACGAGGAGTTGGTCTGCACCCAGGCGTAGTCGTTGCCCGGGAAGGACGAGCCCCGGAAGGTGCCCTGCGCGACGCCGCTGCCGCTGGTGGTGCTGCCCGCCCCACCGCAGTGACCGGCGGTGACGAAGCCACCGGCGACGGCGAAGCCGACCGAGCAGAGGGTGTTGTTGTTGATGACGTACTGGTCGCCGCCCCGGATGTCGTAGACCGGGCGGTAGGACTGCGCGGCGACGACCGGTCGGGTCGCGTCGGCGGTGCCGGTGGCCTCGGCGAACGCCCGGGCCGCAGCGGTGTCGGCGGCCTGGATCACCACGCTGTTGCTCGCCGGGTCGACATACCAGGAGTGCACGGCCGGGCCGGCCCGGCCGGCCGCCCGGTCGAGGGTGGCCCGGGCCCGGTCCAGCTCGGCCAGGCTCCGCCGGACCACCTGCGGCTGGGCGCCGGCACGGCGGACCCGGGCGGCGTCGGCGGCCGTGGTCACCCCGACCACCAGGCTGCTCCCGTCCCCCGCGACCCAGGACCCGCCGTACGCGACGCCCAGCTCGGCCCGGAGCCGACGCTCGGTCGACGGCGCAGCGGCCTCGACGACCGTGCGGAGGCGGAGCTGCTCGTCGGTCAGACCGAGATCCCGGCGCAGCGCCGCCCGTTGCCCGGCGGGAAGGCCGGCGGACGGGTCGACGGCGGCCGGCGCGGACGGGTCGGCCGGCGCAGTGACCGGTGCGGCCCCGGCGGGCGCGGCGGCCAGCGCACCGACCAGCGTCGCGGCCCCGAGAACGGCACCCAGGTGACGGATCATTCTGCACCCTCCAGAGCTGTCGACGGATGTGAGAGCGCTCTCAGGCAAGAATATTCACTAATTGAGGGACATCTGTCAATGCGACGTCGCCGGACCGGTCGGCGGTCAGGCCACCAGGCCCGCCGGTTTCCCGAGCGCCCTTCGCATTTCCCTTGATCGGGATTAGGCTCTGCGCAGTCCGGAGTGGACGACCACGGAGGTGCCCATGAAGAAGATGACCGTCCGTCGTACGAGTGCACTGCGTCTGGTGTCCGGCGCCCGCCGGCTCTGGATCGAGTGGTGCTGGTAACTGCCGGCCCGGCGGGCGCCCCCGGGCGCCCGCCCTCGGCGACGCCGGCCCGACCGTGACCGACGAGCCACCGCCCTACGACTGCCACCGTGACCACGGGCCGTACGCCGGGGTCGCCGACCTGCTCCAGCGGATCGCCGCGGACCGCCCCCGGCTGGCCGCCCGGCACCGCACCGAGCTACGGGCCATCGCGCCCCGGCTCGACCCGGCCGCCCGCGCCGCCGCCGACGAGGCGCCGATCCGGTTCCACCCCGCCCGACGCACCGCCGCCCTGGCCTACGGCGCGACCGAGTTCGTGGCGGCCTGGGCGGGCACCCTGCGCCGACCGGTCACGCTCCGGTTCGTCCACGTCGGCGCGGCCGACGAGACCACCCGCGAGCTGCTCGACGCGCTGGCCGGCCGACTCGGGGCGTACCCGGTGCGGCTGGAACTGTGTGACAACGGCCCAGCCTTGCCGGCCGTCGACCTGAGCCCGGCGGCGCTGCGCACCGCCCTCGGCGAGAGCCTGGCCGGCGGCTTCTACCACCACGCGGCCCGCACCGCCCGACAGGGGCGTGCCCTGGTCACCCCGGCCGACGACCTGCCGCACTGGTGGTCGTTCACCACCGGCCTGGCCACCGCCCTGGCGGCACTGGACCAGGCCACCGAGGCGCTCGACCTCTACCACGAGACCCGGACCGTCACCGACGATCCGAAGATCACCATGTCGGCCGCGTACGCCACCGCGATGTTGTACGCCCGGCACCTGCCGGCCGCCGCCCAGGCCCCGGCACGGGCGCGGCACTGGCTGGCGGAGGCGCTCCGGCTCGCCCACACGGTGCCCGACCCCCGGCAGCGGCTCCTCTCGACGGTCTTCTACGAGCAGGGCGTCGCCCTGCTGGACAGCCGGGCGGGCGAGCCGGAGCGGGCGCTGCGGCTGATCGACGACGGGCTGGCCCGGCTGACGGCGGTGCTCGCCCCCGGTGAACGCCCCCAGGACGTGGCCCGGCTGCGCCACAACCGGGCCCAGGTCCACCTGGCGCTGGGCGACCCGCAACGGGCCCTGGCCGAACTCGACACCGTGATCGGCCACGACCCCGACAACTGCGAGTACTACGTGGACCGGGCCGCCCTGCACCGGGCCGCCGGGCGACACCGGGCCGCGATCCGGGATTACGGCAGCGCGATCCGCCTCGGGCCGCACCTGCCGGAGGCGTACTACAACCGGGCGGTGCTCCAGCAGGAGCGGGGCCGCACCGGGCGGGCCCGCGACGACCTGGACCGGGTGCTGGCCATCGAGCCCGGACACCTCGATGCCCGGATCGCCCTGGTCAACCTGCACCTCGGCCGGGGAGCCCTCGACGTCGCCGAGACGGGGGCGCGGGCCGGGCTGGTGCTGGCCCCGCACGAACCCGCCCTGCTGTGCACCCTCGGGCTGATCCGCTCGGAGCGCGGTGCGGCGGCCGAGGCCGAGGCGCTGTTCAGCCGGGCGTTGGCCGGCGATCCGGAGCTGGTCGAGGCGTGGACGAACCGGGCCGCCGTCCGGTTCGACCGGGGTGCGGTGGCCGACGCCGTGGCCGACCTGGACCGGGCGGTCGCGCTGTCGGCGGCACCGGTGCCCCGCTACAACCGGGGCACCGCGCTGGCCCGGCTGGGCCGGTGGGACGAGGCGGCCCGGGACTTCGCCGCCGCGCTCGCCGCACCCGAGGTGGACCGGTCACTGCGTCGCGAGCTGCGCACCGCACTCGCCCGCTGCCGCCGCACCTCCTGACCGGCCGCACGTGGCGGTGGCGACACCGGGTGGGCAACGACGTCGGGTGCGCGGGGCCGGGCCGTCCGCCCGACCCCGCGCACCCCGTGGTCGACCGGTCAGCTGCGCAGGCTCCACTGCTGGTTGGTGCCGCCGTTGCAGGCCCAGAGGATCAACTTGGTGCCGTTGGCCGTACCGGCGGCGTTCGCGTCCAGGCAGAGCCCGGACTGCACGCCGGTGACCGTGCCGTTGGCGTTGACGTTCCACTGCTGGTTGGTGCCGCCGTTGCAGTCCCAGATCACCACCTTGGTGCCGTTGCTGGTGCCCTGCCCGGAGGCGTCCAGGCACTTGTTGCCATAGACCATCAACTGCCGGCTGGCGGTTTGGGTCCACCGCTGGTTGGCCGCGCCGGTGCAGTCCCAGAGCTGGGCCTGGGTGCCGTTGGTGGTGCTGGAACCGGTGACCTCGGCGCACCGGCCGGACTGCACCCCGACGAGCTGCGCGCCCTGCGTCGGCGGGTTGGTGGTGCCCTGCACCCCGGCGTTGGCCATCACGGTCTGCGCTGCCGAGGGCCAGCTGTTGTTGCTGACCACGGTGTTGTTGTTGACGACGTTGCCCCGGTCACCGTTGGTCACGTTGGTGCTGTTGTTGGTCGACCAGTTGTTGGTCACGGTGAAGTTGCCCATGTTCTCGGCGTACCAGTAGTTGGCGGTGGCCCAGGTGCCGGTGGAGGAGAAGACGTTGTTGCGGGCGGTGTAGTAACGGGAGCCCTCGTCGAAGTAGAGCCCGAACCAGCCGTTGGTCCGCAGGCAGTAGTTCTCGTTGATGGTCCCGCCCGGGTTCGCCGACAGCGTGTAGAGGCAGCCACCGTCGGTCATCTGCTGCATCACGTCGTGGATGTAGTTGCCGACGACCTGGTTGTTGGCCGCCGTGGTCGCCGTCGAGTAGCGCGGCTGGTAGTTGTACAGCCCACGGTTGGCGTAGTGCTGGCTGCCGCCCGCGTCGTTGGCGCCCCAGCCGTAGCCCACCGACAGCCCGGTGTACGGCATGTTGTAGACCTCGTTGTGCGACACCAGCGAGGTGTTGACGTACGTGGTCAGGATCGACACCACACCCCGGTACTCCAGTCCGAGGTCGTGCACCCGGTTGTTGCTGATGGTGATGTTCCGGTTGGTCATCCGCTGGTCGCCCGGGTGGTGGGCGTCGGCGCGCACCCCGCCGACGACGATGCCGCCGGCCGAGTTGCGGGCGATCTCGGAGCGGGTGACGGTGATGTTGCTGGCCCCCAGGCCGACCCCGCTGGCGTGCGCGTTGGCGTCGTTGCCGATGCCGATGGCGGTCTGCCCGAGGTTGACGAACTGGGAGTCGCCGAAGGTGATGGTGTTGGCGGCGGAGACCTGCACGGCGGCCGGCATCTGGTTCCAGTTCGGCCGGGTCGCCTCGAACAGCGGGCAGCCCTCCTGGCAGGAGGTGAGCGCGTCGGCCGGGCGGGCCCAGGTGCCGGTGATGTGCGCGCCGGTCTGCTGGTCGGCGAAGCCGTTGCTGCTGCTCGGGCCGAGCCAGCTGGTGCCGGTGAAGGTGATCCCGCTGAACGCGATGTGGTGCGCCGGGGCGTCGTAGCTGCCACCGACGTTCACCAGCGACGACAGCTGCGGCAGCTCCACGCTGACGCTGTTCATGTTCTGCCCGGCCAGCGGGATGTAGTTGAGCTGCCCACTGCCCGGATTGAGGTACCACTCCCCCGGGCTGTCCAGGAACTCGTACGCGTTGGCCAGGTAGAACGGGCCGGCACGGTGCGGCTTGGACAGGGTGTCGAAGCCGAAGGTGTTGTTGTTCCAGGCCGGCTGCTGCATGGTCAGGAAGTTGCCGCTGATGCTCTGCACCGGCGAGTACCGGTCGGTGAACGAGCCGACGCTCTCCACCTCGACCCGGTTCTGGTTGCCCAGGTTGTTGAGGTAGCTCAACGCGCCGTTGCTGAACCGCATGCCGCTGGTGGTGAAGGTGAAGTCGGCCCGGTTGACGGCGGTCCGCGCCCGGGTGGCGACCGCGCCGTTGACGTAGAGCTGCCGGCTGTCCAGCCCGGCGGGCACGCTCGCCCGCCAGATGTTCTTCCCGGCGTCGACCTGCGACCAGCCGGTGACCGCGCGCGCCCCGCTGAGCTGCGGGCGGGCGGAGGCGGCGGCCCGCCAGGTCACGGTGTAGCCGTTGGTGCCGGAGTCGGCGGCGGTGAACCGCAGCGGCGCGGCCAGCCGGTAGACGCCGTCGGCCAGCTCGACGACGATGTCGCCGGACATCCCGGCGGTACGGGACCGGACGGCGTTCTGCGCCTCGGTCAGCGAGCAGGGCTGGCTGCTGGAGCAGGCGGTGCCGCTGCCGGCGGGGGACGCGTAGAGGGTGGTGGTGGCGGCGAGGGCGGGACCGGCCGGGGCGAGCACGGCGACCGTGGCGGCGAGCGCCGTGGCGGCCAGGCCGGCCAGCACCGGCCCGCGCCGGGCGGGTGATGTCGGGACGGACACGGGTGGGACTCCAATCCTGGTGGGGTGGTGGGGTGCCCCCGGTCGCGGTGGAATCACGCCGCGGCCGGGTCGAGCAGCCCGGCGGCCCGCAGCGCCGGCCACAGCGCCGCCGGGACGTCGGCGTCCGCGCGGGTCAGCGCCTGCGTGACCTGCGCGCGGTTGCGCAGGCCGACGACCGTCGAGACGACTGCGGGAGGGGAGCGGACGAAGGCGAGCGCCGCCTGCGGCAGGGTGACGCCGTACGCCTGGCAGACGTCGGCGATCCGGTGGGCCCGGTCGATCAGCTCCGGTGGGGCCTGTTGGTAGTTGTAGGTGGCGTCGGCCGGGGGCCGGTCCTGCGACAGCAGGCCGGAGTTGTAGACCCCGGCGATGACCACGCCGACGCCCCGGCGTTCGGCGGCGGGCAGCAGGTCGGCCAGCGCCCCCTGTTCCAGCAGGGTGTACCGGCCGGCGCACATCACCACGTCGACGTCGGTCTCCTCGACGAACCGGGTGAGCAGGTGGGACTGGTTCATGCCGGCCCCGATGGCCCCCACCACGCCCTGGTCGCGCAGCTCCACCAGGGCGGGCACCGCCTCGGTGGCGGCCTGCTCCCAGTGGTCGTCGGGGTCGTGCAGGTAGACGACGTCGATCCGGTCCAGGCCGGTGCGGGCCAGGCTGGACTCCAGCGAACGGAGCACGCCGTCGCGGCTGAAGTCCCAGACCCGCCGGTGGTCGGCGGGCACGTCGAAGCCTTCCGGGTCGCGCCGGTGGGCGTCCTGCGGCGACGGTACGAGCAACCGCCCGACCTTCGTCGACACCACGTACTCGTCGCGCGGCCGGGTACGCAGCGCCGCGCCGAGCCGCCGTTCGGACAGGCCGAGCCCGTAGTGCGGTGCGGTGTCGTAGTAGCGCAGGCCACCCGCCCAGGCGGTGTCGACGGCGGCGGTGAACTCCTCGTCGGTGGTGGCCCGGTAGAGGTTGCCGGCCTGCGCCGCGCCGAAGCCCAGCGCGGTGAGGCGTACCGCCGGTCGGCGCGGCAGCGGGCGGGCGTTCACGACGGCTCCAGTCGGTAGACCCGCCGGGCGGTGTGCCGCCAGATCGCCGCCCGCTCATCGTCGCCGAGCGGGTCCAGCAGTCCCGCCAGCGTGTCGACCCAGCGTGGGTAGGAGCTGGCGAGCAGGCAGACCGGCCAGTCGGAGCCGAACATCAACCGGTCCGGGCCGAACGCGTCGAGGGCGTGTTCGACGGCGGGGCGCAGGTCCTGCGGTGTCCACGGTGCCCGGTGCACCTCGGTGACCAGGCCGGACAGTTTCGCCGTGGCGTTGGCCGCGCCCGCCAGGGCGTGCAGGTCGCGGGCCCACCCGTCGAGGTCCGTCCCGCCCAGCGCCGGTTTGCCGAGGTGGTCCAGGACGAACCGCACCTCGGGCAGGTCGCGGGCGAGCCGACCGGCCGCGCCCAGTTGGTGCTGCCGCACCAACAGGTCGAAGGCGAGACCGGCGGCGCCCACCGCGGTTATCCCCCGCCGCACGTCGACCCGGTCGAGGAACGCCGGGTCGGGCTCGTCCTGCACGGAGTAGCGGACGCCGACCAGCAGGTGGCCGCCGCGCGCCGCCCGCAGCCGGCCCAGTCGTTCGGTGACGTCCGGGGCCGTGACGTCCAGCCAGCCGACGACCCCCCGGATGAGCGGATCGTCGGCGGCGACGCCCAGCAGGTCCACCGTCTCCGCCTCGGTGGAGTTGGCCTGCACCAGGACGGTCCCGGTGACCCCGACGGGACGGGTGACCCGGGCCAGGTCGGCCGGGGTGAAGTCGGCGTCGATGGCGGCCATGGTGGCCGGGTCGATCCAGGGTTGCGGGTGCCGGGCCCGGACCCAGAGGTGGTGGTGGGCGTCGACGGTGCCGGGCGGTGCGCTCATCGGCCCAACCATCCGCCGTCGACGGGCAGGACGATGCCGTTGACGTAGTCCGACGCCGGGGAGGCCAGGAACACCGTGGCGCCGGCGAGGTCGTCGGCGTTTCCCCACCGGCCGGTCGGGATGCGGGCCAGGATGGCCCGGTCGCGTTCCGGGTCCTCGCGTAGCGCCCGGGTGTTGTCGGTGGCGATGTAGCCGGGGGCGATGGCGTTGACGTTGACCCCGTGCGCCGCCCACTCGTTGGCCAGCGCCCTGGTCAGCCCGGCGATGCCGGACTTGGAGGCGGCGTATCCGGGGACGGTGATGCCGCCCTGGAAGCTGAGCAGCGACGCGGTGAAGATGATCTTTCCGTGGCCCCGGGCCACCATCGCCCGGCCGATCTCCCGACTCAGCACGAACTGGCTGGTCAGGTTCACCTCGATGACGTGGTCCCACATCTCGTCGGGGTGCTCGGCCGCCGGGGCACGGGCGATGGTGCCGCCGTTGTTGACCAGGATGTCGACCGGGCCGAGGTCGTGCAGGTCACCGACGAGCCGGCGGACCGCGGCCCGGTCGGCCAGGTCGGCGCGCAACGCGGTGAACGAGCGGCCCGCCGCGCGTACCCGGCGCTCCACCTCACTGCCGGTGGCCTCCAGCTGCGCCGAGACCCCGATCACGTCGGCGCCCGCGACGGCCAGCGCCTCGGCCATGGCCAGCCCGATGCCCCGGCGTGCGCCGGTCACCACGGCGGTCCGGCCGGACAGGTCGAACAGGGCGCTCACCGGTGTGCCTCCACCAGCTCGTCGGGCCGGTGGTGCCGGGCGCGGTGGCAGACCACTGCCTGCATGCGTACTCCCTCGTGGGTCGGGGTCAGTTCCTGACGGCGGACGGCAGGCCGTCGTGGTGGTGCGCCGGGGTGCCGGGCAGCGGCGTGACGTACCGCTGCGGCCCGGCGACGATCTGGTCGTTCTCCGCCAGCAGCCGGCGTCCGGCCCGTTCCGGCCGCACGTTGGGTCCGTCGGGTGTGGGCACGTCCGAACGGCGGGGATGGGTACGGATCTCCTCCTCGGCGACCGTGACGCCCAGGCCCGGTGTGTCGCCGAGGACGAACGCCCCGTCCTCGACGTACAGGTCACGGGTGATCCCGACCGGGGGCCGGAGGTCCTGTAGCTCGCTGACCAGGTGGTTGGGCACCGACGTGGCGGCGTGCAGCAGCCCCACGGGGCTGTTGCCGATCGGGCTGACCGGCAGGTCGTAGGCGTGCGCCAGGGCGGCCACCCGCAGGAAGTGGGTGACCCCCCAGACCGCGGCCATCTGCACGATGTCCACCGCCGCCGCGGCGATCAGCGGCCGGTACTGTTCGAGGCCGGTGAGGTTCTCCCCGGTCGCGACCGACGCCCGGATACCGCGACCGACGACGGCCAGGCCCTCGGCGTCCCACCGTCGGACGGGTTCCTCGATCCAGACGAGGTCCAGGGTACGTTCGAGTTCGCCGACGTGCCGGACGGCCTGCTTGCGGGTCCACGCCTCGTTGACGTCGAGCATCAGGCCGGGGCGCTGCCCCCGACCGGCCTCGGTGAGCACGTCCCGGACCACGTGCAGCCGGTGCCGGTCCCGCTCGATGTCCAGGCCGCCCTTGAGCTTGGCGGCCCGCAGCCCGTGTCGGGCGTAGACCGTGTAGGCCGCCACCAGCTCGTCGTCGTCCAGGCCGATGTCGAGGCCGGACGCGTACGCGGGCACCCGCCGGTCGCGTCCGCCCAGCAGCCGCCAGAGCGGTTGCCCCGCCGACTGGGCCTTGATGTCCCACAGCGCGGTGTCCAACGCCCCGATCGTGCCGAACACCGTGCCGGCGTGGCCCGCCTTGAAGGTCTGCCGCAGCATCCGGTCGTAAAGGGTGGTCACCGCGCGGGGGTCCTCGCCGTCGATCGCGGCGAAGATCCGTTCGAGGTCGGTGTGCGGTCCGAGGCCGACCCCGGTGATGCCCTCGTCGGTCTCGACCACGATGATCGGCACCGTGGTCACCCCGTCGGTGAAGACGCCGTTCGCGTCGCCGACGGGCCGACCCCACTCCTGCACGGTGGTCAGGGTCCGGTATCCGGTGATCCGCATGTCAGCCCTTCGTAGCACCGGCGGCGACACCGTCGGCGATCTGACGCTGGAGAAAGAGGTAGATCACCAGCACGGGTACGGCGGCGATCAGCACCCCCGCGGCGAAGGTGGGGATGTCGGCGGAGTACTGCCCCCGCAGCGAGGTCACCCCGACCATCAGGGTCCGGTGCTCGGCCGAGGGCATCAGCAGCAACGAGATCAGTACGTCGTTCCAGCAGAACAGCGCGTTGAGGATGCCGACCGACAGCAGGGCCGGGGCGCCCAGCGGCAGCATGATCCGCCGGTAGACACCGTAGACGTCGTTGCCGTCGATCCGGGCCGCGTCGATGATCTCCGGGGGTATGGTCCGGTAGTAGCTGGTCATCAGGAAGATGGTGAAGGGCAGGAACTGCGCCACGTAGGCGAGCACCAGCCCCGGGTAGGTGTCGACGAGACCGGCGTCGGACATGATCCGCGCCAGCGGCACCATGATCACCTGGAACGGCACGAAGAGCGCCGCGAGGCAGCACAGGAAGAGCACCGACGAACCCCGGAAACGCAGCTGGCTCAACGCGAAGCCGGCCATCGACCCGAACAACAGCAGCAGGAGCACCGAGACCGTCACCACGACCACCGAGTTGGTCAGGTAGCGGGCCATCCCGACGCTGTTCCACGCCGCCGCGACGTTGTCCCACCGCAGGGAGTCCACCAGCGAGAAGCGGTCGAGGACGTAGTCGCGGCGGGTCTTCATCGCCACGTTGGCGGTGAAGACCAGGGGGTAGACGGTCGCCAGGGCCAGCACGGCCATCGGCAGGGCCAGCAGCCACCGACCCCACCGGACACGGGACATCACGCCTCCCTCACCGCCCGCCGGAGCAGGCTGATCTGCAGCAGCCCCACCACGAGCATGATGAGGAAGAGCACCGTCGAGGCGGCCGAGGCGAGCGCCGGCCGGTTCATCTGGCCCTGCTGGATCCAGATGTAGTACTCCGGCAGGTAGGTCGACCCCTCCGGGCCGCCGCTGGTCATCACGTAGAGCAGGCCGAACATGGAGGTCAGCATCCCGATCATCGTGGTGACGAAGACGAACTGGATGGTGCGGGCGAGGCTGGGCACGATCACGTGCCGGACGGTCTGGGGCAGCGACGCGCCGTCGACCCGGGCGGCGTCCAGCAGCGAGGCGTCCAGGGTGGCGAAGCCGGCGAGGAACACCACCAGCGCCATCCCGAAGGTCGCCCAGACGTGCACCCCGACCACGACGAACATCGCCACGTCCGGGTCGCCGAGCCAGTCCACCGGCCCGATGCCGACCCCGCCGAGCAGGGCGTTGAGCGGGCCGTCGAAGGCGAGCAGCAGGTTGAAGATGGCCCCGACGATGACCGGGGACAGCACGGCCGGAAAGAAGTAGACGCTGCGGTACAGCCGGTGCCCGGGGACCCGCAGGTAGATGAGGGTCGCGAGCAGGCCGGGGATCGCCACCGCCACCGGCAGCAGCAGCACGAGCAGCCCGACGTTGCCCAGCGCGTCCCGGAACAGCGGGTCTCCGAGCAGCTCCCGGTAGTTGTCCAGGCCGACCATCAGCCCGTCACGGTCGCCGTCACCGGTGAAGGAGAAGTTGACCCCGAGCAGCAGCGGCCAGAACCGCAGCAGCGCGAGGATCAGCAGGGCCGGGGCCAGCAGCACGAAGGGGGCGAGCCGTTCCGCCCGGCGGCCACCCCGGCCGCGCCGCGAGACGGCGGGGGCGGGGGGTACGGATCTCGGCGGCGTCCCGCCGGCCCGGCCGGTCGGGGCCGGACGGACCGACGGTACCGCCTCGGGAACCGGCACGGGGTCAGCCGGCCTGATCGGAGGCGGCCAGCTGCTTCACCGCCTCGTCGACGCTGATCGAGCCGCTCAGCAGTTGCTGGGAGAGCCGGCCCATCAGCTCCAGGGTCTTGGAGGAGAGCGCCACGTGCAGGGCGGGCTTGCCGGCCTTGAGGTCGGCGACGATGGTGGCCACGGCCGGGCCGCCCTGGGACACGTCGATGGTGGTGTCGGCGGCGATCGCCCCGGCGTCGGCGTAGAAGGACTTCAGCGCGTCGGTCGAGGTCAGCGAACGCACCAGGTCGGCGGCGACCCTGGGGTCCTTGGTCCATCTGGCGACCCCGTAGCCGATGCCGCCGTCGTAGGGCAGGCTCGGGGTGGCCCCGGGTACGACGACGGGGGCGCGCATCACGCCGAGCTTCTCGGCGGTGAGGAACTCGCTGAAGTCCTTCCAGTGTCCGACGTCCGACATCAGCCCGATGACGTGGGCGGCCTTCGCGGACTGGAAGATCGCGAAGGAGTCGTTGAACATCGCCGTCGAGTTCGCCCCGTCGCTGTTCAGCTTCGCGTCCTGGGCCTCCTTCCAGAGCGCGAAGATCCGCTTGACGTGCGGCGATGTCCAGTCCCGCTTGCCGGCGATCCAGTCGTCGTACTCCTGCGCGCTGAACACGCCGGAGCCGAAGGCGGAGAGGAAGAACTGGATGCCGTAGCCCTCCTTGTTGCCGAGGGCGAGGCACTTCGCGCCGGTCTGCCGGGTGATGGTGGCGCAGTCGGCGAGGAACTTCGACCAGGTGGTGGCGGGGCTGGCGGGGTCGAGGCCGGCCTTGTCGTAAAGAGCCCGGTTGTAGTAGATCGGGTGGCCCTGCAGCGTCACCGGGGCGGCGTAGGTCTTGCCGTCCTTGGTGAACGCGTCCCAGCCGGCGAGCCGCTGCCGGTCGTCGGTGAGGTACTCGTCCAGGGGCAGCAGCGCGTCCGCCCGGTCCCGGATCTGGCCGCCCCCGTTGAACAGCATCACGTCCGGCCCCTTGCCGGCCTGGATCGCCGTGCCGAGCAGGGTGTAGTACTGCTCGAAGGGCTGGGCGACGAACTCGACGGTGACGTCGGGGTGCTTCCTGGCGAAGTCGGCCTTCGCCTTCTCCAGGTACGCCCGGGCGGACGCCTCGCCGGACTTCCAGTCCCAGACGACCAGCTTCCCGTCCGCCCCGCCGGACGGGGAACGCGTCCCGCCGGCGCTCCCGCAGCCGGCCAGCGCCAATGCCGCGACGAGAACGGCTGACCACACTGCTCGGTGCTTCATCGCTGCTCACTTTCGACGTCGGCCGACCCCGCTGAATCGAGACACTTGGATTGACGAGAAAGTAACTCGTATGACGTATGACGTCAACACTGGGACGTAGAATTCGCCGCAGGCAGGTCGTGGCGCGGTCCGCGGAATCCACTGGAGGGGACATGACGGCACGGGAGATCACCCTGAACACGGCAACGCCCCCGAGCTGGGCACGACGACCCGCCAACCTCGCGACCGCCGTCACCGCCGAACTGGTGGGACGCATCGTACGCGGAGTTCACCCGCCCGGCGCCCCACTGCCTCCCGAGCCGGCGCTGTGCGAGGCGTTCTCGGTGAGCCGCACGGTCGTCCGGGAGGCCGTGAAGATCCTTCAGGAGAAGGGCCTGGTGCAGGTCCGCCAGGGCAGCGGCACCATCGTCACCCCACCGTCGATGTGGGACATGCTCGACGAACTCGTGCTCTCCGCGACGATCGCCGAGGACGACAGCCTGACCATTCTCGACGACCTGGTGGCCACCCGGCGGGTGCTGGAGTCCGACATGGCCAACGTCGCCGCCCGGCTGGCCGACCAGGAGACCGTCGACCGGCTGCGTGCCCTGGTCGACCGGATGGACGAGCTGGTCGACGACCAGGTCGCCTACCACGAGCACGACCGGGCGTTCCACGACGTGATCATGCAGGCGTCCGGCAACCGGATCGCCAGGGGCGTGGTGCGGTCACTGGAGAGCCAGGTGGTCAACACCGCCCGCTACATGGGCCGCTCCGAACGGGCGCTGTGCGTGGCCTCCAACCGGGGACACCGGCGCATCTACGAGCGCATCGCGGCCCACGACCCGGACGGCGCCGCCGCGGCCATGGTCACCCACATCACCGAGGCCTGGCTGGTCCGGCGCGGCGGACCGGACACCGGGCGATTGGTGCGCTGACCCCCGGCGGCGGGTGGATCACCCGTCGCTCCCGCCCGGCGGACCGGGCCCGCAGGGGGACCCCGATGACGCCCGCGTAACCAACGAACGTCAATGGCTTGCGGGTGTTAACGATAACAAGATACCGTCGGCCGCGGGAGCGAAGGGCACGCCTCCCCCGCTCCACCCCCGGGATCCGGGCGGCGGAGCGGAGTGCGGGCACGGGCGACGTCGGTGGGACACCTCCGGGCACCTCCGTGGACGCTGCGCGCCGCCGGGTCGCATCGACACCTCGACACACCCGGATCCCCCGGCGCACGTCGTCCACCGCCACCGTGGGGTCCTGACACGACCGCGCGCCGACTGCGGTGCCGTCCCTGGCAGGCCGGGAGCGCGATCGCCGACCGTGACGCCACACCCGCGTACCCGCACGGCGGGCAGTCCGGACGAGTCCCGACAGCACCGGCTCACCGGCCGGGGCGTCGGCGGAGTCCGGGCAGGCCACCGAGGCGTGACGCCCCACGACACGCATCGCCCATACTGGGAGGTACTGGTGAAACCCGCACTGCCACCCCTGACCCGACTGCGGCGCTCCTTCGCCTGGTTGACGGCCCTGCTCCTGGTCTCGACCCTGCTCCCGGCCGGCACCGCGAAGGCCGACAACCCCATCGTCCAGCACATCTACACCGCCGACCCGGCCCCGCTGGTGCACAACGGCCGGGTGTACCTCTACACCGGCCACGACGAGGACGGCTCGACCTGGTTCACCATGAAGGAGTGGCGGGTCTGGTCCTCCGCCGACATGGTCAACTGGACCGACCACGGCTCGCCGCTCAACGTCGGCACCTTCAGCTGGGCGAAGGCGGACGCCTGGGCGGGCCAGGTCATCGCCCGCAACGGCAAGTTCTACTGGTACGTGCCGGTGACCGCGAAGTCGACCAACTCGATGGCCATCGGGGTGGCGGTGAGCGACAGCCCCACCGGCCCGTTCCGGGATGCCATCGGCCGCCCGCTGGCGGCCAACGGCGAGATCGACCCGACCGTCTTCATCGACGACGACGGGCAGGCGTACCTCTACTGGGGCAACCCCAACCTGTGGTACGTCAAGCTGAACGCCGACATGATCTCGTACTCCGGCAGTGTCACCAAGATTCCGCTGACCACCGCCGGATACGGCACCCGCAACGGCAACGCCACCCGACCCACCCTCTACGAGGAGGGCCCCTGGGTCTTCAAGCGCAACGGAACCTACTACAACGTCTTCGCCGCCGAGTGCTGCAGCGAGTTCATCGGCTACTCCACGGCGCCCGGCCCCACCGGGCCGTGGACCTACCGGGGCACGGTCATGCCCCGCCAGGGCGGCAGCTTCACCAACCATGCCGGAATCGTCGACTTCAACGGCGGGTCGTACTTCTTCTACCACAACGGCGCGCTGCCCGGCGGTGGCGGCTACACCCGGTCGGTCGCGGTGGAGAAGTTCACCTACGGCACCAATGGCACCATCCCGACGATCAACATGAGCAGCACCGGCGCACCGCAGATCGGCACGCTCAACCCGTACGTGCGGCAGGAGGCCGAGACGATCGCCTGGGGCTCCGGCATCGAGACCGAGGCGTCCAGCGAGGGCGGGATGAACGTCGGCTTCATCGAGAACGGCGACTACATCAAGGTCAAGGGGGTCGGCTTCGGTACCGGTGCGACGTCCTTCAACGCCCGGGTGGCCTCGGCCGGCAGCGGCGGCACCATCGAGGTCCGGCTGGACAGCACCACCGGCACCCGGGTGGCGAGCTGCTCCGTGCCGGTCACCGGCGGCTGGCAGAACTGGCAGACCGTCTCCTGCCCGGTGTCCGGCGCGACCGGCACCCACGACATGTACCTGCGGTTCACCGGCGGCAGCGGCACCCTGTTCAACGTCAACTGGTGGCAGTTCAACGGCAGCGGCACCACCCCGACGCCCACCCCGACCGCGACGCCCACCACGACGCCCACCGCGACCCCCACCCCCACCCCGACGACCCCGGCCCCGACGACGCCGGCTCCGACGACCCCCTCCGGAACGACCTGCGCGGCCACCAACACCGTGGTCAACACCTGGCAGGGCGGCTTCGAGGGCAAGCTGACCATCACCAACGGGTCCGCCCCGATCACCGGCTGGCGGGTGAGCTTCACCCTGCCCAGCGGGCAGACGGTGGCCCAGGCGTGGAACGGCACCCTGACCCAGCAGGGCAACCAGGTGACCGTCACCAACGCCGCCTACAACGGGCAGCTCGGAGCCGGCGGCTCCACCACCGTCGGCTATATCAGCTCGACCACCGGCAGCAACCAGCCACCGACCGACCTGACCTGCACCCCCGCGTGACCCCGTCGCGCGGCTGACAGTCGCGCCGGCCCGCTCCGCCCCACCGGGGCGGGCCGGCACCCCACCACCGACACCCACTACTCACCCGGACGGGCGCCAGCCCGTGATCCGGTCCACTGGAGGTTCCCATGTCCCCGTCCCTCAACCGACGCCAGCTTCTCCAGGCCGCCGGCGCCACCGCGCTCGTCTCCGCCGCGGGTGGCACCCTACTCGGATCCGGGCCGGCCGCCGCGGCGCTGGTGGTCCCCCCGGCCCGATCGGACCTCGGTGTCTCCGCGTACCCGTTCGAGCTGGGGCAGGTCCGGCTGACCGCCGGCCGGCTGCTGGACAACCAGAACCGGACACTGAGCTACCTGCGGTTCGTCGACGTCGACCGGATGCTCCGCAACTTCCGGGCCAACCACCGCCTCGGCACCAACAACGCCGCCTCCAACGGTGGCTGGGACGCGCCGTCGTTCCCGTTCCGCACCCACATGCAGGGGCACTTCCTGACCGCCTGGGCGCAGGCGTACGCGGTGCTGGGCGACACCACCTGCCGGGACAAGGCGAACTACATGGTGGCCGAGCTGGCGAAGTGCCAGGCCAACAACGGTGCTGCCGGATTCACCGCCGGTTACCTGTCCGGCTTCCCGGAGTCGGACTTCTCGGCCCTGGAGGCCCGCACGCTGTCCAACGGCAACGTGCCCTACTACTGCATCCACAAGACCCTCATGGGGCTGCTCGACGTGTGGCGCTACATCGGCAACACGCAGGCCCGCTCGGTGCTGCTGGCGCTGGCCGGCTGGGTCGACACCCGCACGTCGCGGCTGAGCTACAACCAGATGCAGTCGATGCTGGAGACCGAGTTCGGCGGCATGAACGAGGCGTTGACCGACATCTACCAGCACACCGGCGACGGGCGCTGGCTGACCGTCGCCCAGCGGTTCGACCACGCAGGCGTGTTCAACCCGCTCGCCAGCAACTCCGACCAGCTCAACGGCAAGCACGCCAACACCCAGGTGCCCAAGTGGATCGGCGCGGCGCGGGAGTTCAAGGCGACCGGCACCACGCGCTACCGGGACATCGCCAGCAACGCGTGGAACATGACCGTCAACGCGCACACCTACGTCATCGGCGGCAACAGCCAGGCCGAGCACTTCCGGCCGCCGAACGCGATCGCCGGGTACCTGACCAACGACACCTGCGAGCACTGCAACACCCACAACATGCTCAAGCTGACCCGGGAGCTGTGGCTGCTCGACCCGAACCGGGTCGCGTACTTCGACTTCTACGAGCGTGCCCTGCTCAACCATGTCGTCGGCGCGCAGAACCCGGCCGACGGGCACGGCCACGTCACCTACTTCACCCCGCTCAAGCCGGGTGGCCGACGGGGCGTCGGGCCGGCCTGGGGCGGCGGCACCTTCAGCACCGACTACAACTCGTTCTGGTGCTGCCAGGGCACCGGCATCGAGGCCAACACCAAGCTGATGGACTCGATCTACTTCTACAACGACACCACGCTGACGGTGAACCTGTTCGTTCCGTCGGTGCTGACCTGGTCGCAGCGCGGGATCACGGTCACCCAGAGCACCAGCTACCCGGCGAGCGACACCAGCACGCTCACCCTCTCCGGGTCGATGAGCGGCTCGTGGAGCATCCGGGTCCGCATCCCGGCCTGGGCCACCGGCGCGACGATCGCCGTCAACGGCGAGACGCAGAGCGTCGCCACCAACCCCGGCAGCTACGCCACGGTCACCCGCACCTGGGCGGCCGGCGACACCGTCACCGTACGGCTGCCGATGAAGGTCGTCGTGCAGCCGAGCAACGACAACGCCAACGTCGCGGCCCTCATGTACGGCCCGGCGGTGCTGGCGGGCAACTACGGCAACACCGGCCTGAGCGCCCTGCCGTCGTTGAACGCCTCGTCGGTGACCCGGACGAGCACCAGCACCCTGGCGTTCACCGCCACCGCGAACGGCTCCACGGTCAACCTCGGACCGTTCTACGACGCCCACGGCTTCAACTACACGGTCTACTGGAACACCAGCGGTGGCAGCAACCCCGGTGGTGCCAGCTCGCGACTCGTCAACGTCGGCAGCGGCCTGGTCCTCGGCATCCAGAACATGTCCACCGCCGACGGCGGGCTCGCCCTCCAGTGGGGTGACACCGGCACCGCCGACCACAACTGGGTGGTGGTGACCGACGGCGACGCCGTCCGGTTCCGCAACGTCAACAGCGGCAAGGTCCTCGGCGTGGAGAACATGTCCACCGCCGACAACGCCCGCGTCCTGCAGTGGGCGGACAACGGCACCGCCGACCACCGCTGGGTCCTGCTGAACCAGGGTGACGGCACCTACAAGATCCGCAACGTCAACAGCGGGAAGCTGCTCGGCATCCTCAACGGCTCGACCGCCCAGGGCGCCCAGGCCGTACAGGACTCCGACAACGGCAGCGCGGACAACCGGTGGCGGATCGTCGCCAACCAGTAGCGGTTGGCCTGGACCGGCCGCAGGTCCGCCACCGCCGGCGAGACGGCGGCGGACCTGCGGCCTGACGAATGGGGCTGCCCCGATCGGGGCAGCCCCATTCCGTTTGCCCCTGAACCCGGCACGGACCGGAGCCCGGCACGAACCGAAGCCGGCACGAACCCGGAGCCGGCACGAACCGGAGCCTGGCCGCCGGGGCCGCCCGTGCCGACCGGGTCCGCTGGGCGGTCCGACGGTACGGGCGGCCCCGGCGTCTGCCGGCCGCGACCGGGTGGGTCAGGGGGTGGTCAGCTGGAACTGGCGGATCGTGCTGGTGCCACCGAGGGCCTGGGTGGCGTGGTTGAAGATGGCGAAGCGGTAGCCCATGAAGAACTGCCAGTTGCTGTCGAGGGTGAGCGCGTTACCCAGGGCGGTGAAGTTGGTGCCGTCGGTGCTGTAGGAGAACCGGGCCTGCCGGCCGGAGCCGGGCCGGATGTCGGCGGTGGCCCGTAGCCAGATGCGTCCCCCGCTGACCGGGGCGGAGGCGATCTCCGAACCGGTGTTGGTGGTCCGCCAGCTGCCGTCCATGGTGAGGTTGTTGGTCATCGACACCCGGGTCGCGCCGTTGTCCCGGCGGACGCCGATCCAGGCCGACGAGTTGCGCAGCACCGCCAGCCCGGTCCGGTCGCCGTCGCGCAGCGCCGAGTAGTCGAGTTCGACGGTGGCGGTGGAGGTCGGCCCCTGGATCCGGTGGGTCACCGTGTTCCGGGCGCTGTAGAGGTCGTTGGTGACGGTGGCGGTCTGCAGGCGCAGGCCGTTGTTCACCGACCACTTGGTGTTGTCCGGGTTGTGGTTCCACTCCCACTGCGGGCCGAGGGTGCTGCCGCTGAAGGTGTCGGTGCCGGTCAACGGCTTGACCGGTCGGGTCGGCAGCGGGTTCGGGTACGACGTGCCCCAGCCGCCGTTGACCGTCTGGATCTGCGGCCAGCCGTCGGCGGTCCAGGTGATCGGGGCCAGTGCCGGCACCCGCCCACCGGGGTAGGCGTCCACGAAGGACATGTAGTACCACTGGCCGGCCGGGGTCTGCACCAGACCGCCCTGGTGCGGCACGCCGCCGCCGGAGATCGGGCCGGGCATGTTGAGCAGCACCTGCCGCATCTCGTACGGGCCGAACGGGCTCGACGACTTCAGCACGTACTGGCCGTTGGCCGGCCGGGTGAGCCAGATGTAGTAGCTGCCGTTGCGCTTGTAGAACCGGGCCCCCTCCAGGGTGCCCACGCTCGACGGGGTGGAGAAGACCTGCTGGCTGCGGACCTCGCTCTTGCCGTCGGCGGACAGCTGCGCGACGCTGATCTGGCTGTTGCCGTAGGCGACGTACATGGTGTCGTTGTCGTCGACCAGCATGCCGGCGTCGTAGTAGCACTTGTTGATGGTGGAGTGCTGGTTCCAGGCCCCGTCGACGGCGGCGGCGGTGTAGATGTAGGTCTTGGCGAAGTCGATGCAGCCGGCCCAGTAGTAGGTGCGGTTGCTCGGGCGGTAGTTCAGCGTCGACGCCCAGATCCCGTTGACGTACGCCCGCCCGCCGGACATGTCATACTTCGCGCCGAAGTCGAGCTTGGGCACCGAGTGCCCGGCGAACTCCCAGTTGACCAGGTCGTAGGAGCGCAGGATCGGGGCGCCCGGCGAGTAGTGCATGGTCGAGGCGGACAGGTAGAACGCGTCGCCGACCCGGATGATGTCGACGTCGGCGAAGTCCTGCCACACCACCGGGTTGGTGAACGAGCCGCTCGCCGGTGGCGTGGTGGGTGGCGGCGTGGTCGGGGTGCTGCCGCCGTCGACGCGGACGAGCTGCCACTGCTGGTTGGTGCCACCCCAGTCGGAGTACTGGACGATGTTGCCGCCGTCGGCGGTGGAGGCGTTCTGCACCTCGACCGCCTTGCCGCTGTTGCGGTTGAGCAGCCGGACGTAGCCGTCGGCCGAGTCGGCGAGCCGGAACTGCTGGTTGGTGCCGTTGCCGTCGGTCCACTGCACGATCGCCGCGCCGTCGGCGGTGGAGAGGTTGTAGACGTCGAGGACCTTGCCCGAGAGCCGCGACTTCAACCGGTAGTAGCCGCCGCCGGAGTCGACGAACTGCCACTGCTGGTTGGTGCCGTCGCCGCGGGTCCACTGGGTGATCCGCGCGCCGTCGTTGGTGGCGAAGTTGTACACGTCCAGCGCCTTGCCGCTGTTGCGGTTGACCAGCACGTACCAGGCGGTGGTGTCCACCGTCGCCGCCGCCGCGCCGGTCGACTGGACCACGACGAGACCACCGCCGACCAGCAGCGTCAGCAGGGCGGCGACGACCCGTGACCACCAGCCGCGCCGTCGCCGGACCGCGATCGGCACCTCTCCCATGGCTACCATGACCCTCCCTCACCAACGGTCGATCGACGGGGGCCCTGGGTCCGGCCCGGGGCCACCGTCGTCGCATTGTTCGAAGCCTGCCGATGTCAACGTTCACCTCGGCGGCGCGTCCGCGATGGCGCACGACGCGGTACAGCGACAGGTCGGGGGTGCCGACCAGCCGCTGCGGGAACGGCTTCAGCTATCCATAGACTGTGAGCGATAACATGATGCTCGTCAAGCTGAAACAGCGTTGACACGATCGACGGGCGCAAATGCCAACGCCCCGGGCCGCGTCGGACCGTTCCGACGCGGCCCGGGGCGTCCGGGCGAAGGGGTACGACGCGGGCGGGTGCCGCGTCACCGGTCAGCGGGAGGCGCCGGCACGCCGCTTGTTGTAGACGTCGAAGGCCACGGCGACGAGCAGCACCAGGCCCTTGACCACCGACTGGATGGACTGGTCGACGCCCATGAGCTGCATCCCGTTGCTCATCACCGCCATGATCAGACCACCGACCACGGCACCCATCACGGTGCCGACCCCACCGGTGACCGCCGCGCCACCGATGAACGCGGCGGCGATCGCGTCGAGCTCGAACATGTTGCCCGCGGCGGGCTGCGCGCCGTTGGAGCGCGAGGAGTAGATCACCCCGGCAACCGCCGCCAGGAAGCCCATGTTGACGAACATCCAGAAGTTGACCGTCCGCACCTTGACCCCGGAGAGGGTCGCCGCCGAGAGGTTGCCGCCGATCGCGTAGACCTGTCGACCGAAGACGGTACGCCGGGTGAGCAGGCCGTAGACCAGCACCAGCGCGGCCAGGATGATCAGCACGATCGGCAGGCCCCGGGCGTGCGCCAACTGCCAGGCGAAGTACATGATGACCGCGCCCACCAGCACCACCCGGGCGACGAACAGGGGGAACGACTCCACCGGCTGCTGGTAGCGGACCCGGGCCACCCGGGTCCGGAAGCCGCTCACCGCGTACCCGGCCACCGCGACGGCGCCGATCAGCAGGGTGAAGGCGTCGAAGCCGTCCCCGCCGAGCAGCCCGTTGAGGAAGCCGGCCGCGACCTGCTGGTAGTCGGCAGGGAACGGGGAGAGCGAGATGTTGTCCAGCACCCGCAGGGTCAGGCCGCGGAACAGCAGCATGCCGGCGAGCGTCACGATGAAGGCCGGGATACCGGCGTACGCCACCCAGAAGCCGTGCCACGCGCCGACCGCGACGCCCACCGCCACCGCGGCCAGGATGCCGACCCACCACGGGAAGCCCTCCCGGATGACCAGCACGGCGGAGACCGCCCCGGTGAGGGCGACCACCGAGCCCACCGACAGGTCGATGTGACCGCCGATGATGATGATCACCATGCCGATCGCCAGCACCAGGATGTACGAGTACTGCAGGACGATGTTGGTGATGTTGCCGGGGCTCAGCGACACCCCGTCGGTGAGCACGGCGAAGAACCCGACGATGACGACGAGTGCGACGTAGATGCCACTCTGCCGCAGGTTGTTCATGATCAGCGCACGCAGGTCGCTGGTGCCGGCGTGCAGGGCGACGCCCGGACTCTTGTCGGCCGGCGGCGGGGACGGCGGCGATGAGGTCTTGACGCTGGTCATCCCACGCGCTCCTTGTCCTTCGTCATCAGATCCATGAGGTTCTCCTGGGTCGCCTCGGCCACCGGCACCTGGCCGGTGATCCGGCCGGCGGCGAGGGTGTAGATGCGGTCGCACATGCCGAGCAGCTCCGGCAGCTCCGAGGAGATCAGGATCACCGCCTTACCCTCGGCGACGAGCCGGTTGACGATCGTGTAGATCTCGAACTTCGCCCCGACGTCGATTCCCCGGGTCGGCTCGTCGAGGATCAGCACGTCCGGATTGGTGAACAGCCACTTCGACAGCACGACCTTCTGCTGGTTGCCACCGGAGAGCTTGCCCACCACGGCCATCACGCTTGTCGTCTTGATGTTCATGTCCCGCCGGCTCTGCTCGGCGACCTTGATCTCCTCGTTGCCGTTGACCCAACCGAGGCGGGCGAGCCGGCCCAGGGCGGCGGCGGAGACGTTGTGCCGCACGTCGTCGATGAGGTTGAGGCCGAAGCGCTTGCGGTCCTCGGTGACATAGGCGATGCCGTGCTCGATGGCCTCCGCGACGGTGCGCGCCCGGACCTCCCGGCCGCGCACGAACAGCCGACCCCGGATGTCCCGGCCGTACGTCCGGCCGAAGAGGCTCATCGCCAACTCGGTACGACCGGCGCCCATCAGACCGGCGATGCCGACCACCTCGCCGGCACGGACGTCCAGGCTGGCGTCGTCGACGACGAGCCGGTCCTGGGTGGGGTGCCGCACGCTCCAGTTCTCGATGCGCAGCACCTCCTCCCCCGGCGACGAGACCCGGTCGGGATAGAAGCTGTCCAGGTCCCGGCCGACCATGCCGCGGATGATCCGCTCCTGGGTGACCTCCCCGGAGGCCAGGGAGAGGGTCTCCACGGTGCGTCCGTCCCGGATGACCGTGGTCGCGTCGGCGATCGCGGTGACCTCGTTGAGCTTGTGCGAGATCAGGATGCTGGTGATGCCCTGGTCGCGCAGCCGGCGCAGCAGGTCGAGCAGGTGCGCCGAGTCGATGTCGTTGAGCGCGGCGGTCGGCTCGTCCAGGATGAGCAGCCGGACCTTCTTGGACAGCGCCTTGGCGATCTCGACCAGCTGCTGCTTGCCGACGCCGAGCTGGATGACCGGGGTGACCGGGTTCTCGTACAGGCCCACCGAGGCGAGCAGTTCGGCGGCCTCGGCGTTGGCCCGGTTCCAGTCGATCAGGCCGCCCGGACCGCGCCGCTCGTTGCCGAGGAAGATGTTCTCGGCGATCGAGAGGTAGGGCACCAGGGCGAGTTCCTGGTGGATGATGACGACGCCGTGGGACTCGCTGTCGCGGATGCCGCGGAAGTTCATCGGCTTGCCGTCCAGCACGATCTCGCCGTCGTACGAGCCGGTCGGGTGCACCCCGGAGAGCACCTTCATCAGGGTGGACTTGCCGGCGCCGTTCTCGCCGCAGATGGCGTGGATCTCCCCCCGGCGCACCGCGAGGGAGACGTCCGCCAGCGCGGTCACCCCGGGGAAGGTCTTCGTGATGCGTCGCATCTCGAGGATGGTGTCGTCCATGGTCAGCGTCCTGATCGTCGAAGCCTGAGGCGGGCTTGCGATGCGTCGGGCGCGGCGGTCGGTCACCGCCGCGCCCGACGACCGGCTTACTTCTTGGCCTGACCGGCGGCGACCTCTTCGGCCGACCAGTAACCGGAGTCGACGAGCACCTTGGTGATGTCGTCCTTGTAGACGGTCTCGATCGGCAGCAGGTACGCCGGGACGACCTTGATCTTGTTGTTGTAGGTCGTGGTGTCGTTGGCCTGCGGCTGCTTGTCCTGCAGGAACGCCTCCGCCGCGATGACGGCCTGCTCGGCGAGCAGCCGGGTGTCCTTGAAGACGGTGGAGCTCTGCACCCCGTCGTTGATCAGCTTGATCGAGGCGATCTCGGCGTCCTGGCCGGTCACCACGGGGAGCTTCTTGGCGCCCTTGCCGTAGCCGGCGTTCTGCAGGGCGGTGATGATGCCCCGGGAGATCCCGTCGTACGGCGACAACACCCCGTTGACCACGGTGCCGTCGTTGTAGCCGGAGGTGAGCAGGTCCTCCATCCGCTTCTGCGCGGTCTCCTGCTGCCAGCGCAGGATCGCCGCCTGCTCGATGCGGGTCTGGCCGGACTTGACCTTCAGCGTGCCGTTGTCCATGAACGGCTTGAGGGTGTCCATCGCCCCGCCCCAGAAGTACTGGGTGTTGTTGTCGTCCAGCGAGCCGGCGAACAGCTCGACGTTGAACGGGCCGGTGGCGGTGCCCTTGCCACCGTCCTTGGTCTGCAGGCCGAGGCCGACCAGCAGAGCGGTCGCCTGGGCGACGCCGACCTTGTAGTTGTCGAAGCTGACGTAGAAGTCGACGTTCTTGTTGCCCAGCAGCAGCCGGTCGTAGGAGATGACCGGGATCTTCGCCGCTGCGGCGGCGTCCAGCTGGCCGCTGAGCGCGGTGCCGTCGATCGCCGCGATGATCAGGACGTCCGCGCCCTGCGTGATCATCTGGTCGACCTGCTGGGACTGGGTGGGGATGTCGTCACCGGCGTACTGGAGGTCGACCTTGTAGCCCTTGGCCTCCAGCTTCTCCTTCACCGCCTTGCCGTCGGCGATCCACCGCTCCGAGGTCTGGGTCGGCATGGAGACGCCGATGGTCAGATCGGCGGGCTTCTTGTCGCTGCTGTCGCCCCCGCTACCCGCTCCCCCGCCGCTGCATGCGGCAAGGCTGAACGCCAGTGCCGCGCCGCCGATCGCGACCAGGAATTTCCTGCGCACAGGTTTCTCCTCTCCGGAACTCCCGCCGACTGCGGGGACCACCTGTCACCTTTCGGGGTAGTGTTAGCGCTCACATCGCCCCCGTCAACACCCCCTCGGAAATCCGGACGTCACGGTCTCGTAACGGGCGTCTCCGACTTGTCCACCCACCGGCGTCCCGCCCGCCGGGCCGGCGCGGGGTCACTTCCGTGGTGAACACGGCGACGGCGGCCCGCCCACCACCCCCGGGCTGCGACCGGACGGCGGACCCGCCGACGCCGACGTCCCGCCGGGTTTCCAACCTGTTACGCGGTCGTCATCGACAGCAGGCGATCAATGCCAGGCGCTCCGCTGAATGCACTCAGCGCCCACCCTCCCCACCACGACCGACGCATCCCCCGGAGGACCGGTGGTCGGAGGGTGGATGGCCGGAGGGGGACGGGCGACGGGTGGTGGCGCGGGGGTGGGCGACGGGTGGTGGCGCGGGGGTGGGCGACGGGTGGTGGGCGCGGGGGCGGGCGACGGGTGGTGGCGCGGGGGCGGGCGACGGGTGGTGGGCGCGGGGGCGGGCGACGAGCGCGGTGTGGTGGGCGGTGGGCGGGCCGTCGCGACTGGGACAGCCGTGCGCCCCGGGTGCCCCGATCGTCGGGGTGCCCGGGGCGCAAAGGAGTCCGGGGTCCGGGGTCCGGGGGTCCCGGGGGTCCGGGGTGCGAGTTGTGTGGGGTGTCCTACCTGGCTGGTCAGTCGTCCAGGCAGGACCGCAGCGCGGCGGTCAGCAGGTTGGCGCGTTCGTCGCCCATGCCCTGCATCTGGTTGACCACGTAACCGAAGCCGACCTGGTGGGCGTCGTCGCCGAAGCCGAGGTTGCCGCCCGCACCGTCGTGGCCGAAGCTGCGCTCGGACAGCAACGGCCGGGCCGGCGGCGAGTGCAGCAGGAAGCCACTGCCCCAGCGTTGGCCGGTGTCCGGCGGTCCGTGCCGCTGCTGGCCCCGGGACCGCACGACCGTCGCGTCGTCGATCGACGCCGGGTCGAGCACGGGCGGTCCCGCCACCGGAGACACGCACGCGGCGTAGAGGCGGGCCAGTCCGTCGGCTGTGCTCACCGCGCCGGCGCCCGGGATGCCGGCGGCCTGGATGGCCGGGTCGTTGAAGCTGACCAGGCCGGCGTCGTCGGCGGGGAACGCGAACGCGCCACCCATGGTGATCCCCCGGTCGGCCACCGGGTCGACGAACGGTTCCGGGTCGGGCGGCGGGGCGAGGTTCCAGGCGACCGTGTCGCGTTCGGTCGCCGGCAACCCGAGCCAGGTCCGCAGGCCCAGCGGTGCCGCCAGGGCGTCGCGGAAGTACGCCCCGGGCAGCTGACCGGTGATCCGGTGGATCACCTCGCCGATCAGCCAGCCGTAGGTCATCGGGTGGTAGCTGTGCGCCGTGCCCGGCTGCCACAGTGGGGCCTGGGCCTCGATCGCCGCGATCACCGGGTCCCACGCGAGCACCTCGTCGAGGGTCAACGGGCGGTCGAGCGCGGGCAGGCCGGACTGGTGGGTGAGCAGCCAGCGCACCGGGATGTCGGCCTTGCCGTGCTGGCCGAACTCGGGCCAGTAGCGGGTGACCGGCGCGTCGAGGTCGAGTCGGCCCTGCTGCACCAGCAGGTAGGCGCAGACCGCCAGGATGCCCTTGGTGCAGGAGTAGACGACGACCGGGGTGTGCGCCGTCCAGGGCCGGCCGGTACGGGGGTCGGCGGTCCCGCCGTACAGGTCGACGACCTGGCGACCGCCGACGTAGACGGTGACCGCCGCGCCGACCTCCCCCCGGTCGGTGAAGTTGGTGCGGAAGACGTCTGCCACCCGCCCGTAGCGTTCGTCGGCGTGGCCGTGGATCTGCGGCTGCGTGGCCACTGCTATCCCTTCAGTGAGCCCTGGATCAGGGCCTTGATGAACTGACGCTGGAAGATCAGGAAGACGATCAGGGTCGGGGTGAGGATCAGCAGCGAGCCGGCGCACAGCAGCACCAGGTCGGTGCCCCACTGCCCCTGGAACGCCCCGAGCGCACCCGCCATCGTCCGCTTGGCCGGATCGTCGACCAGGACGATGGCCAGCAGGAACTGGTTCCACGTCCAGAGGAACATCAGGATGGTCAGCGACGCGATGGCCGGCCGGGCGAGCGGCACCTGGACCCGCCAGAACAGCTGCCAGGTGCTGCTGCCGTCGACCCGGGCCGCCTCGGACAACTCGACCGGCACGTTGCTGAAGTGCGCCCGCATCCAGAAGACCGCGAACGGCATGTAGAGCCCGATCAACGGCAGGATGATCGCCCACCGGGTGTTGAGCAGGCCGAGGTCCTGCATCTGGTAGTAGAGCGGGGTGACCACCGCCTCGAACGGCAGGGTCAGCCCGAGTAGCAGCAGACCGAACACGATCCGGCCACCGGGGACCCGCAGCTGGCCCAGCCCGAAACCGGCCATGGTGGCGATCAGCACCGAGACCGGCACGACGCCGGCCACGATGAGCAGGCTGGAGCGCAGCAGCGCACCCATGTTCGCCACCGTGAACGCGTCGGCGAAGTTGCCCCACTGCGGGTCCGACGGCCAGGCCAGGCCGCTGGGCACGGTGCCCCGGGGCTGCAACGCCGCGGAGAGCATGCTGACGAACGGCAGCAGGGTGACCACGACCAGGACGAGCAGGAAGATCCGGCCGGTCAGGTTCTCGCGCCGGCTCAGGTTCATGACTTGTCCCCCCGGGTCAGTCGCTGGATCGGCAGCACGCAGAGCAGCACCAGCAGCATCAGCACGACGGCCAACGCGGAGGCGAGACCGACCTGGCGCTGCGAGAAGGCCAGCCGGTAGATCTCCAGGCCCGGCACGGTGGTCTGCAGGCCGGGACCGCCACTGGTCGAGATGTAGACGATGTCGAAGCTGGCCAGGGCGGCGATGATGGTCACCGTCAGGCAGACCCCGATCTCCTGGCGCAGGCTGGGCAAAGTGACGGCGAAGAACTCCCGGATCGGGCCGGCGCCGTCGAGGCGGGCCGCCTCGTACAACGCGGGATCGATCTTGCTCATCCCGGTCACCAGCAGGATCGTGCAGAGGCCGAGCAGCACCCAGGCGCCGATGACGCCGACGGCGGGCAGCGCGGTGTCGAAGTCACCGAGCCAGGCGCGGGCCACCCCGCCCAGGCCGACCGCGCGCAGCAGCTGGTTGATCAGGCCGTTGGACGACAGCAGCCAGCTCCACGCGATACCCGCCGCCACCAGGGGGATGACCTGGGGCAGGAACAGCACCGTACGCACCACGGTGCCGAACGCGCCGGTGGTGATGCGGCGGACCAGGCTGGCCACCAGCAGGCCGAGCGCGACCGGGACGAAGCTGAAGAAGACGATCAGGACGAGCGCGTTGCCGATGATCTTCAGCAGGTCGCTGTCGGTGAACACGGTCAGGTAGTTGTCCAGTCCCGCCCAGCGGGCCACCCCGATGCCGTTCCAGTTGTAGAACGAGTACTGGATGGTCAGCACGAGTGGACGAAGGACGAAGGCGGCGTACATCACGACTGCGGGCAGGACGAAGAGCCAGCCCGTCCCGCCCGCGCGGGCCCACCGTTTCCGGGGGGCCCGCGCGGCGGAGGGACGGGTGGGACGAGCCGGTGTGGACACCGGGTCACCCCGCCCGACCGGTGCGCTGCCGAAGGCAGACGTCATCGGGAGAGTTCCTTCGCGTACTCGGCCTGGACCGCCTTGACGTACCCCTCGGGGGTCTGCTGACCGGCGATCAGCTTCTGCATCTCCGGGGTGATCGCGGCGGCGAAGATGCCACCGGTGGCGTTCGCGGTGAAGTCCACCGCGCCGTTCTCCTCACCGAGCTGCTGCGACGCCTTGAGCGTCTCGGCCAGCACGGTGTTCGGCGCGGCGGCCGGCACGGCCAGGTCACTCGGGCCACCCGGGCTGGAGCCGCCGATCTTGACGGCGATCTCCCGGGCGGTGGGGTTGGTGTGCGCCCAGTTCAGGAAGAACGCGGCGGCGTCGGGGTTCTTGGCCTTGGCGCTGATGCCGAAGGTGTTCGGGGCGGACATCGCCACGTGTTTGCCGCCGGCCGACTCGCTCGGGAACAGGAAGAAGCCCACGTTGCCGGGCATCGTCTTGTCGAGGTTGGCCGACTCCCAGTCGCCGTTGAACATGAACAGGCCGTTGTTCTTCTGGAACTCGCCCACCATGCTCGCGTAGTCCAGGGCGTTGGCGTCCTTGGGGAAGTAGCCGGCCTGGGCCCACTTCTGGATGGTCTGGGTGGCCTTCAGCGCGGCCGGAGTGTCGAACGTCGCGCCCGGCTTCTGGAAGATCCAGTCGGCCACCTGGGCCGGGTCACCGAACTGGTTCTGCAACGCCTGGTGCGGGAAGTTGATGCCCGCGGTGTTCTTGTTGAACTGCATGATCGGCTGCACGCCGGCGGTCTTGGCCTTGGCCAGCAGCTGCTCGAACTCGGCGATGGTGGCCGGCGGCTGGGTCATCCCGACCTGCTCGGCGAGCTTCTTGTTGTAGAACACCCCGGTGACGCTGTAGCCGAGGCCCATCCCCCACAGCGAGCCGGTGCCCCGGGTGGTGCCGCCCTCGCCGACCCGCAGCTGCACCAACTGGGAGGCGGGGAACTTGTCCCAGCCGTACGCGGTGAAGTAGGGGTCGAGGTTCTTGAGCAGGTCGTCCTTGACCAGGTCGACCATGGTGGGGAGCCGGATGATGTCCGGCGAGTTGTCCGAGGCCATCACCCGGGGCGCGTTCTCCACGATGACCGTGAACTGGTCCTCGCGGATGTTGAACTTGACGTTCGGGTGCTGCTTGGTGAACTCGTCGGCCAGCGCCTTGGCCAGCGGGAAGCCGGTCTCGGCGTACATCTCCAGGGTGATCGGGTCGCTGCCCAGCTCGGTGCTGACGGCGGCGTCGGACCCGGCGCGCGGCGACTCGTCCGCACCGGGTGCGCTGCACGCCGTGGCGGCCAGCCCCAACGCCAGCACGGGGGCCAGGAGCGCCGTCCGGCGGGAGAACCTTGCCAGTGGTGTAGCCAATTGAGGACTCCTCGACTCTTCCGTGCGTGCCCCGGCCGCGGTACGGGCCGGGTCGGCGGGTCGTCACGGTGGGTGACCAGCCGCAACAGTACGTCGCCGTCGGCATGCCGCCGCAGCACGCGATGTCGTTACCGATGACCACGCCGGGGGTCACCGAGGGTGCCGCCCGACCTGTCAAAAGTAGCCGCTAAACTGATTTAGCAGAGCATGCGCGCGGCGACCTGAGCTGTCAAGGACCAATTGGCAACGGTCCGGAAACATCCGGTTCACGCTCAGCCACCCGCCCCACCGGCCGTCGCGGGTGGTCACCGACACACACCCGGGGTGACCGCCGGCACCGGGCCCGGCCGGACCACGCATCATGATGGGCGGGAGCGACGGCCGCGACGCCGCCGCCGATTCGGAGGACTGATGGGCCGCAACAGAGCAACCCTGGCCGATGTCGCGCGACGGGCCGGGCTGTCCAAGACCGCCGCGTCGATGGTCCTCAACGGCCGGGAGGGCACCCGGCTGTCGGCCGAGGCGCACCAGCGCGTCTTCGCCGCCGCCGAGGAGCTGGGCTACCGGCCCAACCTGGCGGCCCGGAGCCTGCGTACCCGCAAGACCGCCACCATCGCGTTCGTCTCCGACATCGTCGCCACCACCCGGTTCGCCGGCGGCCTCATCCGCGGCGCGCTCGACGCGGCCCGGGAGCGCGACCACGTGCTGCTCATCACCGAGACGCAGGGCGACGCCACCTTCGAGCAGTACGCCATCGAGGCGATGCTCGACCGGCAGGTCGACGGGGTGATCTACGCCGCGATGGCGACCCGGCGGCTGACCGTCCCGGCGGCCATCCTCGGCGGCCCGGTGGTGCTGCTCAACGCCACCAGCCCGGACGACCTGCCCTGCGTGCTCCCCGACGACGAGCGGGCCGGCCGTACCGTCGCCACCACCCTGCTCGACCAGGGCCACCGCGACCGGATCGCGCTGATCGGCCGCAACCGTCTCAAGGAGGACGACGAGGAGGTCTCCCTGGCGGCCCGGGCCCGGCTGCGCGGCGTGCACCAGGCGCTCGGTGCCGCCGGGGTCGAGCTGCTGACCGAGTGCTTCTGCGCCGAGTGGCTGCCCGAACACGGCTACGCCGCCATGCGCACGCTGCTGGGCCGGCCCACCCGGCCGACCGCGATCATCTGCATGAACGACCGGCTCGCGTTCGGCGCCTACCAGGCGCTCGCCGAGGCCGGGCTGACCGTCCCGGACGACCTCTCGGTGGTCTCGTTCGACGACGACCCGATCGCCGCCTGGTTGCGCCCCGGCCTGTCCACCACCGCTCTGCCGCACGAGCAGATGGGGCGGCGGGCCGTCGAGATCCTCCTCGACGGCGGCGACGCCGAACCGTCCCTCGTCCCCATGCCGCTGCGTCGCCGCCGGTCCGTGGCCACCCCGGTCCGATAGCCGGGACCCCCCGGCGCGACCGCCGGGCAGGTGCCCGCCGCAGCGCTCCCACCACCGGCCGCTGGCCACCCGAACTGGTCGCTAAACCGATTTAGTGCTAGCTTCCCCGCCATGCTACGTCTACCCGACCACTGGGTGTGGGACAGCTGGTACGCCCGGGACGACAACGACCGGTGGCACGCGTTCTTCCTGCGCGCCTCCCGTGCCCTGCACGACCCGCACCGCCGGCACCGCCGCGCCACGATCGGCCACGCCGTCTCGACCGACCTGCACACCTGGCACCTGGTCGCCGACGCGCTCGTCCCGGCCGACGCGCCGAGCTGGGACGACCTCGCGACCTGGACGGGCTGCACCGTGCGCGGCCCGGACGGGCGGTGGTACCTGTTCTACACCGGGGTCGGCCGCGCCGAGGACGGGCTGGTCCAGCGGATCGGCCTGGCCGTCTCCGACGACCTGACCACCTGGCGCCGGCACGGCGACGGGCCGCTCGTCGAAGCCGACCCCACCTGGTACGAACTGCTCGACCGGACGCTGTGGTACGAGCAGGCCTGGCGCGACCCGTGGGTGTTCCCCGATCCGGACGGCGCCGGCTGGCACATGCTCGTCACCGCCCGGATCAACACCGGGCCGACCGAGGCACGCGGGGTCGTCGGTCACGCCACCTCACCGGACCTGGTGAACTGGACCGTCCAACCGCCGCTGTCGATCCCGGCCGGCTTCGGGCACCTGGAGGTCCCCCAGGTCGCCGTCGTCGACGGGCAGCCCCTGCTGCTGTTCTCCACCGACGCCGCCGGCACCCGCCACGACGGCCACCGGATCTGGGTGGCGGAGGGTCACGACGTACGCGGCCCGTGGGACATCGCCTCGGCCCGCCCGTTCCCGCACCCGCACCTCTACGCGCCCCGGCTGGTCCCCGGACCGGCCGGGGACTGGTCCCTCATCGGATTCCACGACCACGTCGACGGGGAGTTCGTCGGTGCGCTGAGTGATCCGATCGCGGTCCGTTACCGCGCCGGGGACGGGCTGACCGCCACCGGCACGGCCGGCTGAGCGTTCCTGCGGCCACCACCCGGCCGCAGCGGTACGGGCGGGGGCGGCCACCGCCGTGCCGGACGGGCTCGGAGGCGGCCACCACCGTGCCGGGTTGGACGCGGGGGCGGCCACCGCCGTGCCGGACGGACGGACGGACGCGCAAGCGGACCGGACCCGGACGGCGTCCGCACCACGCCGTCCGGGTCCGGGGCCGCTCACCGGCGTCCGCCCGCCCGGTGCCCGGACCGGCAGCGGGCGGACGGCGGCGGCCGGTCGGTCAGCGGCGGGTCCAGCGCTGGTTGGCCGCCCCGGTGCACGACCAGAGCAGCACCGTGGTGCCGTTGGCGGTGCCGTTGTTGTTCACGTCGAGGCAGAGGCCGGACTGCACGCTGCTGATCGTGCCGTTGGCGTTGAACGTCCACTGCTGGTTGGTCCCACCGTTGCAGTCCCAGATCTGGGCCTTGGTGCCGGCGGTGGCGTTGGTCGGCGCGTCCAGGCACTTACCGAGGGACTGGAGGGTCTGGCCGTTGGCCGTCCAGCGCTGGTTGGCAGCCCCGTTGCAGTCCCAGATCACCGGTTGGGTGCCGTTGGCGGTGCTGCTCTGCGGGACGTCGAGGCACCGACCGGAGGCGACGCTGGCCAGCGCGCCCGCGGTGGACGGCGGCGTCGTCGGCGGCGGGGCGGTGCCACCGCCGCTGACCCGGTACACCACCGTGCCGTGCGACGGCACACTCGCGGAGATGGTGCCGGTGCTGGTGGTGCTCGCGTTGGTCCAGGCGTCGACCAGGGTGAAGGAGGAGCCGGACTTGCCGATGGCGGCGGCGGTGGTGGAGATCGTCGTCGTCGAGCCACCCTGGTTGAACAGGGCGACCGCGACGTCGCCGTTGGCAAGCCGCTTGGCCAGCACCCGGCGGGTGCCGTCGAAGGAGACCTGGGCGCCCTGCAACGCCAGCGCGTCCTGGTTGATGGCGATCAGGTTCGCGTTCTTGAGGATGGTCTGGGTGGCGGAGTTCATCGACCGGACGTCGTTGCCGGCGATCAGGGGCGAGGCCATGATCGCCCACATCGCGAAGTGGCTGCGCATCTCGGTGTCGGTCATGCCGCCCCGGCCCACCTCCATCATGTCGGGGTCGGTGAAGGCGCCGGGCTTCGCGTACGGGGCCAGCGGCACGTTGACGTCGATGATGTTCTGGATGCCCATCGGGTAGCCGTTGGTCTGGCCGCTGTTCCAGGTGTTGGTGATGTCCTCGGTGGTGCGCCACATGTTCGCCACGTCGCCCCAGTTGCGCTGCGGCCCGGTCTTGGCGTGGATGCTGTTGGGGTTGATGCTGTAGACGATCGGCCGGCCGGTGGCGGCCAGGGCGTCGCGCATCTTGGCGAACGTGGTGACCTGCTGGTCGATGGAGCCGTTCGGCGAGCACCAGTCGTACTTGAGATAGTCGACGCCCCAGTTGGCGAACTGCCGGGCGTCCTGCACCTCGTGGCCCTGGCTGCCGGTGGCGCCGGGGTAGGAGTTGAAGTACTGGGCGCAGGTCTTGTCGACCGGCACCTGGTAGATGCCGAACTTCAGCCCCCGGGCGTGGATGTAGTCGCCGAGCGCCTTCATCCCGGAGGGGAACCGGGTCGGGTCACCCTGGAGGTTGCCCGCCGAGTCCCGGTTGGGGTTGAACCAGCAGTCGTCGACCACGACGTACTGGTAGCCCAGATCCCGCATACCGCTGCTGACCAGCGCGTCGGCCGTCTGCCGGATCAGCGCCTCGTTGATGTTGCAGCCGAAGGAGTTCCAACTGTTCCAGCCCATCGGCGGGGTCCGGGCCGTCCCGTTGTCCAGTGCCTGCGCCACCGGCATCCGGATGCCCACCAGGACGCCGGCCAGGAGCAGACCGGCTGCCAGCGCCCGCCCCCAGCTCCGGGCTCGCACGAATCGCTTCACGAAGTCTCCAATCAGTGGTGCCGCGTCGGGCGGGACGTCCGGGAGTCGGCTCGAACCACCCCGGGTGTGAGCGCTCGAACGGCTCGGTGTGAGCGCTAACAACGGCCCCTCATGTTACGTAAGCGTTTCAGCGTATTCAACTGCTTCCATATTTTTACCGCTCTATCACCGGGCGTCGGCAGGTCGGCCCACCGGCGGCCCCCCGAGGGCTGCGGACCACGCCGGGACGCGGGACGCAGCAGTGCGGCATGGAGCCATCGTGGAGCTATCTGCACCGCCTGACATCGAATACGCTGGCTCCATGTCAGATAGCTCCAGACGCGGACGGCGCGCTCGCGGCGAGATCGAGCAGCTTCCCAGCGGCTCGCTCCGGGTGCGGGTGTACGCCGGGATCGACCCCGTGTCGAAGCGTCGGCGCTACCTCACCGAGACCGTGCCCGCCGGCCCGGTCGCGGCCCGCCACGCCGAAGCCGTCCGCAGCCGGCTGCTCGACCGGGTACGACGACAGCCCACGCCTGCCGCCCCGACCGGCGACCCGGTGGCCGGCAGGTCGGGTGGCACCCCCGGGCCCCCCGCCGCCGTCCCCCCGGCAACCGCCGCGGCGGACCCCGCGCGTACCACCACCCCGACGGTCGGCAGGCCGGCCGGGGCGCCACGACGCAGCCGACGCCGGGGCGAACCGACGCTGACCACGATCGCCCAACTGGCGGACGTCTCGGCGCCCACCGTGTCCAAGGTCCTCAACGGCCGCACCGGGGTCGCGGCGGAGACCCGGGCCCGGGTGGAGTCGCTGCTACGCGAGCACGGCTACCGCCGCCCCGAACTGGGCACCCCGAACGCCAGCGTGGAGGTGGTCTTCTACGGCATGCAGAGCAACCTGGCGGTGCTGATCATGCAGGGGGTGCAGCAGGTCGCCGGGGCGCACCGGCTCGCCGTCGGCTTCATCGACGCCCGCCGCCAGGTCTCGGAGGGGCGGTTCTGGGCCCGCGACCTGCTGGCCCGTCGCCCGACCGGAGTGATCGCGGTGAATCTCGGCTTCACCTCCGAACAGCACGCCCTGCTGGCGGCGAGCGCGATCCCCCTGGTCGTCATCGATCCCACGGGCGAGCCGCCACTGCACGCCGTCCCGTCGGTGACGACGACCAACTGGAGCGGTGGCTTCGAGGCCGCCCGGCACGTACTCGACCTGGGGCATCGGCAGGTCGGGGTGATCTCCGGGCCGACCGAACGGCTGTGCGCCAAGGCCCGCCTGGACGGTGCCCGGGCGGCGTTGGAGGCGGCGGGAGCCGGGCTGCCCGCGCGCCGGCTGCGCTTCGGCCACTGGTTCTCCTTCGAGGACGGTCTCAGCCTCGGCCAGGAACTGCTCCGGCAGAACCCCACGCCCACGGCGATAGTGTGCGGCAACGACCTGCAGGCGCTCGGCGTCTACGAGGCGGCCCGGTTGGCCGGCCGACGGATCCCCCAGGACCTCAGCGTGGTGGGCTTCGACGACATCCCGTACACCATGTTCTGCGGACCGCCGATGACCTCGGTGCGGCAGCCGCTGACCGAGATGGCCGCCGCCGCGACGCGGATGGTGCTGACCCTGGCCGCCAACGAGAACCTCACGCAGACCCGGGTCGAACTGGCCACCACGCTGGTGGTGCGGGGCAGCACCGCGGCGGCACCGGCGCACTGACCCGCTCGGCGCGGCCGGTCCGGGGCGGCGCGGCCGGTCCGGGGCGGTTGCCGGGGCGGGTCCTCGAAACCTGTCCTTGTCGTTGCCGAACGGTTTCGAGTAGCATCCGGTTCGATCGATACGGCAGGTCGTCGTGGTGCGGTCGCCCTGGTCACGGTGTCCTCCGGTTCCACCGGTGGCGCACCGCCCGACGTCTGGTACGGCGTGCGGGTCCAGGTCAGGTCCGTCGTCCGGCACGGCTGGCCGGCCCGACACGGCGTAGGACAGTGACCTTCGAGGAGCGAGGGAGGGCCAGAGGGACCCGTCACCGCCAGTTCGCCTACCGCCTGCGATCCGTGATGACGAATATCACGGCACGCCGGCGACACTCGGCCGCGTCGCCGACCCAATCAGGGCGACACGCCGCGTAGACTCTCGCTGATCCAGCGTTGTCCACGGCGTGCACGCCCATGCCTCGTGTCCGACGTCCCTCATCGGACGCCGGGCCGGGCCGCTTCGCCGTCAGCGGGCTGCGGGGCGGACCGAGAGGTGTGGGATTACTGTGCGCGCTCCTGCGATGAGAGACGTGGCCCGCCTCGCCGGAGTTTCCCACCAGACCGTGTCGCGGGTCCTCAACGGACATCCCCACGTGCGGGAACAGACCCGCCTACGGGTCCAGGCCGCGATCACCGAGCTCGGCTACCGCCCGAACCGGGCCGCCCGCACCCTGGTCACCGGGCGATCGCAGGTGCTCGGTGTGGTGGCGCTCAACACCACCCTCTACGGCCCGGCGTCCCTGCTGTCCGCTTTCGAACTCGCCGCGGCCGAGGCCGGCTTCGCCGTCAGCGTCGGTAGCGTCCGCAACCTGGACCGTACCTCCATCACCGCCGTCGTCGAGCGGCACCTGGCCCACCGGGTCGCCGGGATCGTGGTGATCGCACCGGTGGAGTCCGCCGGCGAGGCGCTGGAGTGCCTTCCCACCGACATCCCGCTGGTCACCGTGGACGGCGACCCCCGCCGTCCGGTGCCGCTGGTCACCATCGACCAGGTGGAGGGGGGCCGGTTGGCCACCCGGCACCTGCTCGACGCGGGTCACCGGACGGTCTGGCACGTGTCGGGCCCGGCCGACTGGTTCGACAGCGCGGGGCGTCTCGCCGGCTGGCGGGAGACGTTGCAGGCCGCCGGTGCGGAGGTTCCCCCGGTGTTGCAGGCGGACTGGTCCGCCGCCTCGGGATACCGGTGCGGCCAGATGCTGGCCCGGACCCCTGAGGTCACCGCGATCTTCACGGCCAACGACGATCTCGCGCTGGGCGTGCTGCACGCGCTGCACGAACACGGCCGGCGGGTGCCGGAGGAGGTCAGCGTCGTCGGTTTCGACGACGTCCCGGACGCCGCGTACTTCATCCCGCCGTTGACCACCGTCCGGCCGGACTTCGACACCGTGGCCGAGGCCAGCCTCGGCCTGCTGCTGACGCAGATCGACGCAGGCGTCGACCACACGCTGCGGCAGACCATCTCCCCCACCCTGATCACCCGGGACAGCGTCGCCGCGCCCCGGTGACGGGCGGACCGTCACCGGTCGCCGCGGTGGCGTGTCCACCCGCCGTGCCGCGCTGACCAGGCTGGCGGCGACCCGCCCCGCACAGTGCTGTCCGGCTCTGGACAGCACTTCTTGTTAACGTTAACGTAATGGACGATCGTCGATTTATCGGGTACGGACTCCGGATGGCCGGGTGGCCGCTCGTCCGACCGTAGGCGGAGCCGACGCCGACGCCACGAAGGGCCGGACGGCTACGACCGGCGCACAGCGGTCCGCGCCACCGGATCGCGCCACCGCCGTCCGCGCCCAAGGGTCGACGACCGGACGCGACGCCCGCACCGCCTCCCGGCGCGGCGATCTCCACCCCCTGAAAGAAAGGCCACCGATGAAGGGCAGTCTGCGCGCCGCGCTGGCAGCCGTCGTCCTCGCAATCGCGGCATCCACCGTCCTGATGACGGCGCAGCCCGCGACCGCGGCGACCCTGACCAGAGTGACCGGATTCGGCAACAACCCCACCAACCTCAACATGTACCTGTACGCCCCGAGCACCCTCGCGCCCCGCCCGGCGCTGCTGCTCCTGGTGCACTACTGCAGCGGTTCGGCCAGCGGGATCTTCAACGGCAACGGGCACGACTACGTGACCGCCGCCGACCGCTACGGCTACCTCATCGTGGTGCCCGAGGCCACCCGCAGCGGAAGCTGCTTCGACGTCTCCACCCCGGCCGCCCTCACCCGCAACGGTGGCGGCGACTCGACCGGGATCATGTCGATGGTCGCGTACGCCCGGCAGCGCTACAACGTCGACCCGGCGCGGATCGTGGTCTCCGGGTTCTCCTCCGGGGCGATGATGACCAATGTGCTCGCCGCGCAGTACCCCGACGTCTTCTCCGCCGCGTCGGCGTTCTCCGGGGTGCCGGCCGGCTGCTTCGCCACCACCGACGGATCGCTGTGGAACAGCCGCTGCTCCGGCGGCACGGTGATCAAGACGGCGCAACAGTGGGGCGACCAGGCCCGCGCGATGTACCCCGGGTACACGGGCCGTTATCCCCGGATGCAGTTGTGGCACGGCGTCACCGACACCACCCTCGCCTACCCCAACTACGGCGAGGAGATCAAGCAGTGGACCAACCTGCACGGGTTGAGCACCACGCCCACCGCCACCGACCGTCCCCAGTCGTCCTGGACGCGCACCCGCTACGGCGGGACGGGCCCGCAGGCTCCCGTCGAGGGGATCAGCATCGCCGGGGTGGGTCACCAGCTGCCGATGGCCGGACAGCTCGCGTACGCCATCACCTTCCTCGGCCTGGACGGTAGCGCGCCCACCCCCACCCCCACCGCCAGCCCCACGCCCACGCCCACGCCGACGCCGACGCCGACGGTCACCCCGACCCCCACGCCGACGGTCACCCCGACCTCGACCCCGACGCCCACGCCGACGTCGCAGTCGGGTGCCTGCCGGGTCACCGACACGATCAGCGCGTGGAACAGCGGGCTGACCTCCAGCATCACCATCGTCAACACCGCCAGCACGGCGCTCAACGGCTGGTCCCTCGGGTTCACCCTGCCCGCCGGGCAGGTCATCACCGGCGGCTGGAACGCCAGCTACGCACCGGCCAGCGGCCAGGTCACCGCCACGAACGTCAGTTACAACGGCACGCTGGCCCCCGGAGCGTCGACCACTATCGGATTCCAGGCCACCCACACCGGCAACGCCGCCGCCCCCACGGCATTCACCCTGAACGGGGCGACCTGCGTGGTCGCCTGAACCGCCGCGACCGCAGCCCCCCGTACCGCGTCGAGGGGTGATCCGTCCCCGCCCTGCCAGGGCGTGCCGCACCGTCCAGTCATCATCAGGAGTTCCCGTGCCAGAAACCCGATTCCTCCGTCGGCGGCCGGCGCTGGTCGCCGCCACCACCACCCTCCTGCTCGTCGGTGCCGTCGCCGCCCAGACCGAAGCCTCGGCGGCTGCCGCCGGATGCCAGGTCAGCTATGCGGTCAGCTCGTCCTGGCAGGGCGGCTTCGGCACCAACGTCACCATCACCAACCTCGGTGACGCGGTGAACGGGTGGCGACTGACCTGGAACTACGCCGCCGGACAGACCATCACCCAGCTGTGGAACGGCAGCTACACCCAGGCCGGCGCCCAGGTCACCGTCACCAACGCCAGCTACAACGCCACGATCCCCACCAACGGCACCGCCAGCTTCGGCTTCAACGGCGCGTGGACCGGCAGCAACCCCGCCCCCACCTCGTTCAGCCTCAACGGCACCACCTGCACCGGCGGGGTGAACCCGACCACCGGACCACCGCCGACCACGCCCCCGCCGACCACACCGCCGCCCACCACCCCGCCACCGACCACCCCACCGCCGGGCACCAGCCAGCCGTGTGACATCTACGCCGCCGGGGGCACCGCCTGCATCGCGGCGCACAGCACCACCCGGGCGCTCTACGCCGCCTACAACGGCTCGCTCTACCAGGTGCGCCGGTCCTCGGACAACACCACCCGCAACATCGGCGTGCTGTCGCCGGGCGGGCGGGCCAACGCCGCCAGCCAGGACAGCTTCTGCGCGAACACCACCTGCGTCATCACGATCATCTTCGACCAGTCCGGACGCGGCAACAACCTCGGCTACCAGGGTGCCGGCGGGGTCGGTGGCGCCGTCCAGCCGGCGGTGGCGAACAAGGAGTCGCTGACGGTCGGCGGCGACAAGGTGTACTCGCTCTACATCCCCGGTAAGAGCAGCTACTGGCGTGACGGTCACCTGACCGGGGTGCCGACCGGCGCCGCGCCGGAGGGCATGTACATGGTCACCAGCGGCACCCACGTCAACAGCGGCTGCTGCTTCGACTACGGCAACAGCGAGACCACCCGGCGGGCCGACGGCGCGGGCGCGATGGACGCGATCTACTTCGGCACCAGCTGCTGGTTCGGTGGCTGCTCCGGCTCCGGCCCCTGGGTGCAGGCCGACCTGGAGTACGGCCTCTACCCCGGCGGCAGCAGCTCCTGGAACTCCAACCAGCGGGCGTTCACCAGCAAGTTCGTCACCGCCACCCTGAAGAACAACGGCACCTCCCGATTCGCCATCAAGGGCAGCAACGCCCAGTCCGGCAGCCTCTACACCCTCTATGACGGGTCGCTGCCGCGCGGGTACAGCCCGATGAAGAAGCAGGGCGCGATCATCCTGGGCAGCGGCGGGGACTGCTGCATCGACAACACCAACCAGAGCGTCGGCACCTTCTACGAGGGGGCGATGGTCGCCGGCTACCCGTCGGACGCCACCGAGAACGCGGTACAGGCCAACATCACCGCCGCCGGCTACCGCTGACCCGGTGATCGAGGAGGTCCGATGCAGCACCGTGTCATCCACTCAGCGACCCGACGGGCGGCGGTCCTGCTGGCCGCCACCGTCCTGCTCGTGACGAACCTGGTCGGCGTCGGCAGCCCACAGCCGGCGCAGGCGTGGGACAACGGCGTCACCGACACCCCACCGATGGGCTGGAACAGCTACGACTCGTTCAACTGGAGCGTCACCGAGGCCGACGTCCGGGCCAACGCCGACTACATGGGCGCCAACCTGCGCCAGTACGGCTGGCAGTACATCGTCGTCGACTGGGCGTGGTACTTCCCCGGGCAGCACAACGGCAGCCCCAACCAGGATGCCAACCTGCAACCCCGGCTCCGGATGGACGCCAACGGGCGGCTGCTGCCCGACACCACCCGGTTCCCGTCGGCGGCCGGCGACAACGGGTTCAAACCGCTGGCCGACCACGTGCACGCCCAGGGGCTGAAGTTCGGCGTCCACCTGATGCGGGGCATCCCCCGGCAGGCGGTCGCGGACAACGTGCCGATCCTCGGCACCTCGTGCCGCGCCAACCAGATCGACGCCGGCAACAGCGCGGCCTGGCTCAACCTGATGTGGGGGCTGGACATGTCCAACCCCTGCGCGCAGGCGTACCTCGACTCGGTGTTCCAACTGCTGGCCGGGTGGGGCGTCGACTTCGTCAAGGTCGACGACATCGCCGCGCCTACCTACCGGCAGGCGGAGGTCGAGGGTTACCGGACGGCGATCGGGCGCAGCGGCCGGCCGATGGTGCTGAGCCTGTCGCCGGGGGCCACGCCGCTGTCCGCCGGCCCGCACGTGCAGAACAACGCGCACATGTGGCGGATCGTCAACGACCTGTGGGACAACTGGTCGTCGGTGGACGCCCTGTTCGACCAGTTGCGCAACTGGACGCCGTACCGCAGGGCGGGGGCCTGGCCCGACCCGGACATGATCCCGATCGGCCGGCTGTCGAAGCACGGCCCGGTCGGCTCGCCGCGCTACTCCAACCTCAGCGCGGACGAGCAGCGCACCCTCATGTCGCTCTGGGTGATCAACCGGGCGCCGCTGATGTGGGGCGGCAACCTGGTGGAGAACCGGCCGGCGGAGCTGGCGTTGATGACCAACAGCGCGGTGCTGGCGGTCGACCAGCGCAGCGCCAACAACCGCCAGCTCACCGGCGGCACCCGGCAGGTGTGGGTCGCCGACGTGCCGGACAGCACGGACCGGTACGTCGCGCTGTTCAACCGGGAGGGCGCGGCGGCCACCGTGTCGGTGAACCTGGCCGACCTGGGCATCGGCTCGGCCACCGCCACCGACCTCTGGTCCGGCGCGGCCCTGGGCACCTCGACCGGGACGTTCAGCCGTTCGCTGCCCGCCCACGGTGCCGGGCTCTACCGGCTGACGCCGCAGACCACCACCCCGACCCCGACGACGTACACGCTGACCGCCCGGCACAGCGCGAAGCTGCTCGACGTCAACAACGCCGCCACGACCGACGGCGCGAACGTCGTGCAGTGGGCCGCGAACGGTCAGGCCAACCAGCGGTGGCGGTTCTCGGACGTCGGCGGCGGCTGGTCCACGGTGGTGAGCGTCAACAGCGGCAAGTGCCTCGACGTCTACGGCGGCGCCGGCACGACCGCCGACGGAGCCCGGGTGGTGCAGTGGACCTGCAACGGGGGCACCAACCAGCAGTGGCGGATCCAGGACGTCGGTGACGGCCAGGTGCAGCTGGTGGCCCGGCACAGCAACAAGTGTCTCGACGTGCTCAACGCCGGGCTGACCGACGGGGTGCAGGTCGTGCAGTGGACCTGCGGCGCCGGCACGAACCAGCAGTGGCGGCGTACGCCGGTGTGACACGGCGCAGGGGTCTGCGTCGGTGAGGCAGGGCGCAGGGCCGGGGAGTGAACCCGGCCCTGCGCCCGGTCGGAGGTCGCCCGGGGTGTCCGGGCGCGACGGGGCTCCGGGCGGAGCACCTCTGCGGGGGGTGCGCCGCCCGGAGCCGCCGGTCGTGTCGGTCAGGCGGCGGTGCAGGTCGGGGTCACACCCGCCGCGCTGCCCGTGCCCTGGAAACCGAACTCGGTCGACTGACCGGCACCGAGCGCACCGTTGTAGTCCACGTTCGTGAACCGCACCGTCCCGGAGTTACCACTGGCCGTCGCCGACCACGTCCCGGTCACACTCGTCCCACCCGGCAGGGTCACGCTCACCGTCCACCCACGGGTACCCGACGAACCCGCGGTCACCTTCACCGTGGCCACGAAACCACCCGTCCACGAGTTCAACGACACCGACGCCGAACACCCGCCCGTGGCCGGCGGAGTCGTCGGCGGCGGCGTGGTGGGGTTCGGCGGCGGGGTGGTGGGGTTCGGCGGGGTGGTCGTCGGGTTCGGCGGCGGCGTGGTGGGGCTGGCGCTGTCGAAGCCGAGGAAGCGGACGGCCTGGGCGGCGTCGAACGGGATGGAGTGCCCGTAGCCCTGGAAGCTGATCGCCTCCACCGGCGCGGTGCCACCGGTGCCGCCGTAGCGGGTACGGGTGGCGCTGGTCTGCGGGTAGTCGGTGGAGCTGGGGGTCTGCGCGACACCGAGCACGTTGGTCCACTGCTTGACCTGCTCGCCGAAGTTGACGTAGCTCAGCGTGGTGTCCGTGGTGCCGTGCCAGATCTGCATCCGGGGCCGCTTGCCGGTGTAGCCGGGGTAGGCGTTGCGGACCAGGTCACCCCACTGCTGGGGGGTCTTCACGATCCGCCCGCCGGAGCAGTCGCTGTTCCACTCCGAGCCGTTGGTGGTGGCGAAGCAGCCGAACGGGACACCGGAGGAGCTGACCCCGGCGTTGAACACGTCCGGATAGACCCCCGCCATCACGTTGGTCATCATCGCGCCGGAGGAGAACCCGGCGACGCCGATCCGGTTCGCGTCGACCGGGTAGCGGTTCCGCACGTAGTCGATCATCGACTTGAGGCCCACGGGGTCGCTGCCGCCGTTGCGCCGCAGCGCCTGCGGGGAGGAGACGTCCCAGCACTTGCTGCTGCGGGTCACCGACGGGTAGATCACGATGTAGCCGTAGCGGTCGGCCAGCGAACTGAGCCCGTAACCGGTGTGCAGCGCCGGGCCGCTGCCGGTGCAGTAGTGCAGGGCCAGCAGCAGCGCCGGCCGGGCGGCCACCCGGTCGGGCACGTACAGGTGCATCTGCAGGTTGGTCGGGTTGGTGCCGAAGTTGGTCACCTGGGTCAACGTCGCGGCCGACGCCGGGTTGGGGGCCGCGACCACGGCCGTGACGGTCGCCAGGGCGGTCGCCAGCGCGGCGGCCAGCAGTGCGAGTCGGGGTTTCATCGGCGGTTCCTCTGTCGGAGTCGGTGGTCAGCGACGGACGACGGGCCCTCCCGGCGTGCGGGACGACGGTCCGGACTGGCCCGGTCCGGGGCTGGCCGACGATGGTCCGGCCGGGGCGCGTCGCACCGGCCGGCGGGTCGGGGGTGATGCACCGCCGGCCCGACCCGGGTGCGCCCGGGTCGGGCCGGCGGCGGTGGTGGTAGTCAACTGACGCTGGTACTCAATCTGACGGTGGTGCTCAGCTGGCGGTGCAGGTCGGGGTCACACCCGCCGCGCTGCCCGTGCCCTGGAAACCGAACTCGGTCGACTGACCGGCACCGAGCGCACCGTTGTAGTCCACGTTCGTGAACCGCACCGTCCCGGAGTTACCACTGGCCGTCGCCGACCACGTCCCGGTCACACTCGTCCCACCCGGCAGGGTCACGCTCACCGTCCACCCACGGGTACCCGACGAACCCGCGGTCACCTTCACCGTGGCCACGAAACCACCCGTCCACGAGTTCAACGACACCGACGCCGAGCAGCCCGCCCCGCCCGGAGGCGGCGTGGTCGGGTTCGGCGGGGTCGTCGTCGGGTTCGGCGGCGTGGTGGTCGGGTTCGGCGGGGTGGTCGTCGGGTTGCCCGGGCCGGCGTTGAGCGCGTTCAGCACCGAGTCGTACGCCGGCTTCTTGTTGCCGTTGCAGTCGAACAGCAGCGCGTTGTCGGAGCCGCGCCACGAGTCGCAGTCGCGCACCCCCCACACGGTGATGCCGGCGCACTGCGGGATGGCCATGCAGGACCGGGTGACCGTGCCGAAGATGTTGGCCTGGTTGCCACCGGTCATCACGTCCAGCTCGGTGATCTGGACTTCCACGCCGAGGTCGGCGAAGCGCTTGAGGTTGGCCTGGTAGTCGCCCGGGATCGTGGTGCCCAGGTGGGACTGGAAGCCGACGCAGTCGATCGGCACACCCCGGGACTTGAAGTCCCGCACCATGTTGTAGACGCCAGTCGACTTCGCGTTGACGCCGTCGGTGTTGTAGTCGTTGTAGCAGAGCTTCGCGCCCGGGTCGGCGGCGCGGGCGGCCCGGAACGCCGCCTCGATCCAGTCGTTGCCGGTGCGCTGCAGGTTGGAGTCACGACGCCCACCGCTGCCACCGTCGGCGAACGCCTCGTTCACCACGTCCCAGGCATAGATCTTGCCGCGGAAGTGGGTGGCGACCTGGGTGACGTGGTTGATCATCGCGCTGCGCAGTGCGCTGCCCGACATGCCCTGCGCCCAGCCCGGCTCCTGCTGGTGCCAGAGCAGCGCGTGGCCACGCACGCTCATCCCGTTGGCCTGGGCGTGGCTGACGATCCGGTCGCCGCCGGTGTAGCTGAACCGGCCCTGCTGCGGCTCGGTGGCGTCCCACTTCATCTCGTTCTCGGCCACGATCGAGTTGAACTCGCGGTTGAGAATGGTGGTGTAGGTGCTGGTGGACAGCTTGCCCGTCGCGACCGCCGCGCCGAAGTAGCGGCCCTTCTCGGCCGCCGCCGCCCGCAGGGTCGTCCCGGCGCTGGCGGAGGGGGCCATCGCCAGCGTCATTCCGACGGTGAGTGCGCCGGCGACGGCGAGGGTCGCCGTCGCTAGCAGGGCTCTCTTGGGTCTCATGTCGCATCCTTCTCGGTGTGGGTGCAGCGGTGGTGGTGTTGGGATGCCCGACTCCCCGTGCGGCGGACCGCACCGGCCGGCGTGGTACGCCGCCCGGTCAGCCACGGCGCGGACGGGCGGAGACCCCGCCGTGGTCCACGCACGCGATCGACACCGGTGACCTCGACGCCGAGGGCGCAGCCCGGGCCGGCGGGAGGATCGCCCGTACGGTGGAACGGCGTGGCGCCGCCCGAAAAGGGAGCCATGATCCTCCTTGTCAGAGGAGACCGGGCCGGCCGGGCGGAACCGTCCGACCCCATGCGTACGGGGCCGGTCGCGCCGCCACCGGCAGTTGCTGACGGGAATCCTGATCCGACGTCCCGCATGCCCTGGGGGGACGTCGCGATCCAAGGTGCGACCAGCACGGCTCGCCCGGTGAGCCATCAGGCGCTGTCGTCCTCGCATCGACTGTGAGCGATAACATGTCATTCGTCAAGTCGTAGCGATCTGTCCGGGTCGATCCGACCGTCCACCGTCGCCGCCGGGGGCCAGCGGGCCGGGAGTTTCTCGCGGCGATCGAGATCGGCACGCGGATCGGCACACCACGCCCGCCCGACCGGGTCCGGCGGGCGGTCCGGGTGCGGACCGGGCAGCACGCGGGCGGTCGCGGGGCGGCCGTCCCCTCAGGTCGCCGGGGGCGCGGTGCTCTGCCGGACGGTGAGGGTGGTCGCCAGCTCCAGGCGGACCTGGCCGGTCGGCTCCCCCCGGCCGAGCGCGAGCGCCAGCTCGGTGGCGGTGGCCGCCATCTCGATCAACGGCTGGTGCACGGTGGTCAGCGCCGGGTCGACCAGGGCGGCCATCGGCAGGTCGTCGAAGCCGACGACGCTGAGGTCGGCGGGAATCCGCAGCCCCAGCGACCGGGCCGCCTGGTAGACGCCCAGGGCCTGCAGGTCGTTGCACGCGAAGATGGCGGTCGGCCGGTCGGGCCGGCGGAGCAGGTCGAGCGCCGCGGCCTCGCCGTCGGCGGGGTTCAGGCCGGTGTGCACGACCAGGTCGGCGGTCACCGGCAGGCCGGCCGCCTCCAGGGCGGACCGGTGGCCGTCCAGTCGGGCCCGGCAGCACAGGACGTGTTCCGGGCCACCGATCATCGCGATCCGTCGGTGACCGAGCCCGATCAGGTGGCGGGTGGCCGACCGGCCGCCGGCCCAGTTCGTCGCACCGACGAACGGCACGTCCTCGGGCAGCTCGGTGGTGGGGTCGAAGACCACGAACGGGATGCCCCGGGCCCGTAGCCGCTGGTGGTCCTCCGCGCCCAGTTGGGCCACCATCACCAGGCAGTCCGGCCGGCGGGCGAGGGTGTCGTCGATCCAGTACCGGATCGCGTTGCGTTGCGGCCCGAACTCCGTCAGCACGACGCCGACGCGCTGCTGCCGGGCCGCCCGCTCGACGCCCCGGATGATCTCCAGGCCCCACATGTCCTCGATCTCGTCGAAGACCAGCTCCATGATGTTGCTGCGGGTCGCCGGGGCGGTCCTGCGGTAGCCGTGGTGGCTGATCGCCGCCTCGACGCGGGCCCGCGTGTCCGCCGCGACACCGGACCTACCGTTGATCACCTTCGACACGGTCGGAATCGACACGCCGGCTGACTCCGCGATCGCCGCGATCGTCACCGGCCTGGTCGGATCGACGAACGACGCCAGGTCGCCGCCCGGCCTGCCCGACTCGACGTGCCTCAACCCGGCCTCCTCCTCTGCGGCGGCTGCCGGTCGGGCCGGCATCGCCACGCGACCGGGCCGCCGGCACCGTTCAGGGAAACCAGGATAACCCGGCGGTCGGCGTCCGGCCCCGACGCACATTCGGGGGTACGACCAAAAGTTTCCGTCATCTGTCGATCTGAACGAAGCACCTTCCGGTGTTCCCGTGTCGCCAGCGGGGCCAGACCAGCGAGTCCGGTCCCGGACAACCCGGGAACTTCCCCTCCATTGACGTGCGTCAACCGCCACTTGTATGGTCTGCGACGGAAACTTTCCGAGTCCATCCTCCGATTGTTTCCAGGCGGGAGCCTCGCCATTCCGTACGGACGCACTGGGCAGCGTCCGTATCCGCCACGCCCGGCCGTGCCGTCGGACGGTCACGCCCGCCCGGCGCAACCCCGTTCTCCCGGTTGCGGTGGCCCGGTGCGGTGGCCCCACCCGATCCGGTTAACCCCGGACCCGTCAGGGCGGCCCGGTCGGCGAGACGTCCGACGACCCCAACCACCGTGCCACCATGGCGAGGAGTTCCCAGATGAGTTCACACCACCTCCGAAGAATGCGGCGGCGGGCCGGCCTGCTCGCCGGCGCACTTGCCGCACTGCTGTTCGCGGGCCTGATGATCACCGGCAGCGCCCAGGCCGCCGCCGGCTGCCGGGTGGCGTACACCGTGCCGTCGCAGTGGCAGGGCGGATTCACCGCCGACGTAAAGGTCACCAACCTCGGTGACGCGATCAACGGCTGGACGCTGACCTGGGCCTTCCCGGCCGGCCAGCGCGTCACCCAGGCGTGGAACTCGACGGTCACCGCCGCCGGCAGCCAGGTCACCGCGAAGAACCTGAGCTACAACGCGGCGATCGCCACCAACGGCACGGTCTCCTTCGGCTTCAACGGGTCGTGGACGGGCAGCAACCCCGTACCGACCTCGTTCACCCTCAACGGCGTCGCGTGCACCGGGAACCCGAGCGGCACCCCGACCGCCAGCCCCACCCAGACCCCGACGCCGACGCCGACCCCCACCCCGACGCCGACGACCTCCCCGTCGCCGTCGCCGGGTGGGGACCCGATGGCGACGGTGGCGGCGATGCAGCCCGGCTGGAACCTGGGCAACACCCTCGACGCCATTCCCGACGAGACCGCGTGGGGCAACCCGCTGACCACCCAGGCCCTGCTGCACCAGGTGCGCTCACAGGGCTACAACAGCATCCGCATCCCGGTGACCTGGACCGACCACACCGGTCCGGCGCCGACGTACACCATCGATCCGGTCTGGTTGGCGCGGGTCCGGCAGGTGGTCGACTGGTCGCTGGCCGAGGGCTTCTACGTGATGATCAACCTGCATCACGACTCCTGGCAGTGGATCAACACGTACCCGGGCGACCGCACCACCGTCCTGAACCGGTACAACGCGTTGTGGACCCAGATCGCAGCCACCTTCCGCGACCACTCGGCCAAGCTGGTCTTCGAGAACATCAACGAGCCGCAGTTCACCGGCACCTCCGACGACGCCCAGGGCGACGAGGTGCTGCGGGAGCTGCACCTGGCCTTCGTCCGCCTGATCCGCCAGTCCGGCGGCGGCAACGCCACCCGGCTGCTGGTACTGCCCACCCTGCACACCAGTGGCGAGCAGGCCCGGATGGACGCGCTGAACACCACGCTCAGCCAGCTGCGCGACCCCAACATCGCCGCGACCATCCACTTCTACGGGTACTGGCCGTTCAGCGTCAACATCGCCGGCGGCACCCGCTACGACAGCAACGTCGAGCAGGACCTCGTCGGCACCTTCGAGCGGGCCCGCGCCTCCTTCGTCGCCCGCGGCATCCCCGTGATCATCGGTGAGTGGGCGCTGCTCAGCTACGACTACACCCGCCCCGGCATCATCGAACGCGGCGAACTGCTGAAGTTCTTCGAGGCCGTCGGCTACCACGCCCGCACCCGCAACCTCACCACCATGCTCTGGGACGCGGGATCCTTCCTCAACCGCCCCACGTTGCAGTGGCGGGACCAGGGCATCTACGACCTGATGAAGGCGAACCTGACCACCCGCTCGGCCACCGCGTCCTCCGACCAGGTCTACCTGCCGCGCAGCGGCACCATCACCAGCAGGTCGCTCACCCTCAACCTCAACGGCACGTCGTTCCAGGGCCTGCGGCAGGGCAGCACCAACCTGGTCAACGGCACCGACTACACGGTCTCCGGCAGCACCCTCACGCTGACCGCGTCGGCGCTGAGCCGGCTGGCCGGCAACCGCGCCGCCGGGGTCAACGCCACCATCGAGGCCCGCTTCTCCCAGGGCGTGCCGTGGCAGATCAGCATCATCTCCTACGACCCGCCGACCCAGTCGGCGGCCAGCGGCACGACCAGCTCGTTCGCCATCCCCACCCAGTTCCGGGGTGACCAGCTCGCCACCATGGAGGCCAAGTACGCCGACGGCAGCGGCGCGGGACCGGCCAACTGGACCTCCTACAAGGAGTTCTGGACGCACTTCCAACCGGACTACAGCGCCAACACCATCCTGCTGAAGCCGGAGTTCTTCGCCGAGGTCAACGACGGCCCGGTCACCCTGACCTTCCACTTCTGGAGCGGTACGCAGAAGACGTACCGGATCACGAAGTCCGGGAGCACGGTCACCGGCAGCCCGGCCTGAGCCGGCCGGGGCGTCGCGGACGATGGACCGCGACGCCCCGGCCAATGGGGTGAGGGTGTCCCTCCGGGCCTCTGGGGCACCCTCACCCCGCCGGGGACCATGGCCACGGCACCCCGTGGAAGGCCGCCTCGACCAGCAACGCCTCGATGCCGGACAGCAGCCCCTCGGCCCGCTCGACAGACAGGTAGCGGGTGTCGGCGGTGACGACCAGTTCCACCGCGCCCGGGGCGTCGAGCACCTGCACCCGGCACCGCCACGCGAACCGGTCCAGCTCCCCCACCCAGCGGAACGCGCCGGGCGTCACCATCGCCCGCAGGCCGGCCTCGTCCGGACCGGCCGCGCCGGGCCCGACCTCGGGGGCGAGCCGGGTGTCGTTGAGGTAGCACAGCGGGGCCAGCACGCTACGGTGGTCGTGCCCCAGCTCGGTGAAGGCACGCTCGAACTCGGCCGGGTCGTAGTAGGCGTGCCGGTAGGCGTCCAGGGCCGCCCGCCCGGCCCGGGACAGCAACTCGGCGAAGTCCGGTCGATCGACCAGGTCGAGCCGGCAGAGCCCGATCTGGTTCAGGGTGGCGACCGCCTGGTCGTACCCCGGCGGGAAGCGGTTGTTCGCCATCACCACCATCCCGCAGGCATCCTGCCCACCCCCGCTCAGCACCGCGGCGGTCGCGGCCAGCAGGACGGTCGAGGTGCTGACGCCGTGCCGGGCGGCGACCAGCCGCACCGCGTGGTGGACGGCCGGGGAGACCAGCGAACCCCGCCGGTAGCGGGGCGTCGACCCCGCTCCGGTCGGATCGGCCAGGTCCATCGGCAGGCCCGCGAACTGCCTGGTCCAGTACGCCACCGCCCGCTGCGAACGCCGCCGCTGCACCGTGCGCTCCCGCGCGGCGAGATCCAGCGACTGGAGCCCGGGCGGGCTGTCCAACACCCCCCGTAGCAGCAGCAACCGCAGGTCCCGCAGGACGATGCCGGCGGCGTGGAAGTCGACGGCGCAGTGGCTGAACACCAGCACGACCTGCCGTACCCGATCGTCCACGGTGACCAGCGCGACCCGCAGCGGATACGCCACGGCGTGGTCGAAGGGCACCCCGGCCAGCCGCGCGGCCAGCTCCGCCGCGGTGCGCGCGCCGTCCGGGTCGTCGGCCGGCCGGGGTACGGCGTGCACTCCGACCGGCAGCCGCCCGGCCGCCGACGCCACCTGGCACAGCTGCCCGTCGTGCGGGCGGACCCGGGTGCGCAACGACTCGTGCCGGGCGAGGAGCGCCCCCACCGCCCGCACCGCCCGGGGCACGTCCACCCCGGCCCGTGCCGACACCGCCAGCGTGCGCGGCAGGGTCAGCACCCGGTAGGCGGCGGGCGCCACGAACTCCGCCACCGTCCGCCACATCGCCCGCTGTCCCCACGTCAACGGCGCGGTCGCGTCCCGACCTCCGTCGAACTCGGCGTACGCCACCCGGTCGCCGCCGGGCCAGGCGTCGCCGCCCGTCCCCCCGGTGGGCACCGGCCCGGCAGCCGGGGACGGCCCGGCGGTGAGCGCCGACTCAGCGGCCGGGGACGGCCCGGCGGTGAGCGCCGACTCAGCGGCCGGGGACGGCCCGGCGGTGAGCGCCGACTCAGCGGCCGGGGACGGCCCGGCGGCCGGAGACCAGGGCCAGGGCACCTCGTGGAAAGCGGCCTCCACCAGCAACTCCTCCAGCCCGCGCAGGAACGGTTCGACGGCGTCCAGCGTCCGGTGCCGGGTGTCGACCGTGAGTGTGACACCCACCCCCGACGGCTCGTCGACCACGTGGGTCAGCAACTGCCAGGACGCCTGGTCGAGCCCCGTCGTCCAGGAGAAGGTGCTCCGGCCCGTGGCGGCCCGCAGCGTGTCCCGGGTCACCACCGGCACCCGGTCGACCCCGCCGAGGGGCAACCTGATGTCATTGAAGTAGTAGTGCGGCTGGAACGCCGACGCCGGGTCGACCCCCCGTTCGACGAATGCGTGCCGCAGCGCGACCGGGTCGTAATACGCGTGCCGCAGGCCGTCCAGGGAGGCGCTCCACACCCGGGACAACAACTCCCCGAAATGGGGGCGACCGGACAGATCCAGCACACCGAAACCGATCTGGCCGAGATTGGCGACGGCATTCGCGTACCCGGCGCGAAATCGATTGTGGGCCATCGGGAATAAGCCGCGACGGTCCTGCCCGTCACCACCGGCGGCCATCGCCACCACCCCGGCCAGCAACACCGCGGAGCCGCTGACCCGGTGCCGGGCGGCGATCAGCCGGGTGGCCGTGTCGACGGCGGACGAGACCAGCACCCCGCGCCGCCACGGCGGGGCCAGGCCCGGCCCCGGCTGCGCGGGCGGCGACGTCGGCAGCCGGTCGAACTCCCGCAGCCAGTGCCCGACCGCCCGCGCCGAGCGGTCCCGGTCGGCCCCGTGCTGCCCCCGCGCCACGTCCGCCGACTGCGGTCCGGCGGGGGTGGACACGTCACCACGCAGCATGATCAGCCGCAGGTCCCGCAGCACCGTCTCGGCGGCGTACGCGTCCACCGTGGAGTGGCTGAACACCACCACGACCTGTCGTACCCGGTCGTCGACCGTCACCAGCGCGACCCGCAGCGGCCACTCGGCGGCGTGGTCGAAAGCGACGTCGCCGAGCCGGCCGGCGGCCTCCCGGGCGGCCTCTGCGCCGTCGTGCGCCCCGGCGCAGACCAGCAGCGGCAGCGCCCCGGCCGCCGCCGTCTCCTGGCGTGGCTCCCCGTCGACCTCCCGGACCCGGGTGCGCAACGCGCCGTGCCGACCGACCAACGCGCCCACCGCGCGGGCGACGCCGGGCACCGCCGCCCCCGCCCGCCGGGACACCGGGACGGTACGGCGCAGGTTGAGAAAGACGTGGTTCGAGCCGTTGCGGGCGATCGAGCGCCACATCACCCGCTGGGCCCAGGTCAACGGGGCCACCCCGGCACCGTCGCCGGCGAACTCGGCGTGGACCAGGGTCTCGGACGCCCATTGCGCAGGCACCACCGCGTCGGCGAATCGCATTCCCGACCGTACGACGTGACGAACGTCGCCGAATCGCTCGAAGGTGCTTTCCATAGTGGACCGATCAGCCGATCCGACGGTTCGCACCCGACGTGCACACTACTGGCCACTGCCCGCACCGTTTCGAGTAAGGCACCGCGTGACGAACGTTGACGTACCGACGCGGGCCGCCCCGCCACATTCCGCCATCCCCCGGTCCACCGGAACTCCGCGTCTGTCATTCGGTCAGGAACGGATCTGGTTCACCGAACAGCTCTCCCCCGGCACCGCCGCGTACGTCGTGCACGCGACGGTGCGGCTGCGCGGGCCGTTCGACGTCGACCTGCTGCGCGCCGCCCTCGACGCCACCGCCACCCGGCACGACAGCCTGCGGATGCGGTTCACCGAGAGCGTCGACGGGGAGCCCGTGGTGACGGTGCTGCCCGAGGTGCGGGTGCCGGTGACCGTCACCGCCGCAGTGACGGGGGACGCCGCCCACGCGCTGGTCGCCGAGTCGGTCCACACCCCGTTCGACCTCACCGTCGCGCCGCTGCTGCGGGTGCTCGTCGTCCGGCTGGCCGACACCGAGCACCTGCTGCACCTGGCCATGCACCACATCGTCAGCGACGGATGGTCGTTGGACCTGCTGCTCGGCGAGATCGCCGCCGGTTACGCCGCGCTGCGCGACGGTGGCGAACCACCCGCCCCGCCGGTCACCCGCTACGTCGACTACGCCCGCTGGCAGCGGGACCGGCTCGACGGCCCGGCGACCGGGGACGGATTCGCCCACTGGACCCGCGCGCTGGCCGGCGTGCCGCCGCTGGAGCTGCCCACCGACCGGCCCCGCCCGACCGTGCAGTCCTACCCGGGCGCGACCCACCGGTTCACCGTCGACGCCGACCTCACCGACGGGCTGCGCCGGCTGGGCCGGACCCACCGGGCCACCCTCTACATGACCCTGCTCACCGGCTTGCAGGCCGTGCTGTTCCGACACAGCGGGCAGCGGGACTTCGCCGTCGGCTCGCCGGTGGCCGGCCGGGTGGTCCCCGAGCTGGAACACCTGATCGGTCTCTTCGTCAACACCCTGGCCCTGCGCGCCGACCTCTCCCCCGACCCGACGACCGCCGCCGAGCCGAGCTTCGCGAGCCTGCTGCGCCGCAACCGGGGCACCGTCGTGCGCGCCCTGGCGCACCAGGAGATCCCGTTCGAACGCCTCGTCAAGGAACTCAACGTCACCCGGGACGTCACCCGCGCCCCGGTGTTCCAGGTGCTGTTCACCCTGCAGAACTACGCCCGGGGCGGCGACCGGTGGCCGGCCGGACTGCACGTCGAGGGCGTCGGCACCGACGCCGCCAGCGCCCGCTTCGACCTGTCGCTGTACGTCGGGGAGAGCGCCGACGGACTGCGCGGCACGTTCGTCTACCACACCGACCTGTTCGACGCCGCCACCGTGGCCCGGCTCGCCGGGTCCTTCCAGACCCTGCTGCGGGCCGCCGTCGCCGACCCGGACCGGCCGGTCGTCGACCTGGACCTGCTCGACCCGGCCGAACGGGACCGGATGCTGGCCCTCGCCGGCGCTCCGGCAACGCCGCCCGCCCCGGGGACACCGCCGGCTCCGGACCGGTGGGTCGGGGAGCAGGCGCGTGGTTTGCCGTCGGACGACCGCACCGGGGTCACCGGGGCGGCGGTCACCCTGGCCGACCTGATCGCCCCGCACGTCGCCGCCACCCCGGACGCACCGGCCGTGGTCTGCGGGTCGGACCGGATCAGCTACCGGGAGCTGGACCGGCGGGCCAACCGGCTCGCCCACTGGTTGCGGGCCCGGGGGGTGGGCCCGGACCGGCTGGTCGGGGTGCTGCTGGAGCAGTCGGTCGAGCTGGCCGTGACGCTGCTCGGGGTGCTGCGGGCCGGCGGCGCGTACCTGCCGCTGGACCCGGAGCAGCCCGCCGCCCGGCTCGGCCTGATGCTCGCCGACGCCCGGCCGACCGTGCTGCTGACCAGCGCGGACCTGCTCGACCGGCTGCCCGCCGGGACGGTGGCGACCCGCCTGGACGAGATCGCCACCGAGGTCACCGCCGCACCGGACGACCGACCCACGGCCGGCGTCGGCGGCGAGCACCTGGCCTACGTCATCTACACCTCCGGCTCGACCGGCACCCCGAAGGGGGTGGCCGTGCCGCACCGGCCGGTGCTGCGCTACCTCGACGGGGTGGCGGACCGGTTCGCCGTGGTCCCGGCCGCCCGGTACGGGCTGTTGCAGTCGATGTCGTTCGACTTCGCCGTCACCGTCTTCTACCTGGCGCTGGCCACCGGCGGCACGGTGCACCTGCTCCCCCGCCGGGGCACCGGGGCCGAGCTGGCCGCCCGGCTGCGCGACGAACGGATCGACTACCTCAAGATCACCCCGTCGCACCTGGCGGCGCTGACCGCCGACTGCGCAGCGGAGGACCTGCTGCCGGCCCGGGCGCTGATCCTCGGCGGCGAGGCGTCCGACCTGGAGCGGATCGCCCCGCTCGCCGCCGGGCCGACCCGGGTGTTCAACCACTACGGGCCCACCGAGGCCACCGTCGGCGTGGCCACCTACCAGGTGCCCGTGGACGGGCCGGACGTCGGCCCGGTACCGACCGGCCGGCCGCTGCCGTACGCCTCGGTGCACGTGCTCGACGAGCGGATGCGTCCGGTGCCGGTCGGGGTGCCCGGTGAGCTGTACCTCGGCGGGGACCGGCTCGCCCGGGGCTACCTGCACCGGCCCGGCCCGACCGCCGAACGGTTCGTGCCCGACCCGTACGGGCCGCCCGGGTCCCGGCTGTACCGCACCGGTGACCTGGGCCGGTGGCGGGCCGACGGGGAGCTGGTCTTCCTCGGTCGCCGCGACCACCAGGTGAAGATCCGTGGCTACCGGGTCGAGTTGGGTGAGGTGGAGGCCGCCCTGCGGGACTGCCCGGGGGTACGCCAAGCGGCGGTGCTGCTGCGCGACGAGCGGCTGGTGGCCTACCTGGAGCCGGAACCGGGGCCGGACGCGGATGCCGAACCGGGGCCGGACGCGAACGCCCCGGACCCGGCGCGCTGGCGTCGCCTGCTCGCCGGGCGGCTGCCCGAGCACATGGTGCCCACCCGCTGGGTGGTGCTGGACCGGCTGCCGTTGCAGGAACACGGGAAGGTGGACCGGCGGGCCCTGCCCGAGCCCACCGACGACGGCCCGACCGGCGAGCGGGTGCCCCCGGTGGGGCCGGTGGAGACGCTGGTGGCCGACGTGTGGCGGGCGGTGCTCGGGGTGCCCGAGGTGGGCGTCACCGACGACTTCTTCGACCTGGGCGGGCACTCGCTGCTGGCCACCCGGGTGGTGGCCCGGCTGCGCCGGGAGCTGCCCACCGTCACCGACGGCACCCCGACGGTCAGCGTGATGGACCTGTTCCGGTACCGCACCGTACGCGAGTTGGCCGGCTTCGTCGGCGGGCCGGACCCGGGTCGGGCCGGGCTGCTGCACGAGCTGACGCCGCCGGTGCCCGCCGTCGACCGGGTCGCCACCCTGGTGTGCGTGCCGTACGGCGGGGGCAGCGCGGTGGTGTACCAGCCGCTGGCCGACGCGCTGCCGGCCGGGTACCGGCTGCTGGCGGTGGCCGTACCCGGACACGACATCGGCCTCGCCGACGAGCCCGCACCGATCGCCGACGTCGCCGCCGGGGTGGTCGCGGAACTTCTGGGCCGGGTCACCGGCCCACTGATCGTGTACGGGCACTGCGGCCCCGGCGGGGCGCTGGCCGTGGAGGTCGCCCGCCGGCTGGAGGCCGCCGGACGGGACCTGCTCGCGGTCTACCTCGGTGCGGTGTTCCCGTTCGCCCGCCCCGCCGACGGGCCGCTCGGGCCGCTGCTGCGGCTGCGGTTGGCCGAACGGCTGCGCAGCGACCGGATCTACCGCACCTGGTTGCAGGCGCAGGGCACCGCCGTCGGCTCGCTCGCCCCCGACGAGGTGCGGTTCCTGGTCCGGGCGATGCGGCACGACGCCCGGGTGGCCGAGGACTACTTCACCGACCTGATGCGCCGGCGGGTCACCCCGCTGCGGGCACCGGTCGTCTCGGTGGTCGGTGAGCGGGACCGCAGCACCGACTACCACGAGGAACGGTTCCGGGAATGGCACTTCCTCAGTGACCGCACCGCGCTCGTCGTGGTCGACGAGGGCGGGCACTACTTCCTCAAGTACCGGTCGGATGAACTGGCCGAGATCGTCACCGACGTGCACCGACGGCTCGACACGCCACCCCGGCCCGCCCCGACCGGGTCGGACGCCACGCCACCGGCCTGGCAGCTCGCCGCCGTCTCCCGCCGCAGCGCCGACGCACCCACCACGTCCGACCCGCCCCCGGCAGGCGTGGGTGGCGGGGACCGGGGCCGGACCGCGCCACCGCCGAGCCTGCGCCGCTTCGGCCTGGTCGCGGCCGGTCAGGTCGTCTCCGGGCTGGGCACCGCGCTGACCACCTTCGCGATTCCACTGTGGATCTACACGCAGACCGGGTCACTCGCCCGGTTCGCCCTGTTCGCCGTGCTCGGCCTGCTGCCCGGCCTGCTGGTCGCACCGCTGGCCGGCGCGCTGATCGACCGCACCAGCAGGCGGCGCGTGCTGCTACTCGCCGGCCTCGCCGCCGGCAGCGCCAACGCGGTGCTCGCCGGGCTGGTGCTCACCGACCGGGCGCAGGTGTGGCACTTCTATCCGCTGGTCGGCTGGCTGTCGGTGGCACTGGCCTTCCAACGGCTCGCGTTCGTCTCGGCGGTGCCGCAACTGGTGCCCAAACGCTTCCTCGGGCACGCCAACGGCCTCACCCAGACCGCCGTCGGCCTCACCCAGTTCACCGTGCCGCTGCTCGCCGTGGCCCTGCTGGAGACCGTCGGGCTGCGCGGCATCCTGCTCGTCGACGTGGCGTCGTACCTGTTCGCGGTCGGGGTGCTGGCGGTCGTCCGGTTCCCCCGCACCCTGGCCCTGCAACGCCGCGAGGGCATCGGCACCGAGATCGTCGCCGGGCTGCGCTACGCGCTGCGGCGTCGGGAGTTCCGCGCCATGCTGGCGTTCTTCGCCGCGCTCAACTTCTTCCTGTTCCCGGTGCTGTTCCTGCTCTCCCCGCTGGTGCTCGGCTTCGCCGACCTCACCGACGTGTCCCGCGTCGCGCTGACCGGCGGGGTCGGTGCGGCCACCGGGGGCCTGGTGATGCTGCTCTGGGGCGGACCCCGCCGACGCCGGATGCGGGCGGTGCTGCTGGGCACCCTCGGCATCGCGGTGGCCGCCGTGCTGACCGGGTTGCGACCCAACCTGCTGCTCATCGGGGCCGGCGCCTTCGGCATGTACCTGGCGCTGGGCATCGTCAACGGCGTCTACCAGACGATCATCCAGACCAAGGTGCCGGCCCGGGTGCACGGCCGGGTGTTCGCGGTCAACCAGATGGTCGCCCAGTCCACCCTGCCGCTGGGCTGGGGCGTCGTCGCCCCGTTCGCCGCCCGGGTGGTGGAGCCCACGCTGCTGCCCGACGGGGCGCTGGCCGGCACCGTCGGGGTGGTGCTCGGGGTCGGGCCGGGTCGCGGGCACGGGCTGCTCTACGTGCTGTTCGGGGTGTGCATCGCGCTGACCGCGCTGGTGTCGCTGGCCACCCCCACCCTGGCCCGGTTCGACGACGAGGTGCCCGACGCGCCCCCGGACGACCTGGTCGGCCTCGAGGAACGCCGGGCCCGTACGACCGCCCCCGCCGACCGGACCCCGGTGGGTGTCGGGACGGGAGGGTCGCGGTGAGCACGACACCCACCGGGACGCCACCGCCGCGTACCCTGCCGGAACTGCTCGACTGGCGCACCGGGCTGCACCCGGACCAGGTGGCGGTCGAGGTGCACCAGGTGGCCACGTTGACCTTCGCCCAGTGGTCCGCCGGGGCACGGGCCGTCGCCGCCGCGCTGCGACGTCGGGGGCTACGCCCCGGCGACCGGGTCGGCCTGGTCTTCGGCCCCCGCGACTGGGTCCGCTACGCGGTGGCGTACTGCGGGGTCCTGTGGGCCGGCGGGGTGGCGGTGCCGCTGTCCGACCGGCTCGCCGCCGGGCAGCTCGGGTACGCGCTGACCCACTGCACGGCCACCGCCGTCGTGTACGGCGACGACACCCCCGCCCCACCCGCCCCACCCGGCGTGGCGGTGTTCGGCGACGCCGAGCTGCGCGCCGACGGGCACCCCGACGACGGCGACCCGGTCACCGTCCGCCCCGGTGACCTCGCGCAGATCCTCTACACCTCGGGGACGACGGGCCGCCCCAAGGGGGTGTCGGCACGGCACGCCAACCTCACCGCCGGTGCGCCGCACCACCCGCGCCGGTTGGCCCTGGCCCACTCGCAGCGGTTCCTGCACGCCTTCGCCATCGGCACCAACGCCGGGCAGACGATGCTGCTCAACGCGTTGACCGCGAAGGCCGCCGCGCTCACCCTGCCCCGGTTCACCCCGGTCCGGTTCGCCCGGCTGGTCGCCGCCGCCGGCACCGGGACGGTGTTCGTGGTGCCGTCGATCGCCATCGAGCTGCTCGACTCCGGGGCGCTGCGGGACCGCGACACCAGCGGCGTACAACTGATCGGGTCCACCGCCGCGCCGCTGCCACCGGCGGTCGCGGCCCGGCTGGCCACGGCCTTCCCGCAGGCCACGATCGTCAACTACTACACCTCCACCGAGGCAGCCCCGGCGCAGACCACGATGATCTACGACCCGGCCCGGCCGGACGCGGTCGGCCGGCCGGTCGGCGGGCAGCTGATGGTCGCCGACCCCGGGGGCCGCCCGCTGCCGGCCGGGACGACCGGCGACGTGTGGCTACGCTCACCGCACCCGCGCGCCTACTACCGCGACGACTCGGCGAACCGGACCACCTTCCGCGACGGGTGGGTACGGATGGGTGACGTGGGCCGGATCGACGCCGACGGCTACCTCTACCTCACCGACCGGCACCAGGACGTGATCAAGACCGGTGCGTTCAAGGTCTCCACCGTCGAGGTCGAGGCGGCGCTGCACGAGCATCCGCTGGTCGCCGAGGTAGCCGTGGTGGGGGTGCCGCATCCGGTGCTCGGTTCTGCGGTGGCCGCCGCCGTGGTGACCCGGCCGCAGGCCGGCACGGACGGGCTGACGCTGCCGGTGCTGCGCGGCTTCCTCGCCGACCGGCTGGCCGACCACCAGCTGCCCGCCCGGCTGCTGCTGCTGGACCGGCTGCCCCGCAACGAGGGCGGCAAGGTGCTCAAACGGCAGCTGACCGTCCTGTTCGACAACTGACCACCCGCACCGACAGCACGACCATGGGAGAGCATGTGGGCACCGCCGAGGCGACCTTCGCGCAGCACGCCGTCTGGTTCACCGAACAGGCCGGGGTCGCCGGCACGGCGTACCACATGGCGCTGGGCATCCGGTTCGGCGCGGAGCTGGACCGGGCGGCCCTCGTCGCGGCGTGCGCGGCGACGGTCGCCCGGCATCCGGTCCTGGCCGCCCGGGTCGGCACCGACGACGACGGCACCCCCCGGTTGACGCCGGCCGACACCCGCCCGTCGGTCACCTTCGGGGAGCTGACCGACGCCCGGGTCGCCGAGGAGATCGCCCGGCCGTACGACCTGCGGACCGGCCCGCTGGCCCGGTTCACCCTGCTGACCGGGACGACGGGTGCCCACCTGCTGCTGGTCACCGCGCACCACCTGGTCTTCGACGGCACCTCCAAGGACGTGCTGGTCCACGACCTGGCCGCCGGATACGCCGCCGCCCGGTCCGCCGGGCCGGTGCGGCCCGCCGACACCGGCCCGGAACAGCCCGGCGACGACCACGCCGGCCGCGCGGCGGTCGAGCAGCAGCGGATCGCCGTCGACCTGCCCGCCGCCCGCGACTTCTGGGCGCGGCACTGGTCCGGCCCCGGCGACGTGGTGCTGCCCGGCCTGCGCCGGCTACCCACCGGCGCCGAACCCGGCGTCGCCGTCGAGGTGACGCTGCCCGCCGACGTGGTCGACGGCCTCGACCCGGCGGCCCGGTCGCTCGGCGTGACCCGCTTCGAGCTGCTGTTCGCCGCGCTGCACACCCTGCTCGGGCGGTACGGCAACCAGGGCACGCCGGTCGGGGTGGCGCTGTCCACCCGCACCCCCGAGCAGGCCGACCGGATCGGATTGTTCGTCAACGAACTGCCGGTCACCGTCGACCCGGCCGACGGCACGTTCCGCGCGTACGCCCGCGCCGTGCGGGTCCGGCTGCGCGAGGTGTACCGGCACCGGGCCGTGCCGCTGGCCCACGCGGTGCCCGGTCTGCGGCCCGCCCCGGCGGTGACCCCGGTCAGCGTCGGCTACCGGCGGCGCGGCGCGGAACCGGTCTTCCCCGGGGTGACCGCAGCGGTCGACTGGACGCTGTTCGGTGGCGCCGCCCGCAACGCCCTGCACGTACAGATCGTGGACGCCCCCACCGGCCCCACGGTCAGCCTCCAGCACAGCCCGGCGGCGATCCCGACCGACGCGGTACGCCGCGTCGGGGCGCACCTGCGTACCCTGCTCGCCGCCGTGGTCGCCGACCCGGACCGGCCGGTGGCGCAGCTGCCGGTGCTGCCCGCCGAGGAACTCGACCGGGTCACCCGGGAGTGGAACGACACCGGCCGGGCGTACCCCGCCGGGGCGAGCGTGCCCACCCTGTTCGCCGCCCGGGTCGCCGCCGACCCGGACGCGCCGGCCGTGGTCGACGACGACCTGATCCTCAGCTACGCGCAGCTCGACGCCGCCGCCGACCGGTTGGCCGGGCTGCTGCGCCAACGTGGGATCGGGCCCGGGTCACTCGTCGCGGTCGCCCTGGACCGGTCCTGGCGGGCGGTGGTCACCCTACTGGCGGTGCTGCGCTGCCGGGCCGCGTACCTGCCGGTGGATCCGCAGCACCCGCCGGCCCGCCGGGAACTCGTCCTCGCCGACGCCACCCCCACGCTGGTGGTGACGCCGACGGTGACCGCGCTGACCTGGCCGACCCTCACCCTCGACGGGATCGACCTGCTCACCGGGCCGACGCCGGTCACCCCCGCCGTGCCGCCGGACGCCGACGACCTGGCCTACGTGCTCTACACCTCGGGCTCGACCGGCCGACCCAAGGGTGTGTCGGTGCGGCACGGGGCGCTGACCAACCTGCTGTTGGGCGTCCGGGACCTGCTGGGCAGTGGCCCGGCGCACCGGTGGCTGCACCTGACCTCGCTGTCGTTCGACATCTCCACCGTGGAGGTCTTCCTGCCGCTGGTCACCGGCGGCCGGGTGGTCGTCGCCTCGACGGTCGGCCCCCTCGACGGCGCGGGTGTGCTGCGGCTGGTCCACACCGCCGGGGTGACCCACGCCCAGGCCACCCCGTCGGGTTGGCGGGTGCTGCTGGAGGCCGGCCTCGGCACGCCCGCACCGGACGCCGCCGGGCCCACCCCGCCGCTGGTCGCGGTCACCGGCGGGGAGGCCCTGCCGGTCGCCCTCGCCCGGGACCTGCGGGCCCGCACCAGCCGCCTGATCAACGGGTACGGCCCGACGGAGGCGACGGTGTACGCCACGATGGCCGACGTCCCCGCCGATCCCGACGAGGTCACCATCGGACGGCCCCTGCCGAACGTGCGGGCGTACCTGCTGGACACCTCGGGACGACCGGTGCCGATCGGGGTGCCGGGTGAGTTGCACCTGGCCGGCGTCGGGTTGGCCGCCGGCTACCTCGGCCGCGACGACCGGACCGCCGAGGTGTTCGTGCCGGACCCGTTCGGGCGGCCCGGGGAGCGGCTCTACCGCACCGGCGACCGCTGCCGGTGGCTGCCCGACGGGCGGCTGGACTTCCTCGGCCGCACCGACGACCAGGTGAAGATCCGGGGACACCGGATCGAGTTGGGTGAGATCGACGCCCGGCTGCTCGACCATCCGGCCGTGGCCGGCGCGGCGACGGTGCTGCGCCCGGACGCCGACGGGCCCCGGCTCGTCGCCTACCTGGTGGCCCGCACCGGCACCGACCCGGCACCGGCCGAGCTGCGCCGGCACCTGGCGGCGAGCCTGCCGCAGGCCGTGCTGCCGACCGACTTCGTGCCGCTCGACCGGCTGCCGTCGAGCCCGAACGGCAAGGTCGACCGGGCCGCCCTGGCCGCCCGGGACCTCACCGTGGACCTCCCCCGGCCACCGGTCACCGACCCCACCCGCCCGGCCGGCACCGCGACGCCCCCGGCCGGCACCACCGACGATCCCCCCGGCACCATCCTCGCGCCCGGCACCACCGGCACGCCCGGCACCGGAGCACCCGGCACCACCGGCACGCCCGGCACCACCGGAACCGGCGGGTCGCCCGGCGACCCGGCACCGGGCGCAGCCGTCATGCCGGTCGGGGACGACGATCCGGTGGTGACCCAGCTGCGGCTGATCTGGCAGGAGGTGCTGCGGATCCCCGACATCGGCGTGCACGAGGACCTGTTCGACCTGGGCGGCCACTCGCTGACGATCACCCGGATCAGTAGCCGCATCCGGCAACGACTCGGCGTCGAGGTGCCCCTGGACGCCTTCTTCGACACCCCCACCATCGCCGAGATCGCCGAGATCGTCCGGCCGTCCGTGAAGGAGCGCTGATGGACACCAACGACACCACCGACCTGCGGGGGCGGCTCGCCGACCTGGTCAGCGAGGCCACCGGCGGCGACGTCGCGGCCACCGACCTGCTCACCGGCGGCTCGATGGTCGCTCTCGGCGTCGACTCGCTCGGCCTGCTCCGCATGGTCGACGCGATCGAGCTGGAGTACGACGTCGAGGTCGAGCTGAACGGTCCCGGCCGGCCCCTGGACACCCTCGACGACCTGGTCACGCTGCTGTCCACCGCCGTACCCGACGACGCCCGCTGACCGGCCCGACCGGGCGGGCCGGGCCGGGCCGACAGGCGAATGACCCGGCCGGGCGTGGACGGTCACGGCAGCCAGGACGCCTCCGCCGACGCCCGAGACGCCGCCTCCTCGTAGACCGCCAACGCCAGCCAGGACGCGGCGAACGCCTGCCCGTCGTCGTCGGTGAGCCGCCCGAAGGCATCCCGGGGTCGGGCCCGGGCCGCCGATCCCATCGCGGCGAGCAGGTGCGCGCCGAGGTCCAGGCGGGCCAGCCGCAGCTTCCGTTCCGTCGGGTCGGCCAACGCCTGGATCGCCCGGCCACCCGAGACGACCCGCTCCACCTGCCGGCGCAACGACTCCAGGGCGGGATCGCCGAGCCGGGGACGCGGCACGGCCGGGTCCGGGGCCGCGAGCCGGTCGGGCGGTGGCACCGCCGCAGCGTCCCCCGTCCTGAGCTGGCTCGTGTGCAGCCGGTCGTAGCCGAGATCGGCGTGACCCGCCCAGCTCGCCGGCAGGGTGAGCCCCGGCCCGTCGTCGTCGACCGGTCCCACGGCGAGCGCCTGGACGGTCGCCCGGCGGGTCGGATCGAGCCGACCCACCAGGCGCAGCCGCGCCCCCACCGCCTGCCCCAGCAGGCGCAGGTTGGCCCGGTGCGGCAGGGCGGCGTGCTCGTCGGCGACGGTCAGCGTCAGGACCGCCCCGTCGGCGGTGTCGACCAGGACGGTGTGGTCGTGCCCACCCAGCACCCGTACGGTCAGGAAGAGCAGGTCGGCACCGGCCGGGCGCTCCGGCAACGGCAGGGTCACCGCGCCGAAGGCCCGCCGGACCTGGTCGGGCAGGGGCTGCGCCCAGAGCCCGGCGAGGGGTTCCTCGGCCCAGCCCACCCCGGCGGCCCGCGCCGCCCGGACCGCCCGCCCGGCACCCAACTGCCCCGACTCCGAGGCGGTGCCGCCGGACACCACCAGCCCGGCCCGGGTGAGCTGCCGGTGGCTGAGCCCCGACTCGCCCACCGCCACGGTCGCGTCACCCGCGCCGGCGGCCCGGCCCGCGTCACCCGGGGCGAGATCGGCGACCGTCCAGAGTCGACCGTCGCGGTCCGCCAGGTAGGTGACCACCCCGGCGTACCCGGAATCGGCCACCACCGGGACCGTGCAGAGCCCGTACAGTCGCAGGCCGGCCTGTGGGTCGTAGGTCCGCCGGGCGGTGCCCAGCAACGCGCCGAGGTCACCGGCCGGCGTCTCCCCGCGCAGCCGGCGGGACACCGCCAGCAGCTCCCGCAGGTCGTCGGTCAGGTCGGCCAGCCGGTGCTGGGGTTCGCCCTCCCGGGCGGCCCGCAGCCCGGCCGCGACCCGGGTGCCGGCCGCGGCAGCCCGGTGCAGGCCGTTGGCCCGGGCCTCGTGCACCGCCCGCAGCAGGGCGGTCCGCAGCACCACCCCGCAGCCGACGATCCCCGCCCCGAGCACCGCCACGCCCACCTGCCACAGCCCGTCGGCGGCGGCCCGCTGCCGCTCGGTGGGCGCGGGCGGCGACCCGGCACCCTCCGCCACCGCGTCACCGGTCACCCCGGCGGGCGGTTCGGTCGCGCAAGCCGGATCGACGGGCCGGCCGGCGGCCGCGTCGTCCACCCGGGCCGCGTCGTTCATGGCAGCCGCGTCGTCCACCGGGGCCGCGTCGTCCACCGGGGCCAGGGCGAGCACCGCCATCCGGTGCAGGCAGTTCGGCGCGAGCAGGCAACTGCACCGGGCGTCGGCGGCGCGGCGCACCACCCCGTCGGCCGTCACCAGGGTCACCGTGGTCGCCTCGTCGACCCGGACCGTCGCCCCGCCGTCCGTGCCGGTGACCGGCCAGCCAGCGGCCCGGGCGACCGCGTCGTCGACCTTGCGGCGCAGCCGGGCGGGCAGCGCCTCCAGGGCCTCGGCCAGCACCGGCGCGGTCACCGGCGGCAGGCCGGTCACCGCCGCACCTGCTCGCCGACCCACCGGGCCAGCTCCAGCGGGCTCAACGCGGCGACCGGCATCCCCGCCGCGACCAGCTGACCCGCCGCCGCGACCGAGTAGCGGGGACGGCCGGTGTCGTCCAGGCTGGCACAGCCCAGCACCTGACAGCCCGCCTCCACCAACGCCCGGGTCTCGGCCAGCAGACCACCCATCGGGTACCCCTCCTCGAAGTCGCTGATCACCACCACCATCGTCCGCTGCGGCACGGTGACCAGGGACCGGGCGTAGCGCAGCCCGGCCGCGATGTGCGTGCCCCCGCCGACGCTGACCTCCAACAGCAGGGCCAGCGGGTCGTCCACCCGCTCGGTCAGGTCCACCACCTCGGTGGAGAAGGCGACGAAGTGCGTGCTCAGCGCCGGGACACCGGCCAGCACCGCGGCGGTGAGCGCCGACCAGATCACCGACTCCTCCATCGAGCCGGAGACGTCGACGACGAGCACCAGCCGCCAGTCCACCCCCCGGCGGGCCCGGGTCCGGAACACCGGCCGCTCCGGCACCAGCGTCACCCGGCCCTGCCCGTCGCGGCGGGCGGTGGTCAGGTTGGCGCGCAGCGTCCGGGGCAGGTCCAGCGGGCCACCCGGCCGGTAGGTGGGGCGGGGGGTCGTCAACCCGGTCAACGCCGGGCGCAGCCGGGCGGCCAGCTGCCGGGTCAGCTCCGCCACGATCCGGGCCACCAGCGGGCGCAGCCGCGCCACCGTGGACTCCGGCAGCCCACCGGCGAGGGTGAGCACGTCACGGAGCAGCTCGACCGACGGGCGCACCGCCGCCGGGTCCAGTTCGGTGACCGCGTCCAGCCGGCCCGCCTCCACCGCCCGGGCCAGCACCTCCTCGCGCACCCCGGGGCCGAACAGGGCGGACAGTTCCTGCGCCCACTCCCGTACGCCGGGGAAGGACGCCTCCCGGCCGGCGCGACCGGCCGCCTCGGCACCGGCCCCCTCACCCCGGCCGGCCCCGTACAGCTCGTCGAGCGCGGTGGCGTAGCGGCGGGCGCGCGGCCCGACCCGGGTCGACTCCCGGCCGAGCACCAGCCGCCACCGGTCCACTGTCGACAACCCACCGGCCGGGGTACGCCGGACGGCCGGCCGCGTCGCGTCGGTGACCGTCGGCGGCTGCGGCGACGGGTCCGCCGGCTCGGCGGCGAGCAGACCCTGCGCCAGGAGCGCCCGGCGGCCCGCCGCGTCGGCGTGCAGCCGGACCAGCAGGGCGTCCGGGTCGTCGAGCACCGCGACGTCGGCGGTCGGACCGGTGTCGTCCAGTCGTTCCCGGACCACGTCCAGCAGCCGGTCCCGCCCGGCCGGGCTGACCACGTGGAAGCCGGCGCGCAGCGCCGGCAGCCGGATGAGGAACTCCTCGTCGGGCAGGGTCTCGACCCGTTCCAGGAGCCCGTCGAGCACCTCGTCGCTGGCCCGTAGCAGCGGTTCGGCGGCGACCAGCAACCCGGTCAGGTGGCCCTGCAACTGCTGGCGTCCGGTGGGCGTCGTCGCGGTGTCCAGCCAGGACGTGACGAGCCGTCCGTAGGCGGCCGGCTCCCGCAGGCCCAGCAGGACCTGGACCGCCCCGGCGGCGGCGGCCATCAGCGGCGAACCCCCGGTGGCGAGCCGGGCCAGGCAGTCGGCCAGGCGCAGCCCCGCCCCGGCGACGTCGGCCCGCTGGGCGAGCGTTGCCAACGCCTCCGCGTCGGATACGTCCTCGGCGCCGAGCAGCCCGTCGACCTGCCGGACCGCCGCGCTCTCCAACGCCTCGACGACCCGGCCCAGTTCGTCCGCCGGCAGCTCCGATGTGCCTGGCAGGTGGCCGAGGCGCAACCGGTCGAGCAGCGCCAACGCGGCGACCAGTTCACCGAGGGTGCCTTCGGCCGGTACGGTGACCGCCACCTCGGCGAGCCGGCGGGCGGCCAACCCGGCCAGGTCGCACCGGGCGGCGTCCTCCAGCCCGGCGATCAGGGCGGTCACCGTCGGTCCGTCCTCGGCCCGCTCCCGCCGTCGCCGCTGCACCAACGCGCCCTCGGCGGCCTGGCCGAGGGTCACCCCGTGCAGCCCGGCCACCTCGATGGTCGCCTCGGTCCGGGGCGACCACTCCACCCGCCAGCGGGTGGTGACCGGGTCGACCCCGCCGACCCCCGTGCCGGCGACCGGCGTGGCGTAGCCGACGCCACAGACCGTCAGCCGGTGCAGGGTGATCTCCCGCCGCCGGTCCAGCGGCGAACGCAACGGGTCCAACCGCAGCTCCCTGGCTGGGTCGCCGGCCCCGGGCAGGCGCAACCGGGCCAGCAGTTCCCGCACCGCCGGGGCCAGCCCGGAGCGGGGGGCACCGGGGGCCAGCGCGCCGCGCCGGTCCCCGACGAGTACCTCCTCCATCGCGCGGGCCACCGCCCGACCCCGACCGAGCACCTCGCCGTGGGCCAACACGCTCTGGATCGCCTCGACCAGTTCACCCCGGCCCGGTGCGGGCAGGCCGCGCAGTCGGGCCAGGTCGAGGGCGAGCCGGACCGTCTCCCGGGCCTCGCCGGGACCGGCCGGGTGGCCGGCCCGCCGGATCGCCGCGCAGACGGCCACCACGGCGGCGGTCGTGGCCGACTCGACCGCGGCGGGGTCGCCGGCGGCGGTGAGGACCGACTGCTGCCACTGCGGATCGCGGATGCCCGCCGGATAGCCCGACCGGGCGTCGAGCAACCCGAACGTGTACGGCACCAGCGACGTCACCACCGACGACGCACCGGCCGGCCCGGCCCGGGACGGGGCCGGCGCACCGGTCAGCAGCGCCGGGGCGTGGAACGCGCCGACCAGGGCGGCGACCCGACGCTGCCCCGCCTCCGCCAGGCACTGCCGCATCCATGCCTCCCGCCGCAGGTCGAGGGGGGACACCCCGGTCCCCCGTTCGGCGTCGGCCCGCATCGCCCAGCCGACCGCGAGCGCCGCCCGGCGTACCGCCTCCGGGTCGGCGCCCGGGGCGCGGGCCTCGACCGACCGGTCCCACAGGTCCTCGTCGGCCCGCCCGCTGCCCGCCGCGCGCAGCGCGTCGGCGAACGACAAGCCCGGCGTCGGGGCGGCACCCGGCTCGCGCTCCCCCCAGGCCGCGTCCGCCAACGGCAGGTCACACGGTACGACCGGAACCCCGTTACGGGCGGCCCAGCGCACCGCCACCAGTTCCGGGGAGAAGTCGGCGAACGGGTAGAACGCCGGTCCCCCGCCCTCGCCGACCACCCCGGCCAGCGCCACCGGGGCGGTGGTGGCCGGGTCGGCGAGCCACGGCAGCCACTCGCCGAGTTCCGGTGGGAGTTCCAGGAGCAGCACCTCGGGCCGGTACCCGGCCAGCAGCCGGGGCAGGGCCACCGCCAGCGCGGGCGAGTGGTGGCGTACCCCGATCAGGTAGGGCCGCCGGTGCCCGGCCAGCGCGGTGACCGCGACCGTGGGGTCGACCGGTTCCGCCGGTGGCCCGGCGGGCACCTGCGCGGCGCGCGGCGACGGCGGCCCGGCCGGGGACGGCGGTTCAGTCGGCGAGGACATCGCGCAGTTCCCAGAGTTGCCGCCACAGCCGCGCACCGTCCTCGGCCCGCCGCCGCACCGCGCCGTCCCAGTAGCCGAGCAACTTGGCCCCGTCGGCCGGGTCGTCCTTGCGGACCACGCCGAGCAGGTGACCCGGCAGCAGCGACAACACGTCCCGGTCGCCGGGGAAGTAGGCCGCCGCCAGCGCCAGCGACGATGCGACCGCCACCGCCTCGGCGGTGCTCATCACGGTGGAGGGCCGTTCCACCTCCCAGCCCTCGACCGACCGACCCGCGCGCAGGTCCCGGAACGCGGTGACCAGGGCCTCCAGCACGGCCTCGTCGACCGCGAAGGGGGCCTGCACCCGCTCCAGCGTGGCGCGGGCCTGCCGCTGCACCAGGGCGATCTCCTGGGCCAGGTCACCGATGGGGCCGACGGTCTCGAAGTTGAACCGGCGCTTGAGCGCCGCCGACATCTCCGACACCCCCCGGTCACGCAGGTTGGCGGTGGCGATCAGCGTGAACCCGGGCGCGGCGGGGACGGTGGCGTCGGCGGTGCCGGACAGCTCGGGCACCGCGATCCGCCGGTCGGACAGGATGGACACCAGCGCGTCCTGGACCTCCGGCAGGCAGCGGGTGATCTCCTCCACCCGGGCCACCGCGCCGGTACGCATCGCGGACAGGATCGGCGACGGCACCAGCGCGGCGGCGCTCGGCCCGTGCGCGAGCAGCAGCGCGTAGTTCCAGCCGTAGCGGAGCTGGTCCTCGGTGGTGCCCGCGGTGCCCTGCACGACCAGTTCGCTGCTGCCGCAGATCGCGGCGGACAGCAGCTCCGACAGCATCGACTTGGCGGTGCCCGGTTCGCCGACGAGCAGCAGGCCCCGCTCCCCGGCGAGGGTGACGACGCAGCGTTCGACCAGTGCCCGTTCCCCGACGAACTTGGCGGCCACGGTCAGGGTGCGGGGCAGGTCGTCACGGCGGGCCTGTCGGGGCAGTTCCAGCGGGACACCGGCGCTGCCGACGATGAACGTGACGACGGCACGGGGGGTCAACCGCCAGCCCGGCGGCCGGGCCCCGTCGTCGTACGCGGCGAGGAACGCCAGCTCGGTGGCGTGGGCGTGTTCGGCCGGCTCGACCTGACGCGCCGTCGGGGTGGTCGTGGTGGTCATCGGCGGCCTTCCGTAACGAGATCGTCGAAGCGGGGTGCGTCGCCGTCGCGCAGCCGGGCCCAGGCGAGCGCGAACAGGCGGGGCGGTGGGGCCACCGGGGAGACGATGCCGAGGGCGGTCACGCCACCCTCGCCCCCGATCAGCAGCGGGAGTTTCCACCGTTCCAGCGGCAGCAGCGGCGCCTTGAGCGCCAACCAGCCGCCGGGCAGGAACAGCGACCGCCCGGCCCGGGGCCGTTTCGCCACCACGACGTGACCGGTCGCGGCCAGCTCGGCGCGGGCCGCCTTGAGTCGGGCCGGCTTCCAGCCGGTCCACCGGGCGACGTTGCGGTCGGTCGGGTCGGGCAGGGCGAGCAGTTGCAGGTAGAGCGCCGCGGCGTCGGCACCCAGCCCGAGCGTCGTGGCGACCGTGGCGACCAGTTCAGGGTCGGACCGGGTCGGGTCCTGCGCGAAGCCGTCGTCCATCGCCGGGACGACGTGCGACACCACCTCGGTGAGCTGGCCGCCGACCAGCGCCCGCAGCGCCGCGAGCAGCTGCTCGTTGACGTGGTCGAGGCGGGCCCGCAGCACGGCCACCGCCGGATCGTCCGTTGCGGACAGCCGGGACGGGTACAACCGGACCCGGTGCCAGCGGTCGGTCGGCGGGATCAGCACCGGGCCGACCTCGGTGCCGGCCGGGCCGGTCGTCACCGGCAGGCCGAACGCGGCGGTGAACGCCGGCAGCTTCGTGCCGTCGACGTGCCCGACGAAGACGGTGAAGCCGGGGTCGGCCAACCGCTGCCGGGCCAGGTCGGCGGCGACCGGCAGCGCCGCCCGGATCGGGTCGTCGACGGCCAGGTGGTACGCCAGCCACGGCAGCGTCCTGGTCAGCGCGATCAGCGCGTCGTCGTCGTCGACACCGGTGCCGGACCCGGCCAGCCAGCGGCCGGTGGCCGCGTTGGCGACCCAGTGGAGCACCGTCGAGGCCGGCAGCGGGCTGGTCACCCCGGCCCGGTCCACCTGAACGATCAACTCGTCGGACACGGGTCGCCGTGGCCCGTGCCGCCGCACCCACTCCTCGACGATCAGATCCTGCCGGGGCCCGTCGACCCACAGCCGCGCCGCGTCCTCGGGGATCAGCCGCCCGAGCAGGTTGGCGAAGACCTGCCGGCCGCGACCGCCGGTGCCCCAGAACCGGGCCGCCGCGGCGGGGGCGGCCGGGTCGGGCAGTTCCAGGATGGTCAGCAGTTCGGCGGGGGCCCTCTCCCACACGAGCCGGGGCAGGCCCGCCAGCAGCAGCACCGCCTCGGAGTAGCTCATGCCCGCCGCGTCGGACAGGGTGCGGGCCCACTCCGGCTGCCACTCCATCGGCTCGTTGGCCCGGGCGAGCCGGACGAACTCGTCGATCCGCTGCGGCGTGACGTCACCGGTCGGCAGGATCCGCTCCTCGGTGATCCGGAAGCCGGACACCGCCGAGAACCGTCCGGTCGGCGTCCAGTCGAGCACGTCGAGTTCACGGTCGTCGGTGTCGACGGCGAGCACCAGCAACCGCCGGCCGGCCTCGGTCAGCACCTGTCCCCGGACGTGGTCGAGCGGCTGGTTGCCGTCGGCGACCAGGGTGACCCGCCGCAGTCGGCTGCCCGGGGCGAGGAGCCCGGAACGGGCGCACACCTCCAGCAGCGTCAGCAGCGCCTCACGGACCTCGGACAGGCAGATCGGGGCCACCGCCCGGTACATCGCGGCCGGCAGTACCCCCAGCAGGTCGAACCAGTCGAGGTCACCGTCCAGCTGGACCCGGGCGGCAGGCATCGGGTCGGTGCCGGTGAGCGCGGCACCCGCGCGGGAGATCAGCCGCAGGGAGCTGTCCTCCGCGGCGTAGCAGTACTGGATCAGCCCGGCGAGCCCTTCGGAGAGCAGCCGGTCGACCGCCGGTGACCCGGTCGGGGCCTCCTGCGCCGGCAGCGCGTTGTCCTGCTCGCCGTCGAGCACGGCGGCCAGCGTCCGCAGCCGCGTCACCTGCTCGGCGGCCCGGGTGACGAGCCCGGCGACCCCGGCGACGAGGGCGGGCGCGGTGAGCTGCGGCAGGTGCCGGCCGACCAGGGCACGCACCTGGTCGGCGTCCAGCCCGGCCGCGTCGGCCAGCAGGGCGCCGGCCTGCGCGTCGGTGACGTCGCGCAGCGCCGCCGAGCCGGCCTCGTCGCGGGGGCGCAGGAAGTGCCAGTACTCCGGCGGCGGCACCAGCCGGCTGCCGGCGGCGAAGGCGGACCGCTCACCGCCGGACGGGTAGCGCCCGAGCAGGAAGCCGTCCTCGGCGCAGAGCAGCAACTCGCCGTTGGCGCCCCGGCCACCGTGCAGCAGTCCGAAGGTGGTGTCCGCGCCGGGGAACCGCACCGCCGCCGCGAGCCTGCCGTCGGCGGCACCCGCCGGCAGGGCGAAGGACCGCCCGTTCACGGCTTCGCCGGACCAGCCGCCGTCCGCCCCGCGCCGCACCCGCCAGCCGGCCAGCCCGTCGGCGCGGCCCAGCGGGCTGTCGGACGACTCGGTGGGGCGCAGCCAGGACGCGCCGGCGTCGAGGGGTCGACCGTCGACGGTGCCGTCCTCGAAGAACGTCGGCCGGGAGAACCGTCCACGCTCGCCCGTCGTGGGGTCGTACTCCTGCCAGCCCAGCGGGTGGTCGGCGGCGCGTAGCCAGTAGGTGGTGCCGTCGCTGATGACCCGGCCACCGGTTCGCTCGGCCCGGTCGCCGACCCGCAACGGACGCCGCCCCATGGTGCGCCCGCCGCCGGGCAGCGGCAGCGACAGCTGGGGGTAGGTGGTGAAGGCGTCGTCGGCGAGGGTGAAGACGTCGTCCGGGGTGCCGCTCCAGTAGGCGGCCCGGTCCCGGCCCCGGTCCCAGCAGACCAGCAGTTGCCCGTCGACGTGGCGCAGCACCAGCCGCCAGCGGTACCGGTTCTCCCCGGCCGGGATCCGCATCAGGTGTTCCTGCTCCACGGCGTCCGGCCCGATGACCGTCACCAGGTCGCCGGTGAGCAGCAGCAGGTTCGGCCACTGCCCGGTGAGCTGCACGTCCGTGGTCGACTCGGTGAGCCGTTCGGCGGCGGTGTCCAGGGCGGGCCAGCCGTACTCGTCGAGCAGGCCGCAGCGCAGCGTACGGCCGAGGACCGGGCCGAGGTCGTGGTCGACGAGTCGGCGTACCGCGTCGGGGTTGACGGCGAAGCCGGTCGGGCAGGCGACGGTACCGACCCGGTCGAGGTGCTGGTCGAGTGTCGGCAGCCCCTGCCGCCCGACGGCGTCGGCGAGGGTGTCCAGCCAGCTGCGCAGGGCGGTCCGCAGGCCGGGCACCGCGACGATCTCCCGTACCCGGGGCGTCGGGTCGCGCTGGTCGCGCGCGCCGGTGCGCAGTCGCCGTTCGACGCCCTCGAGCAGCATCGGCAGGAACCGGGGGTCGGCGGCGACGGCGACCAGGTCACGCCGGCCGTCGGTGTCGTCGGAGAACCAGTTGTCCAGCCGGTGCCGGACGTCGCCGGCCGGATCCGCGACGGGCACCCCCAGCGCCAGGCAGGTGTCGAGCAGGTCGAGGTCCACGGCGTCGTGGGCGCGGCAGAGAACGACCGGCACCCCGTCGGCCTTGAGCCGTCCCGCCATCCGGTCCACCAGGGCGAGCAGCCCGGGGTGCCGCTTGCGGACCCGCCACGAGCGGCGTTCCCGGTGCTCGTCGAAGCGGCGCAGCCAGCCGGCGGGTCCGTCCGGCGACTCGGCCTCGGCGGGGACGCCGCCCGCCGGCCCGGTCAGCGCCTGGGTGGCGCCGGCCGACTCCAGCACCTCCAGCCAGACGTCGTCGCCGCAGTGCTGGGGGGTCAGGCCGAGCAGCCGGCCGCGCAGGGCGGGATCGTTCGCGGCGAGCCGGGCCAACGACGCCCGGTAGGCGTTCCAGAACGCCTCCGGCGCCCGGTTGAGCGCGGGCGCGGCCAACAGTTCGCCGAGTACCCGCTCGTCCTCGGCGGCCGGGTCGAGCCCGGCGGCGCGGGCCAGCCGGCGCAGGTCGGTGTGCATCGCCGCGTACGGGGGCAGGCCACCCAGGGTGCGCTCCACGCACAGCCGCAGGAACATCGCGTACGCGTCGGCGGCGGAACGCCGGGTCGCGAGGTCCCGGGCGTGACCGGAGAGCGCCTTCGCGGTCAGCGCCCCGGCCAGCGCGAACTCCAGGAACACGGCGTGCTGGCGGTCCTCGTCGATGGTCAGCCCGTAGGCGCGTTCGGCGTCGCGGGCCTTGCCGAACATGCTCGCGGCGTGGGTGACGCTGTCGGCGGCGAGGAACGCCCGACCGGCCTCCTCGTAGAACGTGGGCAGGAAGTGCGGCACCGACCGGGCCAGCCGCTCCCCGAGGGCGTTGAAGCCGTCCTTGGCCGGGCCGACCCGGGAGCGCGCCGTACGGGCCAGCCGCTCGATCTCCTTGACCAGGGCCAGGGCGTGGTGCCCGTTGGCCGGGTCGTGGACCAGCGCCCAGGCCGGGAAGCCGAGCGCCTGCTGGCGGACCACGCCGACCGGGGTCACCCGCTGCGGCCGGTCGAAGCCGAGGAACTCCATGGACAGGTCCTCGGCCTCGCCCAGCGCCTCGCTGACCAGCCGGACCACGGTCCGTCCGGCGAGGACGGGGTGGGTGTACCGGCGGGCGGTCAGGGTGTCGGTGGTGTCGTCCTTGGCCACCACCGTGCCGACGGGCAGCACCGCGCCCGCCTCCAACAGGTCCATCGCGTCGATGCTCACCGGTCCTCCTCCTGCTCTGCTGCCACGACCCGGCCGGCGTACAGCGCGGCGGCCATCCGGGTTCCCTCCGACCAGGCCACCGGGCCGACCGCGCCCAGCGGCAGGGCGGTGCCGTGCCGGTCGGTGAAGACGAGGTCACCGGTCTCGGTCTCGAAGTACGGGTCCTCCGCGCCGACCCACGACCGGGCCTCGACGGTGCGCCCGTCCTCGACGATCCGGCACACCGCGTTGCCGCCGCGCACCGGGTAGCCGAGCTTCGTCGCGCGGGCCGTCAGGTGGCGCAGCTGGTCGTACCGGCCGCCGGCGTAGTCGCCGAACCGGGTCGCCGTCGCGTCGACCTGCGGCCCCCGGACCCAGGTCTGCCGGAAGAGCTGGTCGACGGACTGGCGGACCTGGAGTTCGGCGGCGAACTCCCGGAGGTCGTCGAGGTCGTCGAGGGTGACCGGGTGGGGGATGACGATCCGTCGGGCGGCCCGGCGGACGGAGTCACCGTCGAGGTCGACCAGCCCGACCTGACCGTCGCCGACCTCGCGGAGCAGACCCACGCCGTCCGGGTCCCGGTGGCCGTCGTCGTCGAGCACCACGACGACGAGGTCGGTCAGCGCGGTGCGCCACGCCTCGTCCGGCCACACCTCGGTCAGGACCGCGACCGGCACCGGCAGCGAACGCACCATCCAGCGTTCGATGTCCGTGCGGCACTGGCCCTCGTGCCGGGTCAGCCACTCGGTGAGCTGACGCAGCCCCACCACGGTCGGATCGTCGCGCAGGGACGCCGGCACGGAACGGAGTTCCCGTCCCTTGGCGTTCCGGGCGACGACATCACCATCGCGGAGAGTGACCTGGTAGCCACCCGACACCTCTGACCATCCCATGTGGACACCCCATGGCTCGGTGGGTTAAGACACCGGAGGCTAGCCCACCCGGGCGACAAAGCCGGGCCGTCGTCCCGTCACGCGGCGGCACCCAGCAGCCGGCACCGCTGCGTCACCGTGGGTGACCATCGACGGGGGTGCCCGGAGTACCCGTCGGAGCAGCCGGGCGACACCACGCCCGCCCGTCGCCCCAGGCGGCGGCAGAGACGGTGAACCACACGGATCGCCGGATCGCACCCGTCCCGCCCGGGCGCTCCCGGGGCGACACGCGGGGCCGTGGAGCCGGGGAACGGCCGACCGGTCGGACCGCCGGCCCCGGCGGGTTGCGCACGATCGACGGCTCACCGCCAGTGATGATTCTTACTCCGCACCGACCGGTGACAGCGGTGGGACGGGCGGGACCCATGATGCGCCGGAGACCACCGCCGGTCAGGACTTCCAGGTGGCAACACCGCTTCCGGGCAGGTAACACGCCGAAAACTGACCGAAAGGACAGTCACCGACCGTAGCCTTTTCGCTTCGTGACGACTGTTCGTCGGACAGCCGACGGGGGTGGGCTAGTCGCACTCTTGGGTCATCCCCGTTCACCGTCCGTGAGGGTCACCGACCATGTCGCAGCTTCTGCCCGCCGCCCGGTCCGACGTCCCGACCAGCGCCCCGACGGCCCCGGCCGCGCCACCGGAGCCGGCCACCGCCACCACCGCCCCCGGGGCGCGTACCGCCGTGGTGGGCCTCGGTTACGTGGGCCTGCCGACCAGCCTGGCCCTGGTCGCCAGCGGCTCCCGGGTGATCGGGGTGGACATCTCACCGGACCGGCTCGACGACATCCGGGCCGGTCGCGCCGACCTGCTCGACGACGACCACGACCGACTCCGGGAGACGTTGCGGGCCACCGATCCCGCGCTGCGCCTCACCACCGCGGTCGGTGAGATCGCCGACGCCGACACGGTGCTGATCTGCGTACCCACGCCGGTCGACCGGCACCTCGCCCCCGACCTCGCCGCGTTGCGGGCGGCCTGCGCGGCGGTGGTCGCCCACGCCCGCCCCGGCCAGACCATCGTGCTCACCTCCACCAGCTACGTCGGCACCACCCGGGAGCTGCTGGTCGCGCCGCTGGCCGCCCGGGGCCTGCGGGTCGGGCAGGAGGTCTTCGTGGCCTTCGCCCCGGAACGGGTCGACCCCGGCAACGACCGGCACCGCCAGGAACTCACCCCCCGGGTCGTCGGCGGCACCACCCCGGACTGCACCGCACGGGCCGCCGCCGCGCTGTCCCGGATCACCCCCCTGGTGCACCGGCTCGGCTCCCCCGAGGCCGCCGAGATGACCAAGCTGCTGGAGAACACCTTCCGGGCGGTCAACATCGCCCTCGCCAACGAGTTCGCCGACCTCTGCCGGGACCTGCACCTGGACGTCACCGAGGTGATCGACGGGGCGGACACCAAGCCGTACGGGTTCATGGCCTTCCAGCCCGGCCCCGGGGTGGGCGGGCACTGCATCCCCTGCGACCCGCACTACCTGCTGTGGCAGGTACGCGGCCAACGCCGCGAGGCGCCCCTGATCGAGACCGCGATGCGGGGCATCGCCGCCCGCCCCCGCCGGGTCGTCGACCGGATCCGGGAACTGCTCGCCGGGGCCGGCCGCCCCCTGCTCGGCGCCCGGGTGCTGCTCGCCGGGGTGACCTACAAGCCCGGGGTGGCCGACGTACGGGAGTCCCCGGCGTTGGAGATCATCGGTGAGCTGGTCCGGGCCGGCGCGGACGTCGGCTTCGTCGACGAGCTCGTCGACACGGTCCGCACCCCCGACGGCCAGACCCTGCACCGGGTCGCCGACCCGGCCGACCGGGAGTGGGACCTGGTGGTCGTGCACACCCGCCAGTCCGGCCTGGACGAGGCGTGGCTGCGCGGGCAGCCGATGGTGCTCGACGCCACCTACCGGCTGGCCGGGCTGCCCCGGCGGGAGGTCGTCTGAGATGCCGGTGACCGCCCCCGTCCGGCGTGGCCTGCGCCGGCTGCTCACCGTGCTCGCGTTGCTGCCGCTGATCGTGCTGCTGGCCCGGCAACTGCCCCAGTTGCCGTACGCCCCGCTGCTGGCGTTCTACGGCTTCGCCGTGCTCACCGCCACCGTCGCCGTGTTCTACCTGGCCTACGCCCGCTACGTCGACCCCGCCGAGGCCCCGGCGCAGCCCCGGCACACCGCCTCCTTCCCGCCGCTGCCGCCGGCCCCGACGGTGAGCCTGCTGGTGGCGGTGAAGGACGAGGCGGACGGCATCGAGGCGTGCGTGCGGTCGATGACCGGCAGCGACGTCCGCCCGTTGCAGGTGATCGTGGTCGACGACGGCTCCACCGACGGCACCGCCGAGGTGCTCGACCGGCTGGCCGCCGAACTCCCGGTCACCGTGCTGCACCTGCCGCGCAACGTCGGAAAGAAGCGGGCCCTGGTGCACGCCGCCCGACACGCCACCGGCGACGTGCTCGCCTTCACCGACTCCGACTGCGTGCTCGCCCCGGACGCGTTGGGCCGCTGCGTCGAGGCCCTGCTGCGGCAACCCGACCTCGGCGCGGTCAGCGGCCACGCCCGCGCGCTGAACCCCGACGAGTCGCTGCTCACCCGGGTCCAGGACGTCTGGTACGAGGGCCAGTTCCGGGTTTCCAAGGCTGCCGAGGCGTCGTTCGGGGCGGTCACCTGCGTCTCCGGCCCGCTGGCGGTGTTCCGGCGGGAGGCGGTGCTCAACTACCTGCCCGCCTGGGCGGCCGACCGGTTCCTCGGCGGCGAGTTCCGGTTCGCCACCGACCGGCAGCTCACCGGCTACGTGCTGGGGCAACGCTGGATCGGCGACCGGCTCAAGGCGCGCTTCGCCGACTCGCCGTTCGTCCGCGACGAGGACCACCCGCCCCGCGCCTGGCGGGTCGGCTACGTGCGTTCGGCGAAGGTGTGGACCACCGTGCCGGCCCGGCTGCGGCCGTTCCTGCGTCAGCAGACCCGCTGGAAGAAAAGCTACGTGCGGAACCTGTTCTTCACCGGCACGTTCATGTGGCGGCGGGGGCCCGGCCCGGCCGCGCTCTACTACGGACACGCGCTGTGGGTGGCGCTGGCCCCGGCGATGGCCTTCTCCCACCTGGTCTGGGCGCCGCTGCGCGGCTGGTGGGCGGTGCCGCTGCTCTACCTGTGCGGGGTGCTGCTCAAGGGCACTGCGTGGGGGCTGGCCTACCGGCTGGACAACCCGGGTGACCCGCGCTGGGCGTACCGGCCGTTGATGAGCGTGCTCTCCGCCACCATGTTGTCCTGGTTGCTGCCCTGGTCGGTGGGGACGATCCGGCGTGGCGTGTGGTCGCGGAGCACGGTGTGAACGCCGGGCGGCGGTCGCTGAGCCGGCTGGCCCGGGTGGCGCTCACCCTCGCCGGGGCGGCGGTGCTGGTGCTGCTCTACGCGGTGGTCTTCTCCCGGGGCGAGGTGCTCCGGTGAGCCGGCTGTGGCCCCGCACGCTCGGCGGACTGCTGTCGCTGGTGACCCTGCTGGTGGTGGCGGCGCCCTTCGGGGTGTCCTGGTACCTGGCCGACCTGCGCCGTCACGTCAGCGGGCAGCACGACACCCCGGTCACCCGGGTCGACCCCGCCGACCTGCGCCGCTTCGCCGAGACGGCCGGGCGGCTGCCGGAGCGGGCCGCGCCGGTGGTGGTGGCCTACCACGACATCCGACCGCACGGCGACGACCCGGCGGCGACCACGCCGGGCGGCCGGGAACACTACGTGGTCACCCCGGAGGCGTTCGACGCCCAGCTCACCGCACTGCGCACCGCCGGCTACCGGACGATCTCCTCGGCCCAGTACGTCGACTACCTGCGCGGCGGCGAGGTGCCGGCCCGTTCGGTCTACCTCACCTTCGACGACGGCACCCGGGGCCTGTGGTCGTACGCCGACCCGATCCTGCGCCGGCACCGGATGGTGGCCGCCTCCTACCTGATCACCGGGCAGGTGGGCACCCACCGGCCGTACTACCTGAGCTGGGCGGAGATCGACCGGATGCGCCGCTCCGGCCGGTGGGACTTCCAGGCGCACACCCACGACCTGCACACCCGGGTGCAGACCGCGCCAGGGCGGCTCGGCTCCCCGCTGACCCACCGGCGGTGGGAGCCGACCACCGGCACCCAGGAGAGCCTGGCCGCCTACCGGCAGCGGCTGACCGCCGACTTCGATGCGATGTTCGCCGCGTTCACCACCCACGGGTTGCCCCGGCCGCGCCTGTTCGCGTACCCGTTCTCCGAGATCGGGGACGCGACGACCGACCCGCAGGCCGCCGCGTTCAGCCGCGACCTGATCGCCGCCCGGTTCGTCGGCGCGCTGACCAACAAGTCGCTCGCCCCGCAACCGGGCAGCCGCCGGTCGGCGGCCGACGGGCAGGTCGAGCGGGCCGAGGTGTACGCCACGACCGACGCCGCCGAACTGGTCAGCGCGGTCGTCGAACGCACGGGTGTGCCGGCCGGGGTGACCGACCCGTTCGCCCGCGCCTGGGACTGGCGCGACCAGCACGGCGAGCCGATGACCGACCTGTCCCCGCTGACCGGCGGCCGGTTCCCCGCCGACAGCCCCCGCCGCGCCTACGGCACCCTGCTCGCGTACGCCAGCGCGGACTGGACCGGCTACACGGCCGACGCCACGGTGCGTGGCCTGCGTGCCGACGGCGGCACGGTGACCGTGCTGGTCGGGGTGAACGGTGACGCCACGGTGTCGGTGCGGGTGGCCCACGGCCGGGTGGCGTTGCTGCGCGCCGGCCGGGTGGTCGCCGAGGCCGCGCTGGATCCGGCGGCCACCCACCGGCTCGCGGTCACCGTGCGCGACGGGGAGACGGTGGCCCGGGTCGACGGCGGCCCGGCCCTGCGGGTGGTCACGCCCACCGGGCCGGGGGCCACCGGCGGGCTGGCCGTCGCGATCGACGACGCGCAGGGGCGGCCCCACCCGTCGGTCGCCGCGCTCACCGTGACGGCCGTCGGGTGACCGCCGTGACCCGCCCGGCCGGCCGGGCGGGTCACGGCGGGAGCGGCGGTCACTCCCGCCAGCCGGCCAGGTCGACCCCCTTGCCGAGTTCGACCCGGAAACCGAGGGTGATCTCGCCGCTCTCGCCCGGGCCGAGCCGCAACCGCCAGGTCAGCTCGCCCAGCTCGGTACGCTCGTCCGGCGGCGGGGTCAGGGCGGCCTCCCGGACCGCCACCGCCTCGTCGCGGGAGACCGGCAGCTGGTCGTGGACCTCGACGGTCGCCGGCCGGGGGGTGTGGTTGGCCACGCTGATCCGGTACTCCACGTCCCGCCGCCGGGTGGAGCCGAGGGTGGCCCGGGTGTCGGCCCGCCGGGTCAGCTCCCGTTCCACCCGGACCCGGTCGTCCACCCCGAGCGCCAGCTCGGTCTCCTCGTCGGGCGCCCACGTCGGCAGCCGGGTGGCGGCGACGAAGTCGGCACCGTGGAAGACCGCCGCCGGGCCGGCGCGCAGGGTGTGCGCCGAGGTGTTGCGGACCGTCGCCCGCAGGTGCGCCTCGGCGGCCCGGACCGGCACGGTCACGTGGTCGAGGCGGACCGGCAGGTCCAGCACGGCGATGACGGCCCGGTAGGCGCTGCCGTCGGCGGGCACCGCCACCGGGCGGGCCGGCCGGTAGGTGGCCGCGGTGACCCCCTGCTCGACCTCGGCCACGCTTTCCCGCACCACGGGGCGCGGGGCGCCCGCGCGGGCCACCCCACCACCACCGGCCGGGGCGGCGGCGGGCGCGGGGGGCGGTGGTGCGCCGAAGCTCGCCGCCGTCCGGGGCACCGGCACCGGCCGGACCCGGTCGAGATACCAGGGCGACAACTCGGGTACGCCGGCAGCCACCGCCGGCCGGGCGGTCGAGAGTTGCAGCGCGCACTGCGGCCAGTCTTCGCCGGTGTCCTGGGTGACCAGACCGAACCAGGTGACCGTCATGGTCTCCTCGACCAGCCGCAGGTCGTAGGAGGATTCCCAGCGTGCCCCGTCGACCAGGTAGCTCAGCTCCAGGTCCACGTCGGTGTCGTCGGCGTCCACCGCCACCGTCACCTCGGCGGCCAGCCGGTCCGGTTCCCGTTTGCCGTTCGCGGCGGCCAGCTCCCGTTCGACGGCCGCCAACTCCTCGGTCAGCTCGGTGCGCTGCCGGGCCAGCCCACGTCGACGGCGGTGGGACTCGGCGAGTTGGGCGGCCACCGCGTCGGCGAAGGTGGCCACGTCGGTCGGGGCGGTGTCACCGGCGGCCAGCGTGCGGGCGTACGTGCCGCCGGCCCGGTCGGCCAGCCGGGTGAGGAACTGTCGTCGCTGCGTCTCGACCTCGGCGTCGTCGTCGACCTCGGCCAGGGCGTCGGCCAGTTCCCGGGCCCGCCGGGTGAGCGTGTCGACCTGACCGTCGGTGCTGCGGGGCTGCCGCCAGGTGCTCACCTCCACCCCGAGGACGGTGACCGCGCCCCCGCCCCCGGTGCGCAGGGAGTCCCGGCGCAGCCGCAGCGGCAGGGGGGCGATCCGGATCCGGTGTTCCCCGGCGGTCAACCGGGTGCTCCCCCGGCGGGTGACCCGGGCCCGGTCCGGATAGACGGTGACCGCGACGACGGGTGCTTCGATCTCCACAGCGTCCACGGCGGCGAGGGTAGCCGGGGTGCGCTCGTGGCCCGCGCTGCCGGTCCGTGGGGGAACCGCTTGATCGTGCTCGATCCCGGAGGTGGTCCCCTCCGTCGCGGCCGGATGCCACTACGACACGGATCGAGCGCGATCATGGCGGGGTCCGGTGGGCCCGGCCCGGCTACCCCGGGGGGAGGCAGACGATGTCGAGGCGGCGGGGGCCGTGCACGCCCTCCACCCGGTTCAGCTCGATGTCGCTGGTCGCGGAGGGGCCGGAGATCATCGTCAGGGGGCGGGTGGGGTCGGGCAGCGCGATCACCAGGTCGGGCACGTCGGCCACGATCTGCGCGGCGCGGACCACGCAGACGTGGTGGTCGGGGACCAGGGTCAGCAACCGGCGGCCCTGGGCCGCGCCCCCGTCGAGGACCAGGGTGCCGGTCTCGGCGACGGCGAGTGCGCAGCCGGTGAGCACGGCCAGGCCGGGGGCGTCCAGCTCGGTGGCGGTGAGCATGTCGCCGGCCAGGGTGGGCGGGCCGAGCCGGGTGGTCCACTGCGGTGGTGTCCCGGGCGGCAGCACCACGGCGGTCGCCCCGGCGAGCAGGGTGGCGAGCAGCCCGGGCAGTTCCGCCGGGGTGCAGGGGTGCACCCCGGCGTGGTGGTCCCCGGCCCGGGCGACGAAGAGCGCGGTCAGCTCAGGAGTCATGGGTGCGGTGCCACCAGTCGCGGAAGGACTCCTCGGCGGGCAGTGGGGCGTCGCGGTGCGTCGTCCACGCCGACAGGGGCCACGGGGCGCGGCGCAGCCGCCCGCCGTGCCGCCGGCCCAGCACCCGCAGGGGCCGGCCGCCGGAGCGGGCCGCCCGCAGCGCCGCCCGCCACCGCCGACGGTCACGCATCGTCCAGGCGAGCCACGCCATCGCCACGCGTTCGGCGGCCGGCTTCGGCCCCGTCTGGCGCAGGTGGACCAGGATGGCCGGGATGTCGATCTTGACGGGGCAGACGTCGTAGCAGGCCCCGCAGAGCGTCGAGGCGTACGGCAGGGTCGCGTTGTGGCCGGCGTCCTGCCCGGTGAGCTGGGGCGACAGGATCGCCCCGATCGGCCCGGGATAGACCGAGCCGTAGGCGTGGCCGCCGACCCGCTCGTAGACCGGGCACACGTTCAGGCAGGCCGAGCAGCGGATGCAGCGCAACGCCGCCCGGCCCACCGGGTCGGCCGCCACCCGGCGTCGGCCGTTGTCCAGCAGCACGACGTGCAGCCGACGCGGCCCGTCGCCGGGGGTCACCCCGGTGAAGATCGAGGTGTACGGGTTCATCCGTTCGCCGGTCGACGAGCGCGGCAGCAGCCGCAGGAAGTCACCGAGATCGGCGAAGCGGGGCAGCAGCTTCTCCACCCCGACCACGGCGATCAGGGTGTCCGGCAGGGTCAGGCACATCCGGCCGTTGCCCTCGGACTCGACGACCACCAACGAGCCGGTCTCGGCCACCGCGAAGTTGGCCCCGCAGATCGCCACCCGGGCCGCCAGGAAGGTACGCCGCAGATAGTCCCGGGCGGCACCGGCCAGCACCGCCGGATCGTCCGAGTCGGCGCGGAAGCCGGGCATCCGCCGGGCGAACAACTCCCGGATCTGCCCCCGGTTGTAGTGGATCGCCGGCACCAGGATGTGCGACGGGGTGTCGTCGGCGAGTTGGACGATCAGCTCGGCCAGGTCGGTCTCCACCGCCGTCACCCCGGCCGCCGCCAACGCCTCGTTGAGGCCGATCTCCTGGGTCGCCATCGACTTGACCTTCACCACCTGGTCGACGCCCTGCGCCCGGACCAGGTCGGTGACCACCGCGTTGGCGGCGGCGGCGTCCGTGGCGTGGTGCACGGTCGCCCCGGCGGCGGTGGCCGCCCGCGTGAACCGGTCCACCAGCTCGGGCAGCCGGTCGAGCACGTCGTCCTTGACCCGGGCCGCCCGGTCGCGCAGCTGCTCCCAGTCGGGCACCTCGGCCACCACCGCGGCCCGCTTCTCCCGGATGGTGCGGGTGGCCCGGCCCAGGTTGGCCCGTAGTTGGGCGTCGCGCAGCGCACCGGCCGCCGCCCGGGGGAACGGGGTGACGGCCACGATGGGCAACTGCCGGCCCGGCGGGGGGTGTCGGGTGCTCATCCCACCGCTCCGGCCCCGGTCGCGGCGAGGATCTCGGCGTAGTGGACGGGTCGCGGGGCACCGGGCCGGCGGGCCAGACCACCACCGATGTGCGCCAGGCAGGAGCTGTCGGCGGCGGCCAGGTAGTCGGCCCCGGTGGCCACCGCGTGGGCGCACTTGTCGGCGAGCATGGCACCGGAGACGGCGGCGTTCTTGAGCGCGAAGGTGCCCCCGAAGCCGCAGCACTGCTCCGGCTCGGGCAGGCCCAGCAGTTCCAGGTCACGCACCGCGCCGAGCAGCCGCAGCGGCCGGTCGCCCAGCCGCAGCATCCGCAGCCCGTGGCAGGTCGGATGATAGGTGACCCGGTAGGGGAAGCGGGCCCCCACGTCGGTGACCGCGAGCACGTCCACCAGCAGCTCCGACAGCTCGTACACCGGCAGTCGGGTGTGCGCCCGCAGGTGGGCCACGCAGGAACCGGACGGGGAGACGACGACGTCGTGGCCGGCGAACGCCGCCTCGGTGCTCTGCTCCAGCGCGCGGGCCGGGCCCGGATAGCCGGTGTTGGCGTGCAACTGGCCGCAGCAGCTCTGCCCGGCGGGAAAGGTCACGGTGTGGCCGAGCCGCTCCAGCACCGTCACGGTGGCGATGCCGACGCGCGGGAAGAGCGCGTCGTTGAGGCAGGTGACGAACAACGCGATGCGCACCGTGCCCCCTCACCGCTCCCGGCCGCGATCGAAGAAATCGTATATGATCTATGGCGTCCGGTGCGAGGTGCGATGTGCTGCGGTCCCGGCGGCCGGGCGGGCGGCTGGCCCGCCGATCGCCACGGCACACCGGCCCCGGTGGACGTCCGGTGCGGGTGGGGCGTCCGCCGGTCCCTGTCGCCCGTGCTACGAGGTGCCGAGATGACGGATTTCCACGGTCTGGTGGCGGCGGTCACCGGCGGCGGTTCGGGCATCGGCGCGGCGGTCGCCGACCTGCTGGCCGCGCGTGGGGCCCGGGTCGCCGTCCTCGACCGCGACCCCGGTGCGGGCGGCGGGCACCTCCGGCTCACCGCCGACGTCACCGGCCCGCTGGACGGGGTCATGGACCGGGTCGCCGCGACCCTGGGCGGTCTCGACGTGCTGGTGAACTGCGCGGCGGTCAGTGCGGTGGGGGCGGTGGAGGCCGCTGACGACGCCGAGTGGCACCGCTGCCTCGACGTCAATGTCGTCGGGGTCGCCCGGGCCTGCCGGGCCGCCCTGCCCCACCTGCGGCGTTCGACCAGCGCCGCCATCGTCAGCATCACCTCGATCGCGGCGACGGCGGGGCTGGTCGACCGGGCCGTCTACTCCGCCACCAAGGGTGCGGTGCACGCACTCAGCCTGGCCATGGCCGCGGACCTGGTGGGCGACGGCATCCGGGTGTGCACGGTGGCGCCGGGCACGGTGGACACCCCGTGGGTGACCCGGCTGCTCGCCGGGGCCGGGGACCCGGCCGCGGAGAAGCGCCGGCTCGCCGCCCGGCAGCCCACCGGCCGGCTGGTCACCGCCGACGAGGTCGCCCAGGCGGTGGCCTTTCTCGCCTCCCCGCTGTCGGGGGCGACCACCGGCACCGCGCTGGCCGTCGACGGCGGCATGTCGGGCCTGCGGCTGGTCCGCTGATCCGGGCGGACGGCAGGGCCACCCGGGCAGCGGTCGCCGGCTCCCGTCGGACCGGTGCCCGCTCCCGTGGGTCTGGCGCCCGGCTCCCGTCGGACCGGTGCCCACTCCCGTCGGACCGGTGCTGGCCCGTCAGAATCGCCGGCAGCGGCTCCCCGCCGCCGGTCAGGCCGCCGCCATGGTGACCCGTTGCCGGCCCAGCCCGTCCACCTCGACCTCCACCACGTCACCGGGCCGCAGGTAGGGGAACCGGCCGGACAGGGCCACCCCCTCCGGCGTACCGGTGTTGATCACGTCACCGGGGTCGAGCACCGTGTACTGCGACAGGTGCCAGATCAGGTACGCCACATCGAAGACCATGTCCGAGGTGCGGGAGTCCTGCCGGGGCTCGCCGTTGACCCAGGAACGCAACCCGAGATCCTGCACGTCGGCGATCTCGTCCGGGGTGACCAGCCACGGGCCGAGCGGCTGGAAGGTCTCACAGGACTTCCCCTTGGACCACTGGCCACCGGAGTCACGCAGCTGGAAGTCGCGCTCGGACACGTCGTTGGAGACCAGGTAGCCGGCGACGTGGGCGAGGCTCTGCGCGGGCGACTCCAGGTAGCGGGCCCGCCGGCCGATGACCACGGCCAGCTCGACCTCCCAGTCGGTGGCGGTCGCGCCCCGGGGCACCAGCACGTCGTCGTACGGGCCGACCACCGTGTTGGGTGCCTTGTAGAAGATGATCGGGGTCTCGGGCGGGGCGGCACCGGACTCGGCGGCATGCGCGGCGTAGTTCTGCCCCACGCAGAGCACCGCGCCGGGCCGGGCCACCGGCGGACCGACCCGCAGGCCGGTGACGTCCACCTCCGGCAGGTCGCGGGCCGCCCGGACCCGGGCCGGGCCGTCGGAGGCGAGGAAGGCGGCGTCGATGTCCGTGGTCAGCGGGGACAGGTCGTAGTGCCGGCCGTCGGAGTGCAGCACCGGCCGCTCCGCGCCGGCCGGGCCCACCCGCATCAGCTTCATCCGGTCCCCCTCCACTGACGACAGTGCACGCTATCCTGCCCGATGCCACTGCGACCGGGGACGAGGCACACATGGATCCGCAACCCAGCACGGGGTTACGGCAGGCGGTACGCACGGGTGCGCTGGTCCTCGCGGGCCTGCTGACGGCGACCGGTTGTTCGGGCACCGCCGAGCCCGTCGCCGCGAGGTCGGCCGGGGCGTCGCCGCCGCCCCCCGACCCCGCCGTGCCGCGGCTGGACAAGCCGACGACGGTGCTGGGCACCTGGAACGAGTCGCTCGACCGGCGACTGACCATGGTCGCCCAGAGCACCATGTCAGGGCTCAAGCCGCTGCTCGACGGTGAGCCGGGCAGCGCGGTGGGCACCGCCTACATCCCGGTCAAGGAGGAACACTCGGCCGAACTCGGGCTGTACCGACCCGGCGACCGTCGGGTCGTCCTGCTCAGTGGGGTCTCCGGCACGGTCCCCGACCCCGAGCGGGCCCTGGACCAGATCTTCGCCCGGCTCACCGCCATCACGGATGTGACGCCGGTGCCCCCGGGGCCGGTCGGTGGGTCCGCCCGCTGCGGGCACGGCCGCAGCGGGGGTGTCTGGTTCGACGTCTGCGCCTGGGCCGACCGGCACACGCTCGGTGTGGTCCACCTCGCCGACTTTCCGCAGACCGCCCAGCCGCAGGAGATCTTCCGGCAGATCCGGGCCCAGGCCGAGCACGCCGCGCCCTGAACCACGCCCGCCGGCGGCACCACGGTCGGCGGCGCCACGGTCGGCGGCCCGACCCCAGCAGCAGTCGCCGGCCGGACTGCGACGCCCGGGGTTGCCGGCGGCTCCCCGACCTGCCCGGGGCCGGGGGGTCGGGGAGCCGCCGGCCGCCCGGTCAGCTGGACGTGGTGGCGGGTTCCCCGGCACCGGCCTCCGGTCCGACGGCGACCGGGGTGGCCTGCCGGTCGGCCAGGTGCCGACGCAGTGACCAGGTCACCGCGGCCACCCAGAGCACCACGACGATCAGGTAGCTGGCGTAGCGGACGGCGTCCGGCGCACCGATCCAGTCGCTGCGCAGCAGGGTCCGGATGTTGGTCAGGACGATGACCCCCCCGACGGCGGAACCGAGCACGCGGGGCGGGACCAACCGGACGAGCCAGGCGGCGATCGGCGCGGCGATCATGCCGCCGAGCAGCAGCGCCCCCACCCAGCCGAAGTTGATGTTCTCCGAGCCGATGCCGACCAGGAAGCCCAGGCTCGCGGCGACCGCCACCAGGAACTCGCTGGTGTCGATCGAGCCGATCACCCGGCGGGGCTCCAGTCGGCCGCTGGCCAGGATCGCGGGCGTGCCGACCGGGCCCCAGCCCCCGCCACCGGTGGCGTCGACGAAGCCGGCGACGAGCCCCAGCGGCCCGAGGAAACGCTTGCGCAGGGGCAGCCCGACCCGGTCGCGGGGCAGCCCGGCGACGGTGAACCGGATCAGCACGTAGAGGCCGAGGGTGAGCAGGATCAGCGACATGATCGGGGCCGCGGTCGCGGTGGAGAGGCTGGACAGGAAGGTCGCGCCGGCGAACGCCCCCACGGCGCCCGGCACACCGACCCGGCGGACCACCGTCCAGTCGACGTTGCCGAACCGCCAGTGCGCGGCACCCGAGACCAGGGTGGTGCCGATCTCGGCCAGGTGAACGGTCGCCGAGGCGCTGGCCGCGCCTGTGTTGAGGGCCAACAACAATGTGGTGGATGTCACGCCGTACGCCATCCCGAGGCTGCCGTCGACCAGTTGCGCACCGAGGCCGACGAGGGCAAGAAGAAGCAGGCTACGCACAATTACCGCCGATCCGGAAGGTGAATGGGGAAAGTCGGCCCGGCTAGGGCGGATCACCGTGGCGGTGACGGACGTCCCGGCTGGTCGGGGCCTGTACGGGGGTGGGCACCGCTGGCGGAATCCCCCGCAGATCGCTTGCGCCGACCCGCAGGAGGGGGATCGGCAGACAGCGCGTGAAACGTTCGTTAAGTGAGTACGTCGACTGTCGTCAAAGCTTGGCGTTTGACCAGCCCAGAGCCGTTATCGGCGACACCGGCGGGGCATCTTCGCGCGGCCGGTGGTCACCGCCGAGGTCAGCGGCGATGGGCGAGGCGGGAGCCCGGGTGACCGACACCCCGCCCCCGACCAGGGATTCTAATGATCGAAGCCAATCTCACCTCGCCTCACGAATGCCATATCAAATCGATGGGTAATGACGGCAAGAATGCCGATACGGATCTTTAATGTTCACCGCAATCCATGGCAAGGCCCGTTCCACATCGTGGGATGCGCGGCGAGTTGATCTCTGCTACCAGGAGGTTCTCGATCAGCAGAAAACAGTTTGGAAATAAACCCGCAAATGAACTGGCAACTCACCGTGGCACGATCTGGCGACAGCGTCGGCTCACCGGCCGACATTTTGCCTGGTGACCCCGAGGGCATATCCGGTAGCCTTGGTAGGAAATCTTCACTGCGGCGGCTCCGACGGTTGGATTTAACCGGGATGTAACTGAGCCACACTAGATTGTGACTCAGCGCGACATTGACTGCCGCAAATCAGAACCGCGCTCGCTGGCGTTCGGCCGGCAGATCCCCCCGTCACCACGCGATCCTTCGCGACCGAAGTGGGAGCCCGATGAGTAGCGCACCGTACACGCGTGACCTGATCCTGGTCGTCAATCCTGTCGGCGTCCTGGAACCCGGCCCACGGATCACGGCCGCCACCACCGCCGGTGGTGGGCGCGGCATCATCGACCTGGCCGCCGGCGACGACTGGTCGTTACGGGCACTTACCCGGGCGGCGAACTGGTCGGCCGACCCGATCGGCATCCGGGTGCCCGCCGGCTGCCGGGCCACCCCCGCCGACGTGGCACGCGCCGCGGCCGGCCGGGTGGATCTGGTCGTGGTCGAGCCGGCGAGCCCGTGGCCGCTTGCCGAGATCACCGGGCACCACCGGGTGCTCGTGGAGGTCACCAGCCGGGCCGAGGCGCACGCCGCAGCGGCGGCCGGGGCACACGGGCTGATCGCCCGGGGAATGGAGGCCGGCGGCCGGGTCGGCGAGCTCAGCTCGTTCGTCCTGCTCCAGCAGCTCGTCGCCGACGACACCCTCGACCTGCCGGTCTGGGTGGCCGGCGGGATCGGCCCGCGGACCGCCGGCGCCTGCCTGGTCGGCGGCGCGGCCGGCGTCGTCCTGGACACCCAGCTCGCCCTGATGCCCGAGTCGGAACTCCCGGCCGACGTCCAGGCCGTGATCCGGCGGATGGACGGCTCGGAAACCGTGCTGCGCGACGGGGTCCGGGGCATCCGCCGGGGCGGGCCGCACCAGGCCGACGCCGAACTGCTCCCCGTCGGCCAGGACGGCTGGCTGGCCGCCGCCTTCGCCGACCGCTGGCCGGACACCGCCGCCGCCGTACGCGGCATGCGCGCGGCGATGCTCGACGCCGTCGACGGCCCGGACGCCGCCGACCTGCTCCAACCCGGTGCGCCCCTGGCCGAGGCCCTCGGGGTGCGGGTGCCCGTCGCCCAGGGCCCGATGACCCGGGTCAGCGACGAGGCCGCCTTCGCCGCCGCCGTCGCCGACGGCGGCGCGCTGCCGTTCATCGCGCTCGCCCTCAACTCCGCCGACCAGTGCCGCCGGATGCTCACCGAGACCGCCGCCCAGCTCGGTGACCGCCCGTGGGGCGTCGGGGTGCTCGGTTTCGCCCCCGAGGAGCTGCGCGCCGCCCAACTGGCGGTCATCCAGGAGATCCGGCCCGCCTGCGCGATCATCGCCGGTGGCCGCCCACCGCAGGCCCGCGCCCTGGAGGAGCAGGGGATCAGCACCTTCCTGCACGTGCCCTCCCCCGGCCTGCTGCGCCAGTTCCTGCGCTCCGGCGCCCGTAAGTTCATCTTCGAGGGCGCCGAGTGCGGCGGGCACGTCGGACCCCGGGCGAGCTTCCCGCTGTGGGAGGCCCAGCTCGCGGTGCTCGACGAGCACCTCGACACCGACCCGGCCGCCGGCGCCCAGCTCCAGGTCTTCTTCGCCGGTGGGGTGCACGACGCCCGGTCGGCCGCGATGGTCGCCACGATGGCCGCGCCGCTGGCCCGCCGGGGCGCCCGGGTCGGCGTCCTGATGGGCACCGCCTACCTGTTCACCGCCGAGGCCGTGACCCACGGCGCGGTCCAGCCGTTGTTCCAGCGTGAGGCGCTCACCGCCGAGCACACCGCGCTGCTGGAGACCGCCCCCGGGCACGCCACCCGCTGCCTGCACACCCCGTTCGTCGACGACTTCCACCAGTTGCGCAACCAACTGGAGGGCGCCGGGGCGGAGAACCGCGAAGTGTGGGAACAGTTGGAGCTGCTCAACGTCGGCCGGCTGCGGATCGCCAGCAAGGGCCTGCGCCGCTCCGGCGACGTCGTCGAGTCCGTCGACGAGAGCGTCCAGGCCAGCGACGGCCTGTTCATGGCCGGCCAGGTCGCCGTACTGCGCAACACCGCCACCACCGTCGCCGCGCTGCACGACGAGGTGACCACCGAGGTACGCGGCTTCCACGCCGACCGGCTCGACGCGCTGCGGGCCCGGCTCACGCCGCCGACCGCCGACCTCGACGAGTCGCCCGCCCCGCTGGACATCGCCATCGTCGGGATGGCCTGCATGCTGCCCGGCTCCCCCGACCTGGACAGCTTCTGGCGTACCGTGCTCAGCGGTGTCGACACCGTCACCGAGGTGCCGGCCGACCGCTGGGACACCGACCACTACTACGCCCCCGAGGTCGGTCCGGGGCAGACCGGCCGGATCAGCGTCTCCAAGTGGGGCGGGTTCATCGACCCGGTGCCCTTCGACGCCATCGGCTACGGCATTCCGCCGGCCGCGCTGAGCAGCATCGACCCGACCCAACTGCTCGCCCTGGAGGTCTCCCACCGGGCGCTGGTCGACGCCGGTTACGCCTACGACGCCCCCGGCGCGGACCACGCCCGCACCGGCGTGGTCTTCGGCGCGGAGGCCGGCAGCGACATGGGACACGCGCAGACCCTGCGCACCATGCTCCCGGCGTACCTCGGTGAGGTGCCCGAGCAGATGCAGGAGCTGCTGCCCACGGTCACCGAGGACAGCTTCCCCGGCGTGCTGGCCAACGTGATCGCCGGCCGGGTCGCCAACCGGCTCGACCTGGGCGGGCCCAACTACACCATCGACGCGGCCTGCGCCTCGTCCCTGGCCGCGATGGACGCCGCGTGCAAGGAACTGGTCGCCGGGGACAGCGACCTGATGATCTGCGGCGGAGCCGACCTGCACAACGGGGTCAACGACTACCTGATGTTCACCTCGGCGCACGCGCTGTCCCCCACCGGCCGGTCGCGCCCCTTCGACAGCACCGGTGACGGGATCGCCCTCGGTGAGGGCGTCGCCTGCGTCGTACTCAAACGGCTGGCCGACGCCGAACGCGACGGCGACCGGATCTACGGCGTGATCAAGGGGCTCGGCGGGGCCAGCGACGGGCGGGCCCTCGGCCTGACCGCGCCGCGCCCCGACGGGCAGCGCCGGGCCCTGGACCGGGCCTACCACCGCACCGGCATCTCCCCCCGGGAGGTCGGGCTGGTCGAGGCGCACGGCACCGGCACGGTGGTCGGCGACCGCACCGAACTGGAGACGCTGACCCGGATGTTCGTCGAGTCCGGCGCCGAACCGGGCAGCTGCGCGCTCGGCTCGGTGAAGTCCCAGATCGGGCACACCAAGTGCGCCGCCGGCCTGGCTGGGCTGATCAAGGCGACGCTCGCCCTCTACCACGGCGTCCGGCCCCCCACCATCCATCTGGAACGACCCAACCCGGCCTGGCACCCGCAGCAGAGCCCGTTCGCGTTCTTCACCGAGGCCCGCCCGTGGCCGGTGCCGGCCGCCGAGCGGATCGCCGGGGTCAGCGCCTTCGGCTTCGGCGGCACCAACTTCCACGTCGTGCTCAGCGCCTACCCCAACGCGGCGGAACCCCGGCACGCGCAACGGATCTGGCCGGCGGAGCTGTTCTGCTTCCGGGGCACCGACCGGGCCGCCGCCCACCAGGGCGTCCGGCAGCTGCTGGAGAGCCTGGCCGCCGACGGGACCGGCAACCGGTCGGGTCGGCTGGCCGAGCTGGCCGCGTCGGTCGCCGCCAAGGCCGCCAACCGGCCCGGGACGACCCAGGTCGCGGTGGTCGCCCGCGACCTGGCCGAACTGGAGACCCTGCTGCACCGGGCGCTGGCCGGCGAACACGACCCGGTCCGGGGCCTGGTCCAGCCGACCGGGGTCGACCCGGTCGGGCCCGGTCAGCTGGCGTTCCTCTTCCCCGGCCAGGGCAGCCAGCGCCCCGGCGCGCTGGCCGAACTCTTCGTCGCCTTCCCCGAGCTGCGGCACTACCTCGAACTCGACCCGGCCGCCGCGGAGCTGCTCTTCCCGCCGGCCGCCTTCGACCAGGACTCCCGCCGCGCCCAGGACGACCGGGTACGCGACACCCGGACCGCCCAACCGGTGCTCGGCATCGGCGGTCTGGCCATGGACCACCTGCTGCGCAGGCTCGGGGTCCGCCCCGACATGACCGCCGGCCACAGCTACGGCGAACTCGTCGGCCTCTGCGTCGCCGGGGCGTTCGACGCGGCCACCCTGCTCGACCTGAGCCGGGAACGGGCGGCGGCCATCCTCGGCGCGTGCGGTGAGGACCCGGGCACCATGGCGGCCGTCACCGCCACCGCCGACCAGGTCGCCCAGGTGCTCGCCGGGGCCGGCCTGACCAGCGAGGTGGTGCTGGCCAACCGGAACGCGCCGCAGCAGGTGGTGGTCTCCGGCCCGACGGCGAAGGTACGGGCGGCGGTGGTCGCGCTCAAGGAGGCCGGCCTGTCGGCCCGGACCATCCCGGTGGCCTGTGCCTTCCACAGCCCGGTGGTCGCCGGGGCGGTGGAGACCTTCGCCGAGGTGCTCGCCGCCCGGCCGATCGCCGAGCCCCGGATCCCGGTCTGGTCGAACCTGACCGCCGCCCCGTACTCCGGTGACGCCGGCCAGGTCCGGCACCACCTCGCCGAGCAGATCGGCGCACCGGTGCGCTTCGTCGAGCAGGTCGAGGCGATGTACGCCGCCGGCGCCCGCCTCTTCGTCGAGGTCGGCCCCGGTCAGGTGCTCAGCCGGCTGGTGCAGGCGGTCCTCGGCGACCGGCCGCACCGGACCGTCGCCTGTGAACGCGGTCCGTCCGACGGGCTACGCGGATTCCTGATCTCGGTGGCCGAACTCGCCTGCGCCGGCGCACCGGTCCGCCCCGACTGGCTCTTCCACGGGCGGGTCGCGGACGACACCACCACCACCGCTCCGAGTCGTCGTCCGCTGTGGACGGTCGACGGTCAACTCGTCCGGGACCAGCACGGCAACTGTCTTCCCGGTGGCATGACCCCACCCCGACGGATCAAGGAGTTGTCGATGACCCCCGCCAACGGCACCGCCACCACCCCCGGCACCGCCACCGGCACCGTCCGCGCCCCCGAACCGGTGACCGTCCGCGAAGTCCGGACCGTCACCGTCCCCGAGCCGGCGGCCGTCCGGGACATCCGGGGCGAGCTGCTCAGCGAATACCTGCGCACCACCCGCGAGATGATCGCCACCCAACGCGACGTGATGCTCGCCTTCCTCGGCGACTCCGGTGACGGCGGCGGTCGGGTGGGCGGGCAGCCCACCGAGACGTACCGGGTCGAGCAGTACCCGGCGCTGCCGGCCGGCCCGGCCCCGACGCCCACCCCGGCCCCGGTGCCCGCCCCGGCGGCGACGCCCGTGGCGACGCCCCGACCCTCGGTGACGCCGGCGGTGGCTCCGCCTCCCACCCCGACCCCCCGGGCCGTGGCGGCTCCGGCAGCGATGCCCGCCGTGGCGGCGTCGAACGGCGGCACGGCGCTGGCCACCGCGCCGGTGATCGAACGGCCCGCGCCGGTCACCCCGGACCTCGTGCCCTCCTTCCCCACGGTCGGTGGTGTCGTCCCGGCTGCCGCCCCGGCGGGCGTGGTCGTGGCTCCGGCCGGGCCGGGCATCGCCGAGTTCCAGCAGGCGATCCTGGCGGTGATCAGCGAGCGCACCGGCTACCCCGTCGACCTCATCGAACTCGACCTCGACCTCGAAGCCGACCTGTCCATCGACTCCATCAAACGCGCCGAAGTCGCCGGCGAGGTCGCCCAACGCCTCTCCCTCAGCGTCGAAGGTGACGAGAGCGAACTCGAAGACCTCGTCAAGGCCCGCACCGTCCGGGCCATGGTCACCTGGCTCGACGAGAAGATGAGCGGCACGGTCACCGCCACCGCCACCCTGACCGCCGCGCTGCCCTCCGGCGACCAGGTCGGCGTGACCGCAGCGGACTTCCAGCAGGCGATCCTGGCGGTGATCAGCGAGCGCACCGGCTACCCCGTCGACCTCATCGAGCCCGACCTCGACCTCGAAGCCGACCTCTCCATCGACTCCATCAAACGCGCCGAAGTCGCCGGCGAGGTCGCCCAACGCCTCTCCCTCAGCGTCGAAGGCGACGAGAGCGAACTCGAAGACCTCGTCAAGGCCCGCACCGTCCGGGCCATGGTCACCTGGCTCGACCAGAAGATGAGCGGCACCATCCACGTCTCGTCCACCACGACCGGCCCGCTGGCGGCCACCCCCGCCGGGGCGCTCCCCGCCGCCCCGGTGGCGCTGCCCGCCGCCGCCCCGGCCGGGCCGGTCGCGCCCGCCGGTGCCAGCCTCGCGGACTTCCAGCAGGCGATCCTCACCGTCATCAGCGAGCGCACCGGCTACCCCGTCGACCTCATCGAACTCGACCTCGACCTCGAAGCCGACCTCTCCATCGACTCCATCAAACGCGCCGAAGTCGCCGGCGAGGTCGCCCAACGCCTCTCCCTCGCCGTCGAAGGCGACGAGAGCGAACTCGAAGACCTCGTCAAGGCCCGCACCGTCCGCGCCATGGTCACCTGGCTCGACCACAAGATGAGCGCCACCGTCACCGTCACCCCGACGGTCGCCGTCGCCGCCGCACCGCCCGCCCCGGCGACCGTCGCCGCACCGGCCGCCGTCGCCGCCCCGCCCGCCGCACCGCCCGCGCCGACCGAGGTCGGGGTGGGGATCGCACCGAAGCGACTGGTCGCCCGGGAGAGCACCCAGGCCGGCCAGCAGCTCGACCCCGCCACCACGCTCACCGGAATGCGCTTCCTGATCACCGGGGGCGGCCCGGTCGGGGCGTACCTGGCCGAACTGCTCGGGGCCCACGGTGCCGGCGGCCAGCTGGGAGTGCTCGACAGCGAGCAGGCCGACCAGGGGTTCGACGGGGTGCTGGTGCTCGACGGGTTGACCAACCTCGACGAGCCGCTGCTGCCCGACGTGTTCCCGCTGTTGCAGCGGGCCCTGGCCGCCGGGCCGCGCTGGCTGCTCGCCGCCGGGGCACAGGACGTCACCGGCGCGGCCGACGGCATGCCCGGCCTGTTCCGCACGATCGCCCGGGAGTACCCGGGGCTGACCGCCCGCTTCGTGGCGGTCGACCCGGCCGCGTCGCCGGAGGTCCTCGCCCGGCAACTCCTCGACGAACTGCTCACCGCCTCCGACGCCCCGGTGGTCGCCCGACGCGGCACCGACCGGTACGTCGCCGACCTGGTCCCGGTCGAACTGGGCGCGCTGGCCGCCGGGGGTGCCGGACCGGCCGGTGACGGGGTCTCCGAGGCGGCCGCGATCGGCCTGGAACGCGACTCGGTGGTGGTGCTGATCGGTGGGGCGCGGGGCATCACCCCGTGGTTCGCCCGGGCGCTCGCCTCCGCCACCGGCTGCCGCATCGAACTGGTCGGCCGTACCCCGTTGCCGACCGGACCCCAGGACCCGGAGCTGGCCGCCGCCACCGACCGCGCCGCGCTCGTCGGTGTGCTGGCCCGGCGCGGGTCGTCCTCGCCGGCCGAGATCTCCCGCACCGCGCAGGCGATCCTGGCGGCCCGGGAGGTGACCGCGACCATCGCCGAGCTGACCGAGCTGGGCGGTGAGGTCCGCTACCACGCCCTGGACGTCCGGGACGCGGCGGCGACCAGCGCGCTGCTGGCCGGCATCCACGCCGAGTACGGCCGCCTCGACGGCGTGGTCTACGCCGCCGGGATCATCGAGGACAAGCTGATCGCCGAGAAGGACCCGGCGTCGTTCACCCGGGTCTTCGACACCAAGGTCGACGGGGCGCGGGGCCTGCTGGCCGGCCTCGACGCGTTGCCCACCGCGCCGCGGTTCCTGGTCTTCTTCGGCAGCATCGCCGCCGCCTACGGCAACCGGGGCCAGGCCGACTACGCGGCGGCCAACGACGCGCTGGACGCCATCGGCACCCGGTACGCCGCCCGGACCGGGGTGCGCTGCGTGACCGTCCACTGGGGTCCGTGGGCCCCGGGCGTCGGCCACGGCGGCATGGTCACCGCCGAACTGAGCCGGGAGTACGCCCGGCGCGGCATCGGCCTGATCGACCCGGAGGAGGGCGCGCTGGCCCTGCTGCGCGAGCTGGCCTGGGCCGACCCGTCGGTCACCTCGGTCGTCTACACCGCCTCCGGGTGGTGAGGGTGTCGATGCCTCGTCCCGCCCCCACCCGCCCCATCCGTCGGAGGAACCGATGAACAACGGCGCCGCTGCGCCCGGCCAGATCGCGATCGTCGGGATGGCCGCCCTGATGCCCTCCGCCGGTGACCTGGAAAGCTACTGGCGCAACCTGATCGGCGGGGTCGACGCGATCACCGACGTCCCCGCGCACCGTTGGGACGAGGAGTTCTACGACCCGGAGCAGTCCCACCGGGCCGACCGGATGTACTGCCGGCGCGGCGGGTTCGTCGACGAGTACGCCACCTTCGAGCCGCTGCGGTTCGGAGTGATGCCGGCCTCCGTCGGCGACATCGAGCCGGACCAGCTGATCACGCTGGAGGTGGCCGCCGCGGCGATCGACGACGCGGGCGGCGGCGACCGGCTCCCGGCCCGCGACCGGATCGGCGTGATCCTCGGCCGGGGTGGCATCCTCAGCCCCGCCCAGGCCCGCTACGCCCAGCGGGTGCGGATGTCCAGCCAGGTCGTCAGCATCCTGCGGGAGCTGATCCCCGATGTCGACCCGGCCCGGTTGGAGCTGCTGCGCAAGAAGTTCGACGAGCGGCTCGGGCCGTACCAGCCGGAGGGGACGATCGGTCTGGTGCCCAACCTGGCCGCCTCCCGGGTGGCCAACCGGCTCGACCTGCGCGGCCCGGCGTACACCATCGACGCCGCCTGCGCCTCGTCGCTGATCGCCGTCGACCAGGGCATCACCGAGCTGGTCAACGGTCGGCTCGACGCGGTGCTCGCCGGTGGCGTGCACCACGTCCACGACATCAGCTTCTGGTCGGTGTTCAACCAGCTCCGGGCGTTGTCCCGGCAGGGGGAGATCCGGCCGTTCGACGCCGCCGCCGACGGCCTGCTGATCGGCGAGGGCACCGGTGTGGTGGTGCTCAAGCGGTACGCCGACGCGGTGCGCGACGGCGACCGGGTCTACGCGGTGATCCGGGGCAGCGGGGTGTCCAGCGACGGCAAGTCGGCGAGCATGTTCAACCCGGCGGTCTCCGGTCAGGTGCTGGCGATCCGCCGGGCCTGGGAGGCCGCCGGGCTCGACCCGACCGCCCCCGACGCGTTGGGGCTGCTGGAGGCGCACGGCACCGGCACCCCGACCGGGGACGCCGCCGAGCTGACCACGGTGGCGGAGGTGTTCGGCCCGTACACCGGTGGGCCGCGTCCGGTGATCGGCTCGGTGAAGTCGATGATCGGGCACACCATGCCGGCCGCCGGGGTGGCCGGCCTGATCAAGGCCGCGCTCGCCGTGCACCGGGGGGTGCTGCCGCCCACCCTGCACTGCGAGACGCCGCGCAAGGAGATGGCGGCGACCCGGTTCGCGCCGATCGACACCGCCCGGCCGTGGGAGAGCGACGGGCCGCGCCGGGCCGGCGTCAACGCGTTCGGGTTCGGTGGGATCAACGCCCACCTGATCATCGAGCAGGCCCCGGTGTCGGTGGGCGAGCCGGTGGTGGGGCTGACCGCCCCGGCCGCCGGCCGGGCCGTCGTCGACGAGCCGGACCAGGTGCTCTGGCTGGCCGCGTCGGACCCGGCCGGGCTCGCCGACCTGCTGGACCGCGACGACCAGGAGGTACGCCGGATCGGCGTCGAGCTGGCCGCCCGCTCCGGCGGGGAGGCCCCGCCGCAGACCCGGCTGGGCATCGTCAACCCGACGGACAAGCTGCTCGCGGTGGCCCGCAAGACGGTTGCCCGGGGGCAGGCGTGGCGGGGCGGGCGGGACATCTGGTTCAGTCCCCGGCCGCTGCTCGGCCCGGGGGCGGGCAAGCTCGCCTTCGTCTTCCCCGGCCTGGAGGCGGAGTTCGCCCCCCGCACCGCCGACCTGGCCGCCCACTTCGGCCTGCCGGACCGCGAGTGGTCCGCCGCCGACCTGGGCCGGCACGGCGCCGGCCTGATCGAGGTGGGCAAGCTGCTCGACGACGCCCTGGCCCGGATGAGCGTACGACCCGACGCGGTCGCCGGGCACAGCATCGGCGAGTGGACCGCCGCCGCGGTCAGCGGCCAGATCAGCACCGCCGCGATGGACGAGTTCCTCGACCTGTTCAACGCCGACTCGGTGGAGGTCTCCGGCTACGTCTTCGCCGCCGTCGGGGCCGGCGCGGACCGGGTCGCCCCGCTGCTCGGCGACTACCCGGGGGTGGTCCTGTCGCACGACAACGCTCCGGCGCAGTCGGTGGTCAACGGGCCGGAGCCGCAGGTCGACCGGCTCGTCGAGGCGCTGCGTACCCGCAACATCCTGTGCCAGAAGCTGCCGTTCCGGTCGGCGTTCCACACCCCCGCCTTCGCCGACGGGCTCACCTCGATCGGTGCCGCCCTGGGCCGCTGGGAGGTGCACCCGACCCGGATGCCGGTCTGGTCGGCGACCCTGCACGCGCCGTTCCCCGCCGACGAGGAGGAGGTCAACCGGATCTTCGTCCGGCACATGATGGAGCCGGTCTGGTTCCGGCAGACCGTGGAGGCGATGTACGCCGCCGGGTTCCGGGTGTTCCTCCAGGTCGGCGCGGGGCAGCTCGCCTCGCTGATCGGGGACAACCTGCGCGGGCGCGACCATCTGGCGATGCCGGTGAACACCGCGCACCGCAGCGGGTTGAACCAGCTGCGCCGGGTCGCCACCGCCCTGTGGGTGGAGGGGGCCTCCCCGGATCTGGGCGCGCTGACCCCGGCCGATCGGACGGCGGCCACGACGCAGCGCCGTACCCCGGATGCGGCCGGCACCGACGGCCCGGCGAAGCCCGGGGTGGGCACCGGCCGACGCGGTCCCCGGATGAAGCTCGACCTCGGCGGGCCGCTGGTCCGCCTCGGCGCGGACGCCGCCGGCCTGCTCGGCGTGACCGCGTCGCAGGACGCTCCGCTGTCCACCCCGGGCAACGGAAACGGCGCGGCCCGGCCGGCCGTGGTGCCCGCCACGGTCACCCGGCCGACCGCCGTGCCCGCTGCGGTCACCCGGCCGACCACAATCACCCCGCCGGCTGCCGTGCCCGCTGCGGTCGCCCGACCCGCCGCCGCACCGCCGCCGGTCACCGCACCGCCGCCGGCCGTGGCACCGACGGCCGCACCGGTCCCGGTCGCCCGGGTGGCCGGACAGCCGGCCGCCGCCACGCCGGCCGGTGCTCCGGCCGCCGCGCTGGACGCGCTGCACCGGCTCTCCGGCGGTTCCAGCGCCGCCGCCGAACTCGCCGCCCTGCTGCGGGAGAACACCCGGGGCACGGCCGACGCCCCGACGGCCACCGGTGGCAACGGCACCGCGACGTCGGCCCGACCCGCGACCGCCCCCACCGGGCGGCCACCCACCACGCCGACCGGGATGCCGCCCACCACGCCGATGGCGAAGACGCCCACCGTGCCGACGGCGCAGACCGCCACCGTGCCGACCGGCAACCGGCCGGTGACGCCGGCCGCCCCGGTCCGCCCGGCGACCGTCGCAGCGGTCGGCGCGGAGATCGGTCGGATCACCCGGCGGATCTCCCTGGAAACCATGCCCTACCTGCTGGACCACTGCTTCTTCGTGCAGCCCGACGACTGGCCGGACCCGGAGGACCGGTGGCCGGTGGTGCCGGCGACCGCCCTGGTCGCGCACATGATGGAGGCCGTGGAGCAGCTGGTGCCCGGCGTCCCGGTGGTGGCGGTGCACGACGCCAAGTTCAACCGGTGGCTGATCGCCGAACCGGCCACCGACGTGGAGATCGTGGTCCGCGCGGCCGGCCCGAACCGGTACGCGGTCGCCTTCGCCGGGTACGCCCGGGCGACCATCGAGGTCGGCACGGCGTACCCGACGCCGCCGCCGGTCTGGACCCACGACCCGGCCACCGAACGCCCGCCCACCCTCGGCGCCGCCGAGATGTACGCGGAGCGGCTCATGTTCCACGGCCCGCAGTTCCAGGGCGTGACCGAGGTGCACGCGCTCGGCGACATGCACGTACGCGGCATCGTCACCGCACCGGTGCCCCCGGGTGCGCTGCTGGACAACGCCCTGCAGCTCATCGGCAACTGGCTGATCACCACCCAGCCGTTCCGGACCGTCGCGCTGCCGGTCGGTCTCGGCCAGGTGCGGTTCTACGGTCCGCCACCGCCGGCCGGCCGGGCGTTCGAGTGCGTCGCCCGGGTCCGCGTCATCGACGACGGCAAGCTCGTCGCCGACACCCAGCTCAGTTACCAGGGCCGGGTGTGGTCGGAGATCGAGGGGGCGGTGGACCGGCGGTTCGACAGCCACCCGCAGGCCCGGGTCGCGGAACGGTTCCCCGAGCGGCACCCGATGTCGCTGTTGCAGCCCGAGGGCTGGACGATGGCCTTCGACTGCTGGACCGACCTGGTCACCCGGGGCATGGCCGCCCGGGGCATCCTCGGCGGGGCCGCCTACGCCGAGTACGAGCGGCACCCGGCCAAGACCCGCAAGCAGTGGATGCTGGGTCGGATCGCGGCCAAGGACGCGGTGCGGGCCCGGCTCTGGGAGGACGGCCACACCGACATCTACCCGATCGAGCTGACCGTCGGCAACGACCCCGACGGCCGGCCGTGGGTGCGTGGGCGGCCCGGCCGGGGCCTCGGCGACTGTGACGTCTCGCTGGCGCACTGCGCGGAGATCGGGGTGGCGATCGCCCGCCGCCGGGCACCCGACGCGGTGCCCGGGTCCCCCGGCGTCGGCATCGACGTCGCGGAGGTCACCGAGCACCCGGAGAGCACCTTCACCTTCGCCCTCACCCCGGCCGAGCTGACCCTGCTGACCTCCCTCGCCGGCACGGACGTCGAGGCCCGGCGGTTGTGGTTCACCCGGTTCTGGGCGGCCAAGGAGGCGGTCGCCAAGGCCGAGGGCACCGGGCTGGACGGCTCGCCGCGCCGGTTCCGGGTCTACTCGGCCACCGACGTCGGGATGACCGTCCAGATCGGCGGACGGGCCTACCGGGTCGGTCACCGGGACGTGGCCAACCCCGAGGACCTCCCGCCGCGCCGTTACGTCGTGGCCTGGACCTGGGGGCCGGAGCCGGCACCCGCCACCCCGCCCGGGGTGTCCCGGCCGTGACCCGGCACCCGGTGCGCAGCACCGCCCAACCCATCCGATCAGCAGAAGGAGCAACGATCATGCCCGCGGCCCAGGACACCATCCTCGCCGAGCTCACCGAGATGATCGACGCCGTACTGGGCGACTTCGCCGACGACCAGGTGGTCACCATGGACACCACGTTCTCCGGTGACCTGGGGATGGAGAGCATCGACGTGGTCGCGCTCGCCGGTCGGCTCCAGTCCCGCTACGGCGACACGGTGAACTTCGCCCACTTCGTCGCCAAGCTGGACCTGGAGACCGTCCGGGAGTTGAAGGTCGGCCAGCTCGTCACGCACATCGCCGAGTCGCTGGGGCAGGCCGACGAGGTCGGGGCGGGCAGCCGGTGACCATGGTCCGGGCGAACGGGATCACCCTGCACACGCAGCGGCTCGATCCCCCCGGTCCGGCCGTCGACGGCCGGACCGGGCCGACGCCGACCGCCGTGCTGATCCACGGGATGGCCTCGGACACCATGGCGAGCTGGTACTTCACCCTGGCCGAGCCGCTGTCCCGGGCCGGCTTCCCGACCGTCCTGTACGACCTGCGCGGCCACGGGCGCAGCGAGCGCCCCGCCACCGGGTACGCCCTGGACGACTTCGTCGACGACCTGGCGGAGCTGCTGGCCGCCCTGGACGTCACCGGGCCGCTGCTGTTGCTGGGCAACTCGTTCGGCGGGACCATCGCGTTCGGGTACGCCGCCCGGCACCCCGAACGGGTGGCCGGCATCGTGACCGTGGAGTCCGCGCCACCGGTCCCGGAGTGGATGCGCCGGGTCCGTGAGCGGCTGGCCCGGGTCGCCGACCGGCTGCCCCGGGCCGGGGCGGTCACCGAGATCGGAGCCCGGCGGGGCCGGGTCGCCGCCCAACGGGCCGCCGAGACGCACCGGATGCTCACCGACACCAGTCTGGCGCAGGAGTTGCCGGCGAGCCCGCTGCCGACGGCCGGGGCGCTGGCCGCGATCGACTGCCCGGTGCTCTGCCTCTACGGCGGCGACTCGGCGGTGGTGGAGCTGGCCCCGACGGTACGCGGGCTGCTGCCGCAGACCCGGGTCGTGGTGCTGCCCGACCAGCGGCACACGGTGCTGATCGACCGGCCGGAGGAGGTGCGCCGGCAGGTCTTCGCCTGGCTCGCCGAGGACTGCTCACTCGACGTGGCCCAACCCACCACAGCATGACGACGCGACACGCAGGAGGAGTACCGATGGACACCCCGATCACCGGCCGGTCGATCATCATCAGCAACGGTCGGTGCGGCTCCACGCTGCTGTCCGACCTGATCCACGAGGAGCCGGACACCCTGTCGGCCCAGGAGTTCTTCATGTCGGTCGCGCCGTGGGCGCGCAGTGCCGAGGTGCTCACCGGCGCCGAATACTGGGCGGTGCTGGCCAGCCCCAAGGCGGAGCTGTCCACGCTGTTCCGGATCGGCCTGCCGCCGAAGGAGGTCCGTTACCCGGCCACGGGCCGGTGGGCCGACCGGCTCACCGAGCTGCCCCGCATCCTGGCGATCACGCTGTCGAAGCTGACCCCCGACCCCGATGCGCTGTTCGACCAGCTCGCCGAGCGGGTGCCGCAGTTCCGCACCCAGACGGTGGCCCAGCACCACCACGACTTCCTGGATCTGCTCGCCGTGCTGACCGGCAAGACCCGGTGGGTGGAACGCTCCGGCGGCTCCAGCCACGTGGCGCCGTACCTGCTGCGGGGGTTCCCGGACTGCAAGGTCGTCTACCTGACCCGCAGCTGGGAGGACACCGCCCGGTCGATGAGCCGGCACTCGTCGTTCCAGCTCATCCAGTTGCGGGTGGAGTTCCTCGGCCGGTGCGGTCTGGACCCGTTCCGGGTCGGCGCGGACCAGGCGGTGCCGGAGGACCTCCAGCCGTACCTGCCGGACCGGTTGACCGCCGACGCGCTGCGCGAGCGGGGCCAGGACCTGCGCCGTTACCTCGGGTTGTGCGCCTTCATGAGCAGCCAGGCCGACCAGGCGCTGCGGGACGTGCCCCCGGCGCACCTGCTGCGGATGTCCTACGAGGACCTGGTCGCCGACCCGGTGGCCGAGCTGACCGGTCTCGGCCGGTTCCTGGACTTCCCCGACCCGTCCGGGTGGGCCGAGCGGATGGCGTCGCGGGTCGTCGCCCCGGCGCCCCGGAAGCTGCCCGCCGCCGTCTAGGCGGTCCCTGTGTGTCCCTGCCCGCTACCGGGTCCGGTCCGCCGGGCCCGGGAACGGGTGTCCACCTTCCTTCGAAAGAGAGATTGTTGGTGAATCCACTCCGGTTCTCCGCACGGCGGTTGTCGACCGCCGTCGCCGTACTCGGACTCGGGTCGGTGTTGGCGGTTCCCTCGGCGGCGCTCGGTGCGCCACTCGACGCCGCCGACCCCGGCAGCGCGGCCAGCGCGGCCGGCGCGCAGCAGAGCAGCCCGCAACTGCTCGCCAAGGCTCAGCCGGACGAGTGCTTCGCCGGGATCGGGCTGCCGTACCCGGCCGGGCCGCCGTGCGCCGAGGGCAAGACCAAGGTCAACCAGGCGTACCTGTGGGGGATGACCCGGGTCGGCAAGATGCTGTGGTTCGGCACCGGAGCGAACGTCAACTGCCTGACCAGTGGGCGGGCCCTGCGCAACACCACCCCGACGGTCAACGACGACTGGGTCTGCGAGTACGGCGAGAGCCAGGTCGCCAAGCGCAACCCGCAGTTGCCGCCGATCCTCGGTGACCACCGTCAGCCGCGCCTGTACACCTATGACACCCGCGCCAACAAGCTGACCGAGAAGACCGACCTGGTGAAGGCGGCCTCCACCGAGGACTCGAACCGGTTGCAGACCACTGCGGGCATCCGGGCGGCCGGCAGCTTCAACGGGGTGGCCCTGCTGGGCGGCCCGGCGCTGGGCACCAGCGTCAACCTGTTCGCGTTCGACACCGACACCGGCGCGTTCCTCGGCTCCCGCAACTTCCCCATGTACGGCAACATCCGGCACTTCACGGTGGCCGGTGACGCCCTGTACGCCGGGGTGGGTGTCGGGGCCAACGGGGGTGAGCGCGGCAACGTGCTGCGCTGGACGGGCAGCAAGTCCGACCCGTTCGCGTTCACGGTGGTGGCGAACCTGCCGGCGCAGGCCGCCGACCTCACCGTCCACCAGGGGCGGCTGTTCGTCACCACCTGGCCGGGCTCCGACGCCGAGCTGGCCGGCCCGACGGCTGGTTCGGCCGCCCCGCCGCCGAGCATCGCCGCGGTCTGGATGAGCCCGCTGCTGGCCTCGGGCGCCCCGGGGCTCAACCCGGAGGACGCCGACGGCTGGCAGCAGGTGTGGAACGTGTCGGAGTACGAGCCGGACCCGGTGGTGGCCCGCGCGTACGCCCTGGGTGGCCTGGCCTCCTACGGCGGTTTCCTGTACTGGGGCACGATGCACGTGCCGATGAAGGCGACCACGGTGCACATGTCGACCTACCCGCCGGTGGACGAGGCGGCGGCGCAGGCCACCATCCAGAACACCCAGCGGTCGATCAGCATCTACCGGGGCCGCAACTTCGGCTCCCACTTCGAGAAGGTCGAGCTGCTGTACGGCGCGACCGAGCTGCCCGCGTTCGACCCGGCGGCCAACAACGGGGTCGGGGCGTGGGCGTTGCAGCCGACGCACCAGACGCCGAAGTTCGGCCCGCCCGGTTTCGGTAACCCGTACAACAACTACACCTGGAAGATGGTGGTGGCCGGCGGGAAGCTGTACGTCGGCACGATGGACTGGAGCTACCTGGCCAAGGAGCTGGGCAAGGAGACCGCCGCCGAGTTGGGCCTGTCACCGGCGTTGGCCGACGACCTGGCCCGGGCGCCGATGGACGCGGCCGGGATGCGCTCCAGTGCCCTGCCGGAGGCGGTATACGGCGGTGACCTGTACGCCTTCTCGTCGCCGACGAAGCCGGCGACGACGGTGGACAACACCGGGTTGGGCAACTACCTGAACTACGGCATCCGCAACATGGTCGCCGACGGTCCCACCCTCTATCTGGGGATGGCGAACCCGATGAACCTGCGGGCGGACCCGACCGACGACGTCCCCGAGGGTGGTTGGGAACTGCTCCGGCTCCGGGGCTACTGAGCTGAGGCGTCGGCCCGGTGACCGCGTCGTCGCCGGGCCGGCGGCCTCCGCCGTCCCTTGCCCAATCCTGGCGCGTCCCTGACGTTGCTCGAACATTCCCGGGCGAAAGTATTGATATGATGCCTTTTACCGTTTTTCGCCCTGAAGTCGGGCAGCACTCCGCCCGGCCGGGCCGGTCGGCTCGTCGGCTCGTGGGGGCGCTCGCCCTGCTCGTCGCGCTGACCGCCCCCGCCGGATGCAGCCCCCGCCGCGAGGACGCCACGCCCACCGGCGGCACCACCCCGCCCGCCAGCGCCGCACCCTCCGCCGACGCCCGGCCGGACGTCGCCGTCGGCAGCTCCACGCACACCATCACCGTGGACGGGCGGGAACGCAGCTACCGGCTCTACCGGCCCGCCTCGGCCGACCTCAGCGGGCCGGTCCCGCTGGTGGTGATGCTGCACGGCGCGGCCGGCACCGGCGAGCAGGCCGAGCAGGCGTACGGCTGGACGGCCCAGGCCGACCGGGACGGCTTCCTGGTGCTGTTCCCGGACGGGCTGAACCGGGCCTGGGCCATCGGTCCACAGTGCTGCGGCGCACCCGCCCGGGAGGGCGTCGACGACGTCGGCTTCATCACCGAACTGGTCACCACCGTCGGCCGGGAGCTGCCGGTCGACCCGGCCCGCCGCTACGTCACCGGGATCTCCAACGGCGGGCTGCTGGCGTACAAGCTGGTCTGCGACACCACGACGTTCGCCGCGATCGGCGCGGTGGCCAGTACCCTCACCGGGCAGTGCGCCGATCCGAAACCGGTCTCGGTGCTGCACATCCACGGCCGCCAGGACCAGACCATGCCGTACGCCGGTGGCCCCGGCCGCCGGGACAACGGCGGCACCGGCCGCAACCCGGTCAAGATCGACGGTCCGCCCACCACCGAACTGGCCGCCCGCTGGCGCTCCGTCGACTCCTGTGGCGCACCGAAGGTGACCACCGACGGGCCGGTCACCCGCACGACGGCGAACTGCGCCCAGGGCCGCGCCGTCGAGCTGATCACCGTCGCCGACGCGGGACACCAGTGGCCCGGCGGACGGCCCAACCCGCCCCGGGCGGAGAAACTGCTCGACCTCGATCCCCCCTCCACCGCGCTGAACGCCACCGACACCATCTGGCGGTTCTTCGCCGCGCACCCCCAGCCCTCCGGCGGCTGACGGCACCACCACCGGCCCCGGCTGCTGACGGCACCACCCGCCGGCCGGGGTCGGTACCCGCACCCCACAGGACAGGAGTTGAGATGCCCAGCAGAGACGGGCCGGCAGTGGTCGAGGTCGACGACCTCGTCAAGCGTTATCCCCGCGCGGACACCAACGCGGTGGACGGGCTGTCGTTCACCGTCGCGCCGGGCGAGATCTTCGGGCTGTTCGGGCCGAACGGGGCCGGCAAGTCCACCACCGTCGGCATCCTGACCACCCGGCTGCGGGCCACCGGCGGCCGGGTGGTGGTCGGTGGGGTCGACGTGGGCCGGGACCCGGCCGCCGCCCGCGCCCAGCTGGCCGTGGTGCCGCAGCACAACAACCTGGACCGGGCCCTGACCCCCCGGCAGAACCTGGTCTACCACGCCACCTACCACGGGGTACGACGTCGGGAGGCGCAGGCCCGCGCCGCAGAGCTGCTGGAGCGGTTCGGTCTCACCGAACGGGCCGACCGGCGGATCGAGGCGTACTCGGGCGGGATGGCGCAGCGGTTGATGATCGCCCGGGCGCTGACCCACGAGCCGACGGTGCTCTTCCTCGACGAGCCGACCAACGCCCTCGACCCGCAGACCCGCCTGTTGATCTGGGGGCAGCTGCGCGAGCTGCGGGCCCGCGGGGTGGCGATCGTGCTGACCACCCACGCGATGAACGAGGCGGCCCGGGTGGTCGACCGGGTCGGCATCGTCGACCACGGCCGGCTGCTCACCCTCGACACCCCCACCAACCTGGTCCGGGGCCTGGCCGGGGACGCGCTGCTCGACCTCACGGTCACCCCGGCCGGCGGGGACGACCCGGACGCGCTCTGCGCCGCCCTGGGCGAGCTGACCGGCGTGCGCAAGGCGGAACGGCTGGCGACGCCGACCGGCCCGCCCGGCGGGCGACCGGGCGGGCTGGCCGGTGTCGGTGCGGGTGGTGCCGCGATGTTGGCCGCGCTCGCCGCCGGTGGTGGTGGGCGGCCCGGTGGCGGCCGGTTGGCCGCCCTGGCCGGGGCGGGTCTGCTGGGGCGCGGCGGCGGCGCTGCGGGCAACGGCGGCCGGGGCCGGCTGCGCATCCGCCTGCACCTGGCCGGCGATGCCGCCACCCTGCTCGGCCCGGCGGTGGCCGCGCTGGCCGCCCGGTCGGCGGCGGTCAACGCGGTCGACATCAGCGAACCCAGCCTGGAGGACGTCTTCATCGAACTCACCGGAAGGCAACCGAGGTGACCGCTCTCGACACCCCGACCCCACTGCGCCCGGCCACCGAGCCGCGCTCCCGCCCCGGCACCGGGCGGGTGTTCGCCGCGGTGCTGCGCCGCGACCTGATGGTCACCGGCCGGGAACTGTGGGTCATCCTGGTGCAGGTCGGGTTGACGCCGCTGTTCATGCTCTTCGTCTTCGACACCGTCCTGGGCAGCCAGGGCCTCGTCGGGCGCGGCTTCGCCGACGTCTTCCTGCCCGGCATCATCGCGCTGGCCGCTCTCACCACCGCGTTGCAGAGCGTGGCCCTGCCGCTGGTGAAGGAGTTCGGCTTCACCATGGAGATCGAGGACCGGTTGATGGCGCCGCTGCCGACCGGGTACGTCGCGATCGGCAAGCTGGTGATCGCCACCATCCGGGGGCTGCTCGCGGCCGTGCTGATCTATCCGCTCGGGGCGCTGATGGTCGGTTCCGCGCCGTGGCGGCCGGCGGGGCTGCCGCTGGCGTTCGTGGTGGCGCTGCTCGGGGCGTGGATCGGCGGGGCGATCGGGATGAGCCTGGCCACCACCCTGCCGGTGCAGCGGATCAACGTGACCTTCTCGGTGATCCTCACCCCGATCATCTGGACCGGCTGCATCCACTACCCGTGGCCCCGGCTGTCGTCGGTGCCCTGGTACCAGGTGGTCACCGCGCTCAACCCGATGACGTACGTCTCGGAGGGGGTGCGCGGGGCGTTGCTGCCCGGCGTGCCGCACCTGCCGGGGTGGGTGTGCCTGACCGTGCTGACCGGGGTGGCCGTCGTGCTGACCTGGGTCAGTGTCCGCTGCTTCAACCGTCGGGCGATCCAGTGACCAGCCGCGCCCGGCACCGCACCCGCACCACGCCCGTTCCCGACAGGTCGAGGAGTTGCCATGGTTGACCCCACCATCGCCGAATCCGACGCGGCGCTCGCCCGCCGGCTCGCCGTCCTCGCCGGTGAACTGCTGCTCCGGGTACGTGCCACCCACGGTCACGCCGATCCCGCCGCGTTGAAGGCCGCCGGTGACCGGGCGTCGCACGACTTCCTCCGGGCCGAGCTGGCCCGGTGGCGGCCCGCCGACGCGGTGTTGTCCGAGGAGGACGAGGGCTCGCGGCTGGTCGACGGCGGGGACCCGGTGTCCCGCCGGACCGCCGACCGGGTGTGGATCGTCGACCCGTTGGACGGCACCCGGGAGTTCTCCGAGCCGGGGCGTGCCGACTGGGCGGTGCACGTGGCGCTCTGGGCCCGCGACGCGGCCACCCCGCACGGGTTGGTCGCCGGGGCGGTCGGGTTGCCGGCGCAGAGTCGGGTGCTGGCCACCGACGATCCCACCGCACCGCCGCCCCCGCCTGGCGGGGTGATCCGGCTCGCGGCCAGCCGCAGCCGTCCCCCCGCGTTCCTGGCCGCGCTGGCCGAGGAGGTCGGCGCGGAACTGGTGCCGATGGGTTCGGCGGGGGCGAAGATCGCGGCGGTGGTGACCGGTGAGGTGGACGCCTACATCCACGCCGGCGGCCAGTACGAGTGGGACTCCGCCGCACCGGTGGCGGTGGCCACGGCCGCCGGGTTGCACGCGTCCCGCATCGACGGTTCCCCGCTGACCTACAACGAGGCGGACCCCCGGCTGCCCGACCTGCTGGTCTGTCGCGACGAGCTGGCCGAGCCGCTGCTGGCCGCGCTGCGACGGCAGCTGGCCGGCACGGCGGTCCCGTCCGGTTCCCCCGTCCCCCACCCCGGAAAGGACCCGAGATGAGCAGCGGATCGGCTGCGTACCAGGTCTCCCAGCTCGACGAGCTGGAGGCGGAGAGCATCTTCGTGATGCGTGAGGTGGTCGCCGAGATGGAGCGGCCGGTGCTGCTCTTCTCCGGTGGCAAGGACTCGATCGTGATGCTGCGTCTGGCGCAGAAGGCGTTCGCCCCGGCCGGCATCCCGTTTCCGGTGATGCACGTCGACACCGGGCACAACTTCCCGGAGGTGCTCGACTACCGCGACCGGCGGGTGACCGAGTTGGGTCTGCACCTGATCGTGGCGAGTGTCCCGGAGGCGCTCACCCGGGGCCTGGTCCGCGAGTCCGGTGACGGGATGCGGAACCGGATCCAGACGCCGGTGTTGTTGGACGCGGTGGAGAAGCACCGGTTCGACGCGTTGTTCGGTGGGGCGCGGCGGGACGAGGAGAAGGCGCGGGCGAAGGAGCGGGTGTTCTCGTTCCGGGACGAGTTCGGGCAGTGGGATCCGAAGAATCAGCGGCCGGAGTTGTGGTCGTTGTACAACGGTCGGCATCATCCGGGTGAGTCGATCCGGGTGTTTCCGTTGTCGAACTGGACCGAGTTGGACATCTGGCACTACATCGCGCGGGAGCGGGTGCCGTTGCCGTCGATCTACTACGCGCACGACCGTGAGGTGATCGAACGCGACGGCATGTTCTACGCCGTCAACGAGTTCTTCACCCCCCGCGCCGGCGAGGAACCCTTCACCGCCCGGGTGCGGTACCGCACCGTCGGCGACGCGTCGTGCACCGCCGCCGTCCGCTCCGACGCGGACACGGTGGAGAAGGTGATCGACGAGGTGGCCGCGACGCGGATCACCGAGCGGGGTGCGACCCGGGGCGACGACCGGGTCAGCGAGGCCGCCATGGAGGACCGCAAGCGGGAGGGCTACTTCTGATGAGCACCGACATGCTGGCACCGGCCGGTTCCCCGGCCGAGGCCCGACCGATGGACCTGCTGCGGTTCGCTACCGCGGGGAGTGTGGACGATGGTAAGTCGACCCTGATCGGTCGGTTGCTGTATGACACGAAGTCGTTGTTCACCGACCAGTTGGCGGCGGTGGAGGCGGTCAGCGCGGCCCGGGGTGACGAGTACACCAACCTGGCGTTGCTCACCGACGGTCTGCGGGCCGAGCGGGAGCAGGGCATCACCATCGACGTGGCGTACCGCTACTTCGCCACCCCCCGGCGCAAGTTCATCATCGCCGACACCCCCGGGCACACCCAGTACACCCGCAACATGGTCACCGGCGCGTCCACCGCGGACCTCACCCTGGTGCTGGTGGACGCCCGTAAGGGCCTGGTGGAGCAGTCGCGGCGGCACGCGTTCCTGTGTTCGCTGCTGCGGGTGCCGCACCTGGTGTTGTGCGTCAACAAGATGGACCTGGTCGACTACTCCCAGGACGTCTTCGAGCAGATCGCCGACGAGTTCACCGCCTTCGCGACCAAACTCGACGTGCCCGACCTGGCGGTGATTCCGGTGTCGGCGTTGCAGGGTGACAACATCGCCACCCGCGCCGACACCATGCCGTGGTACGAGGGTCCGTCGCTGCTGCACCACCTGGAGCACGTGCACATCGCCTCGGACCGCAACCTGGTCGACGTCCGGTTCCCGGTGCAGTACGTGATCCGCCCCCAGTCGACCACGGTCACCGACTACCGGGGCTACGCCGGGCAGGTCGCCTCCGGGGTCCTCAAGCCCGGCGACGAGGTGATGGTGCTGCCGTCCGGCTTCACCAGCCGGATCGCCTCGATCGACACCGCCGACGGCCCGGTCGACGAGGCGTTCCCCCCGATGTCGGTCACCGTCCGCCTCGACGACGAGATCGACGTGTCCCGGGGCGACATGATCTGCCGGCCGAACAACACCCCGACCGTCTCGCAGGACATCGAGGCGATGGTCTGCTGGATGGACGAGACCCGCCCGTTGGAGGTCGGCGGCCGGTACGTCGTCAAGCACACCACCCGGACGGCGCGCGCCATCGTCCGCGAGCTGCACTACCGGCTCGACATCAACACCCTGCACCGGGACGAGAGCAGCACGTCGCTCGCGCTCAACGAGATCGGGCGGATCCGGTTGCGGACCACCGTGCCGTTGCTGGCCGACGACTACCACCGCAACCGCACCACAGGCGGTTTCGTCATCATCGACGAGACCACCAACCGCACCGTCGCCGCCGGCATGGTCATCCAGCGGGACTGACGCCGCACCACGCACCGGCCGGCCCGGCACCTCCCCGCCGGGCCGGCCGACCCCGGCCTTCAGGACCGGTCGGCGCGCGGCGGGCCGAACCAGCGGGTGAGCGCGGCCCGCAACCCGTCGCGGTCCGCGTCGTCCCGGGTGGACTGCCAGGCCACGTAGCAGTCCGGACGCAGCAGCAGCGCGGTCGACGTGCCGTCGCCGGGCGCGTCGGCCGCTGCGGTGTCCAGGGCGAACCGCCCGGTGACCACGTCGACCCGGTCCCGCCACGGCCCGGCCACCTCGGCCAGCTCGCCGGTGGGGTCGAGCAGCAGCGCACGGGCGGTCCGGGTCAGCCCGGCCAGCCGTACCGGGCCGGCGTCGGTGTGCCACACCAGGTCGGGTGCCCAGCGCCCGACCAGCGGCCCGCCCGGCGTCCCCGTCTCGTAGCGGATGTCCGCGCCGGCCAGGAGGGCGGCGACGTGGGCGGCGTTCTCCGGCCGGCTGAGCAGCTCGCCGAGGAGCACCCGCAGCGCGGTGACGTCACTGCCCGGGGCGATCAGCGCCGACTGGGCCTGCGTCGACATGGTCACCCGACGCGCCACCGGGCGACGCTCCGCCTCGTACGAGTCCAGCAGCCCGTCCGGGGCCCAGCCGTGCAGCTGCCCGGCCAGCTTCCAGCCCAGGTTCACCGCGTCCTGGAGGCCGAGGTTGAGTCCGGGCCCGCCGATCGCGGAGTGGACGTGGGCGGCGTCGCCGAGCAGCAGCACCCGCCCGGCGCGGTACCGTTCGGCGAGCCGGGTGTTGCCCCCCACCAGGCGGCGCAGCAGGTGCGGCCCCGGGCCGGCCGGCGGATCGATCGGCACGTCGACCCCGAGCACCCGGGCGACACTGGCCCGCATCTCGGCGAGGGTGAGTGGCCCGTCGAACTGCCTCGCGTCGGGCCACTCGATCGTGCTGAGGCCCGCCGGACGCCCGGTGAAGGGGGCCCAGGCGATCAGTCCCCGCTCGGTACGGGTGTGCCGGAACGGTGCGACGGTGCCGTACCCGGGAATCGCGAGGCCGCCGGTCGACGCGTCGATCAGCTCCGCCGGCAGGCTGACCTGGGCGGTGCGGGAGACGGTGCGATCCGTCGACACGCCGGGGAAGTCGATCCCGGCCAGCCGGCGGACGACGCTGTGCCCGCCGTCCGCGCCGACCAGGTAGCGGCAGCGCAGGGTCGTGCCGTCGGAGAACGCGACGCGTACGTCGTCGGCCCCCTGGGTCAGCCCGGTCACCTCGTGCCCCCGGCGGACCTGCACGCCCAGTTCGGCGGCCCGTTCGGCGAGCACCCGCTCCAGGTGGGCCTGCGGAACCTCGATCAGGTGCAGTGGGTTGTCCGGCACCGCCCGCAGGTCCAGCGGCAGCGCCCCGAAGACGAACCCGGGCGCGGGCTGTGGCGGTGCCGGATCGTCGACCAGACGGTGGTGCAGGCCGCGCCGGTCGAGCATCCGAACCACCTGTCCGACCAGTCCGTTGGCACGCTGCTCGGTGGTGGGTGCCGACAGCCGCTCACACACGACGGGCCGAACGCCGGCCAGGGCCAGTTCGATGGCGAGCAGGAGGCCGTTCGGGCCGGCACCGACGATTACGACATCGATCATCGCAAGATCCTTTCGGGGGCAGGGTGGCCCCGCTCGCCGGGACGGCGGCGGACCATGGGCAGGACAGGACACCCCGACGGCCTCGGGGTGGACGCGGTGAGCTGCGGTTCAGAGCGGGCGGTCGTCGCGGTGCGCGGATGATGCCGGCGTACGGTCGGGCCGGCGCGCGTGGGTCAGGCCGGCGTGCGCATGGTCAGGGATGCACGGTCAGCGGTGACGCGGAGAGCGGGCCGGGGCAGGGACATGGCCGAGGCAGGGCAGGGGATGCGGTCATCGTGGTGTGGGCGCCGGCAGGCCGGCGGCGAGTTGGGCCAGCGCGTCGGGGAGCAACCGCTCCATCGGAACGGGCGGATCGGCACGCAGGTAGTGCCGGATCGCCGCGTTCACGGCGGCGGTCACACTGGCCGCGACGAGATGGGGATAGAGGTCGCGTCCCAGGTCGGTGCCGGTGCGTTCGGCGACGGCTGCGGCCAGGTCGGCCTCGGCGATCGCGCTGGCGCGCAGCATCTCCGCCTGCAACGCCGGCTCGGCGAGCATCACCGCGAGCCCGTCGACCCACTCGGCGTGCGCGCCCGGTGGCGACTGGGCGACCTCCGGGCCGGGGGTGAACCGGGTCAGCGTCGCCTCGACCAGCGCCGCCCAGAGTGGTTCGCCGGCCGGCCGCTGGCGCAGCGCCTCGGCCACCCGGCGACTGCGGTCGAGATGCCGGAAGGCGATCGCCTCGGCCTTGCTGGAGAAGTAGTTGTTGAACGTTCGCGGGGAGACGCCCACGGCCTGGGCGATGTCCTCCACCAGCACGTTGTCGAAGCCCCGGGCCACGGTCAGCCGGATGGCCGCCCAACTCAGCGCCGCCCTGGTCTCGATCTTCTTGCGCTCACGGAGGCCGCTCATGTGACCACCGTTCAGGAAAGTGCGCACCACGCAATATTACGTGGCGCGCACTTTCACTGTCGATCCGCTCAGGCGGGTAGCGCCTGCCGCGACCGGCCTCGACGGCGGAACACGTAGCCGGTGAACAGGAGCAGGACCACGGCCGACGCGACGAAGCCGCCGGTGAGCACCAGTCCGGAGCGGTCCGTGCTGGTCGCGGCGGCGGCCGTCGGCCCACCGAAGGAGACCGTGCCGGTCGCGGTGCGCTTGGTCCACCCGCTGGCGAGGTCGAGCCGGGCGGCCCACGGGCCGTCCGGCAGTCGGGGGTCCAGCACCACGCGTACGGTGGTGGTGGCGCCGAGGGCGAGCGTGTCCGCCTCGGCGCGCACCGGCCCGACCGACAGCCCACCCGGGCCGTCGGTGAGGCGTAGCTGGCCGGCGAGATCCAGCGCCCGCTGCCCGGTGTTGCGCACCTCGGCGGTCACCACCGGTGCGCCGTCGCCGTCGCGGTCGCCGGTGAGCCCCGACACCTCGAAGCCCGACGGCGGCTCGCCGCCCGGCCCGACCGACAGGTACACCCGGATTCCGGCCCGACCGATGTTGCGGACGTTCGCGCCGTCGGTGGTGGACACCTCGGCCCAGATGACCGCGTACCGTTCCCCGGCGGATGCCTTCTTCGGCACCGTGATGGTCACCGTGAGCACCGCCTCGTCGTCGGGCTCCAGCTCCACCTCGTCGCGGTCGACGGTGATCCAGCTGCTCAGCTCGTTGGGCGTCCGGTCGGGTGCGAAGACGAAGCCGGTGCGGTCGATCTCGGCGGCGGCGGCGTAGACGGCGATCTTCCGCTCGACCTCCGAGACGTTCTCCACCACGATCCGCCGCCTGATGGTCGTCCCGGGGTGGACGTGGTCGACGATGTACTTGTGCGCGCGGCTGTCGTCGCGCCGGTTCACCGGGGCGTCGAGCAGCCGGATGCCGACCGCCGCGGCCGGCCCGCTGAAGCTCGGGCTCGGCTGCGGCGACGGCGACGCGGCAATCGCCGGTGTCCCGGCCGCCACCAGGACGGTGACGGCCAGGATCACGACACGGAGTCGGTCAGGCCACCGAATGGGTGATCACCCCCGAGTAGAGTCCGCCGACGGCTGCGGGCGGAATGGTGATCCGGAGGCTGGGGTCCCAGGTGGCCGAGTTGTTGCCGCTGCCGGAGGTCTTGGAGAAGGCCGTCCGGGGCAGGTTGAGCGTCACCGCGTCGGCCACGGTGGGTTGACCGGGCACGAAGGTGCCGGTGCCCGTGGTGGACAGCGCCGGCCCGGACCAGTACTCCACCAGGTTGGGCAGGATGGTCTCCTCAACCGAGCCCGCACCGGTGGTGAACGAGGTGCTGGTGACCGACGCGGTCCAGGTCGCCGAGAGCGCCGCCCGGCTGTCCGTGACCGTGACGTTGCCGAGCGAGCCGGTGATGGTGGAGCCGGCGAAGGCCGCGCCCAGGTTCACCGAGGCGGGCACGGCGATGTCCAGGTTGGCGGTCGACACGGTGAAGGTGACGATGGTGTCGCCCGACGGGGCGGCGGCGGCGGGCGACGCTACGGCGAGCACCGCCGCCCCGGCGGCCAGGGCGAGCAATGACTTCTTCATGCCTCCACGCTAAACACTCAAAAAAGCCCATAGGTTGCATTAGCGTCAAATCACCCATTAGGCGACAGAGTGTGTGATGGTGCCGGAGTAGACGCCCGTCACCGCTCCGGCGGGGATCGCCACGCGGAGGGTGGGCGCCCAGCTCACGCTGTTTCGCTGGTTGCCCGTGGTCTTGCTGAACGCGATCCGTGGCACGGTAAGCGTCACCGCCTGGGCTGCGGTGGCCTGACCAGGCACCTTGGTACCCCCACCGTTCTGCTTGGTCACCGGGCCCGACCAGTAGGAGACCTGGGTGGTGGCGATGGTCTGGGCCGGGCCACCCCCGCCGGTGATGAACGCCGTGGCGGACACGGTGGCCGTCCAGGTGTTGGGGTTGGTCGTCCGGGTGTCCGCCACGGTGACGGTGCCCAACGAGCGACTGAGGGTGGTCCCCGCCAGGCCCGCACCGAGGCTGGCCGTAGGGGGCACGGTGATGTCCAGCCCGACCACCAGCGCCATCGCCTGCACACGGGCGACGGGTGCCACGCCGGGCGGCGCGACGCCACCGACGAGCAGCAACGGGCTGACCAGGGCTGCCAGGAAATACACGAAAGAGACTATATGGCGCTTTGGCAGCTTTTGTCCAATATGAAGTGGGTTCACCCGCCCCCGAACCGGAACGGGCCCCGGCCGATCGTCGATCGGCCGGGGCCCTTCAGGGAACCTGGGGTCAGGACAGGTCGAACCGGTCCAGCTCCATGACCTTGGTCCAGGCCGCCACGAAGTCGGTCACGAACTTGGTGCCCGCGTCCTGGCTGGCGTAGACCTCGGCGAGGGCCCGCAGCTGGGAGTTGGACCCGAAGATGAGGTCGACCGCGGTGGCGGTCCACTTCACCTCGTCGGTGGCCAGGTCCCGGATCTCGTAGACGTGCTCGTCGGACTCCGACGCCCGCCACCGGGTGCCCGGCGAGAGCAGGTTGGCGAAGAAGTCGTTGGTGAGCACGCCCGGCCGGTCGGTGAGCACGCCGTGCGCCGTGCCGCCGACGTTGTTGCCGAGGGCCCGCAGACCGCCGACGAGGACGGTCATCTCCGGCGCGGTCAGGTTGAGCATGTACGCCCGGTCGACGAGCAGCACCTCCGGCTGGGTCTTCTCACCCGGACGCAGGTAGTTGCGGAACCCGTCGGCACGCGGCTCCATCACGGCGAAGGACTCGACGTCCGTCTCCTCCTGGCTGGCGTCGGTGCGGCCGGCCCGGAACGGCACGGTCACCTCGACACCCGCCTCGCGGGCCGCCCGCTCCACGGCCGCCGAGCCGGCCAGCACGATCAGGTCCGCGAGGGAGATCTTGGCCGCACCGGCGGCGTTGAACTCCCGCTGGATCCCCTCCAGCGTGCCCAGCACCGTCGCGAGCTGCTCGGGCTGGTTGACCTCCCAGCTGCGCTGCGGCTCGAGGCGGATCCGCGCGCCGTTGGCGCCACCGCGCTTGTCGGTGTGCCGGAAGGTCGCCGCAGAGGCCCACGCGGTGGCGACCAGCTGCGCGGTGGTCAGGCCGGAGTCGAGGACCTTCGCCTTGAGGGCGGCGACGTCGGCGTCGGACACCAGCTCGTGGTCGACGGCCGGCACCGGGTCCTGCCAGAGCTGCGGCTCGGCGACCCACGGGCCGAGGAAGCGGCTGACCGGGCCCATGTCCCGGTGCAGCAGCTTGTACCAGGCCTTGGCGAACGCCAGGGCGAACTCGTCCGGGTGCTCCAGGAAGCGCCGCGAGATCTTCTCGTACGCCGGGTCGACGCGCAGCGACAGGTCGGTGGTGAGCATCGTCGGCTTGTGCTTCTTGGCCGGGTCGTGCGCGTCCGGGATGATCGCCTCGGCGTCCTTGGCGACCCACTGCTTCGCCCCGCCGGGGCTGGTGGTCAGCTCCCACTCGTAGCCGAAGAGGATCTCGAAGAAGCGGTTGCTCCACTGCGTCGGCCGGTCGGTCCAGGTGACCTCCAGACCACTGGTGATGGTGTCGCCACCCTTGCCGCTGCCGTGGGTGCTCAGCCAGCCCAGGCCCTGCGCCTCCAGCGGGGCGCCCTCGGGCTCGGGGCCGACGTGGTCGTCGGCGATGCCGGCGCCGTGGGTCTTGCCGAAGGTGTGGCCGCCGGCGATGAGGGCGACGGTCTCCTCGTCGTTCATCGCCATCCGGCGGAAGGTCTCCCGGATGAAGTGCGACGCCGCGAGCGGGTCGGCGTTGCCCCGGGGACCCTCCGGGTTGACGTAGATGAGGCCCATCTCGGTCGCCCCGACGCCGGCCGCCATCTCACTCTCGGAGGCGTAGCGCTCGTCGCCGAGCCAGGTGTCCTCCGGGCCCCAGAAGATCTCCTCCGGCTCCCAGACGTCCTGCCGGCCGAAGCCGAAACCGAAGGTCGTGAAGCCCATCGACTCCAGGGCCACGTTGCCGGCAAGCACGAGCAGGTCGGCCCAGGAGATCTGCTGGCCGTACTTCTGCTTGACCGGCCAGAGCAGCCGGCGGGCCTTGTCCAGGTTGGCGTTGTCCGGCCAGCTGTTCAGCGGCGCGAACCGCTGCCCGCCGTCACCGGCGCCCCCACGGCCGTCCTCGATCCGGTACGTGCCGGCGGCGTGCCAGCTCATCCGGATCATCAGGCCGCCGTAGTGGCCGAAGTCGGCCGGCCACCAGTCCTGCGAGGTGGTGAGCACCTCGGTGATGTCCCGCTTGAGCGCCTCGACGTCGAGCTTGGCGAACTCCCTGGCGTAGCTGAAGTCCTCCCCCAGCGGGTTGCCCTTGGCCGAGTGGGCGTGCAGGACCGAGAGGTCGAGCTGGTTGGGCCACCAGTCCCGGTTGGTACGCGGACGCCCACCGGTCTTCGGCGTCGGCGAGTCGATCGCCGGGTTCTCGCTCTCGCTGCCGTGCGCGGTCACCGAGTCGTGCGCGACCGGGCAACCGGCCGCCGCCTTCTGGTCCACGCCCTGCGCGCTGGCGGGAGCGTTGTCCTGGGTGTCGCTCATGTGCTTCCTTCCGAACTGGTGGATCACTGGGAGGTGCGGTCGGCCGCGCAGTCGGGGCAGGTGCCCCAGTAGACGACCTCCGCCTCGTCGACCACGAAACCGTGATCGTCGGAGGCGGTGAGGCAAGGAACGTGACCGACGGCGCAGTCGACGTCGGCGATCGCACCGCAGGAGCGGCACACGACGTGGTGGTGGTTGTCCCCCACCCGTGACTCGTAGCGGGCGGTCGCCCGCCCCGGCTGGATGCGGCGCACCAGGCCGGCGTCGGTGAGCGCCCGCAGCACGTCGTAGACCGCCTGGTGGGAGACCGTGGGCAGGTCGGCCCGGACCAGCGCGATCACCGTGTCGGTGTCGACGTGCGGGTGGTCGCGCAGCGCGGCGAGCACGGCCAGTCGGGGCCGGGTCACGCGCAGCGATGCCGCCCGCAACTGTGCCTCGAGGTCGGCCGTCATGGCACGACCCTAGCCCGCTGTTCTGGAACAAATCAAGTTTAGCTGCGGCGCGTCGACCCATGTCCCCCCACCGGATGACACCGGCGGGCGAATCGGGCAAACCGGCAACCCCCGGCGGCACGGGCACCGGCCGACCCCCGGCAGCACAGGAACAGGGCGACCCCCGACCGCACAGGCACTGGGCGGACCGGCAGCACAGGCACAGGGCGGACCGGCAGCACAGGAGCTGGGCGGACCGGCGGGGCCGCCACCGCCCGGGACCGACAGCACCTGTTGCCGACGGCACGGCGCACGGGTCCGCGACCCGCCCGGGGTCAGCGGGACCGTGGTACGGCGGTGCTGCCCCGCACCACGAGCGAGGTGCCGAGTTCGTAGCGGTCCTGGGTGAGCGGGTGGCCGTCGGCCAGGGTCAACGCGAGCCGGGCGGCGGTGGCCCCGATCTCCCCGAACGGCTGCCGCACCGTGGTCAGCGGCGGCGCCAGCCAGGCCGCCTCGTCGACGTCGTCGAAGCCCACGACGCTGAGCTCGTCGGGAATCCGCAGTCCGACCTCCCGGGCCGCCGCATAGACGCCCAACGCCTGCAGGTCGTTGCCGCAGACGACGGCGGTGGGCGGCTCCGGCCGGCCGAGCAGCTCGGCGGCGAGGCGTCGGCCCTCCTCGAAGGTGAACACCCCGCCGCGTTCGAGGCGCTCGTCGAATGGGACACCCGCGTAGTCCAACGCGGCGCGGAAGCCGTCCCGGCGGGCCCGCGCCGACAGGTCCCCGACCGGACCGTTGAGCACCCCGATCCGCCGGTGGCCGAGATCCAGGAGATGCCGGGTGGCGGACAGCGCCCCGCTCCAGTTGCTCGACCCGACGGCGGGGACGGGAAACAGGTCGCCGATCGGATCGACCGCCACCAACGGAATGCCGGCGGCGCTGAACCGCGCCCCGTCCTCGGCTGTGAGAAGCGAGAACACCGTGATCACGGCGGCCGGTTGGCGCAGCAGCAGCGACTCCACCCAGGGCTGCCCGGCCCGCAGGCGGTGGTGCACGTCGGTGAAGCCGACCGTGTGGTCGCGGGGGCCGGCGACCTCCTGGACCCCGCGCAGGATCGGCATGGCGATCGAGGAGAGCATCTGGTGGAAGACCACCTCGATGCAGGGTGCCACGCCACCGGCCGGTCGGCGGCGGTAGCCGTGGTCGCGTAGCAACGCCTCCACCCGCTGCCGGGTCTGCTCGCCCACCCCCCGGCGGCCGTTGAGCACCTTGGACACCGTCGGCGGGGACACCCCGGCGAGTTCGGCGATGGTGGCGATGGGCAGGTCGCCCCGCCGGGGCTTGCGCGAGCCACGGCGTCGACCTTCCTCGATCACGGGACGAAGTCTACGGTGCGGGCTCCACCGACGGCCCGGTAGCGCCCACGGGCCCGGCACCGGCGCGCTCCGCCACCGGCCGGTACGCGAACCAGTCGAACGCGGCGCTGCCCTGCGTGACGTACATGCCGATGACCCGGCCGGTGAAGCCGGCGGCGACCTCGGTGGACAGGTAGCGCCCGTCCAGTTCGGCCAGCACGGTCGGGCCGGTCGGGCCGGCCACCTCGAAGGTGACCATGTCGCAGCCGGCGGCGCGTACCCCCCGGGGTGCGGTTCCGGCCGCCAGTTCGGCGGCGGACGTCACGGTCGGCGGGAAGACGTCGTCGGTGCGGGTGGCGATCGTCAGCACGAGCGGGCCCGGCGGCACGGCACGGGTGGCGAACACCTGCCGGAACGGCCCGACCCGGCCGACGACCCGGACCGTGCCGGCCCCTACCTCCAGGTCGTAGTGGTGCGCCTCGTCGATCCGGATGGTGAGCCCGGCGGTGCCGTCGCCCGGGTCCACCCGGACGCTGGCCCGGCAGTCGTGGTGCCGTTGCCGCAGCGCCACGATCGTCGCGCCGGCCAGGTCTAGCGTCGCGCCCTCGGCATGCAGGGTGAGCCAGCCCGGCCGGGCGGTCAGCGACCAGGAGTCGGCGGGTCGGCGGCGGGGCGAGATCCACTCCGGTGCCAGGGTGGTCGCGTCGAAGTCGTCGTGGTGGTCGCCCGGGTCGGGCGGGGCGGCACCGGCCGGGGCGCTGCCGGCGGGTGCCACGGTGAGCTCCTCGACCGGGTCGACGACCGGCCAGCCGTCGACCCAGCGCACCGGGGCGAGGAAGGTCTCGCGGCCGAGGACGTGGTAGGGCGGCCAGTGGCCCTTGGCCCGGATGCCCAGCAGGACCAGCCACCAGCTACCGTCGACGGCCTGGACCAGGTCGGCGTGCCCGGTGGCCTGCACCGGGCGGTCACTGCTGCGGTGGGTCAGGATCGGGTTGGTGGGCGCGGGGGTGAACGGGCCGCGCGGGCTGCGCGAGCGGGCGACGGAGACGGCGTGGCCGGTGTGCGTGCCACCCTCGGAGAGCAGCAGGTACCACCAGCCGTCGATCCGGTAGAGGTGCGGCGCCTCGGGGTACTGGCCGCCGGTGCCCGACCACAGCGCGATCGGGCCCTCCAGCACCTCCCCCGCCTCCGGGTCGATCCGGTAGGCGTCCACCCCGGAGGTGGTCAGCCAGCAGTTGCCGTCGTCGTCCCAGGCCAGCGAGGGGTCGACGTGCGGCAGGTCGAGATAGACCGGGTCGGACCAGGGGCCGTCGGGGTGCGGCGCGGTGACGATGAGGTGCCGCCCCAGGCTGACGTTGGTGGTGATCAGCCAGAACCGTCCGTCGTGGTGGCGCAGGGTCGGCGCGAAGATGCCCCGGGACGCCTCGGCGTCCGGGGGCAGTTCGCACTGGCCCGGCCGGTCCAGGATGTTGCCGATCTGCCGCCAGTTGACCAGGTCACGGCTGTGCAGCAGGGGTACGCCGGGGAAGTACTCGAAGCTGGAGCAGACCAGGTAGTAGTCCTCGCCCACCCGACAGACACTCGGGTCGGGGTGGAAACCGGGGACGACCGGATTGCGGTAGGACGGTCCGGCGGACACCGGGCATCACCTCCCTGAGGGGAATTTCACCACAGTGGACGGTGCCTGTGGGCCCGCGACGCTGCCACGGTCCAGAAATGTTTGCGATAACATTTCGCGACCCGAATGCTACGGAAGACCCGCCCGGGGTTCAAGGTCCCCGGCTGCCGGCACACCCCCACCCCCGGCGGCGCACCCACCGGCACCCCGCCAGGACAGCGCCCTGAGCTGGCAAGAAACCCCGCACCCCGGGCCCGAGTCGGTAGCTCCCCCGACGGCACCGGGCGTCCACCCACCCGGCGCGACGGGACACGGCCGGCCGGCCGGACCGCCGGCACCCGGCAGGAACATTCGCGCAACATGGCCGTCATATCTTGACGGGACCCCGCGAATCCACGAGAGTCCATATAAGGCGAGATGGTGCGCCGCCGGGAGCTCGACGCGCCGTCACGGCATTCGCGGATGTCGACGTCAGGGTGCGAGGGGCCGCACCTGTTAACGCTCACAGCGGCGTATCCCGTTGCCGGCTGATCGAAACACCGACTCGGGCCGGTTGGCGATCGGCCGTGTCCCCGTCCCGGGACCACGACGACGGCCGTCCCACCCTGCCCTGCGGTCGGACCACCACTGCGTAGCACCGACAGGAGTCATGCCATGGCACGACGTCCGGCCAGCACCGATGCGCCGGCCACGGCGGGCCGGGCGTGACGGTTGAGCACCCGGCCCGGCGGCGACGCCCGTCCCCCCACCCGCACCCGTCCCTGATCCGCACTGCTGGGAGTGATCATGTCTGAAGTGACCCGAAGGAACGTCCTCAAGGCAGGAGCGGCAGGGGCCGGTGCCGCGCTGGTCCCGGTCGCCTGGACCGCCACCGCCCGCGCCGACTCGGTCGCACCGCCCCAGGTGTTGGCCGCCAACGACCTGGCCCTGTGGTACGACGAGGGAGCCGGCACCGACTGGCTCCGCGCGCTGCCGATCGGCAACGGACGGCTCGGCGCGATGGTGTTCGGCAACGTCGACACCGAGCGGCTCCAGCTCAACGAGGACACCGTCTGGGCCGGCGGCCCGTACGACTCGGCCAACACCCGGGGGGCGACCAACCTGGCCGAGATCCGGCGGCGGGTCTTCGCCGACCAGTGGACCTCGGCGCAGGACCTGATCAACCAGACCATGATGGGCAACCCGGGCGGCCAGCTCGCCTACCAGACCGTGGGCAACCTGCGGCTGGCCTTCGGCTCGGCCAGCGGGACGAGCCAGTACGTCCGGACCCTCGACCTGACCACCGCCACGGTCACCACGACCTACCTGCTCAACGGGGTACGGCACCAGCGGGAGGTGTTCGCCAGCGCAGCCGACCAGGTGATCGTGGTGCGGTTGACCGCCGACCGGGCCAACGCGATCACGTTCTCCGCCACCTTCGACAGCCCGCAGCGCACCACCGTGTCGAGCCCGGATTCCGCCACCATCGGGCTGGACGGCATCTCCGGCAGCCAGGAGGGGGTCACCGGCTCGGTGCGGTTCCTGGCCCTGGCCAACGCCGCCGCGACCGGTGGCACGGTCAGCAGCTCCGGGGGCACCCTGCGGGTGTCCGGGGCCACCAGCGTGACCATCCTGATCTCGATCGGCTCCAGCTACGTCAACTACCGCACCGTCAACGGCGACTACCAGGGCATCGCCCGAACCCGGCTCAACGCCGCCAAGGGCGTCGCCATCGAGCAGCTGCGCAGCCGGCACCTCGCCGACTACCAGGCGCTGTTCAACCGGGTGAGCATCAACCTGGGTCGGACGGCCGCGGCCGACCAGACGACCGACGTACGGATCGCCCAGCACGCGAGCAGCAACGACCCGCAGTTCGCCGCGCTGCTGTTCCAGTTCGGGCGGTACCTGCTCATCTCGTCGTCGCGGCCGGGCACCCAGCCGGCGAACCTGCAGGGCATCTGGAACGACTCGCTGACGCCGTCCTGGGACTCGAAGTACACGATCAACGCGAACCTGCCGATGAACTACTGGCCGGCCGACACCACCAACCTCGCCGAGTGTTTCCTGCCGGTCTTCGACATGGTCAAGGACCTGACGGTGACCGGTGCCCGGGTCGCCCAGGCGCAGTACGGCGCGGGTGGCTGGGTCACCCACCACAACACCGACGCCTGGCGGGGCGCGTCGGTGGTGGACGGGGCGCTGTGGGGCATGTGGCAGACCGGTGGCGCGTGGCTGGGCACCCTGATCTGGGACCACTACCTGTTCACCGGTGACCTGGGCTTCCTCCAGGCCAACTACCCGGCGCTCAAGGGCGCCGCGCAGTTCTTCCTCGACACCCTGGTCGCCCACCCGACGCTGGGTTACCTGGTGACGAACCCGTCGAACTCACCGGAGCTGCCGCACCACTCGAACGCCAGCGTCTGCGCCGGGCCGACGATGGACAACCAGATCCTGCGGGACCTCTTCGACGCCGCCGCCCGCGCCAGCGAGACCCTCGGCGTGGACACCACCTTCCGGTCGCAGGTACGCACCGCCAAGGACCGGCTGCCCCCGAACCGGGTGGGTTCGCGGGGCAACGTGCAGGAGTGGCTGGCCGACTGGGTGGAGACCGAGCGGAACCACCGGCACGTCTCGCACCTGTACGGACTGCACCCCAGCAACCAGATCACCAAGCGGGGCACCCCGTCCCTGTACGAGGCCGCCCGCAAGACCCTGGAGTTGCGGGGCGACGACGGGACCGGCTGGTCCCTCGCCTGGAAGATCAATTTCTGGGCCCGGCTGGAGGACGGCGCCCGCGCCCACAAGCTGCTGAAGGACCTGGTGCGCACCGACCGGCTCGCCCCGAACATGTTCGACCTGCACCCGCCGTTCCAGATCGACGGCAACTTCGGCGCCACGTCCGGCATCGCCGAGATGCTGCTGCACAGCCACACCGGTGAGCTGAACGTGCTGCCCGCGCTGCCCAGCGCCTGGCCCACCGGCCAGGTCGCCGGCCTGCGGGGGCGCGGCGGCTACACCGTCGGGGTGGCGTGGAGCAGCGGGCAGCCCGACGAGATCGGTATCCGCGCCGACCGCGACGGCACGCTGCGGGTGCGGTCGCGGCTGTTCACCGGCAGCTTCACCCTCGTCGATGTCGCCGACGGCAGCGCACCGGCCACCACCCGCCCGGAGACCGACGTCGTCCAGTTCACCGTCCGCGCCGGGCACACCTACCGGGCGGCCCGGCCGGGCGTGACGCCGACCCCGACGCTGACTCCGACCCCCACGCCGACCACCCCCGTCCCGACCACCCCGCCGCCGACGACCCCACCGCCGACGACCCCGGTCCCGACCACCAGCTCGCCCGCACCCTCGGGAGCACGGGCGACGTACGCGGTGACGGGCTCGTGGTCGGGTGGCTTCCAGGCCGAGGTCACCGTGACCGCCGGCGCGACCGCGATCCGGGGCTGGACGGTGTCCTGGACGTTCCCCAACGGACAGACCGTCAGCCAGATCTGGGGCGGGTCGCACACCCAGAGCGGCGCGAACGTGACCGTGAAGAACGTCGACTACAACGGGGCGCTGGCCGCCGGTGCCTCCACCACGTTCGGCTTCATCGGCACGGTGAGCGGCACCAACAACGCGCCGACGAACCTCACCTGCACCACGAGCTGACCGGCACCGGACGTGTCGTCGCCGCCTCGGTCCGCCCCCGGGCCGGCCGAGGTGGCGACGACGCGTCCCGCCCCCTGCCGGCACACATGATCCCCGAGTGGAACGGACGGAAGAACATGAGAAGACCATCTACCCGCAGGCGTCGCCTGCTGACCGCCCTGGCGGCCGGGCTGCTGCTGGTGGCGGGCCCGGCGGTGGTGCTGCGGACCTCCCCGGCGCTGGCCCTGGACAACGGGGTGGCCCGCACCCCGCCGCTGGGGTGGAACAGCTGGAACACCTTCGGCTGCAACATCAGCGAGGCGCTGATCCGGCAGATGACCGACGCGATGGTCAGTTCCGGCATGAAGGACGCCGGCTACCAGTACGTCGTGGTCGACGACTGCTGGATGAACCCGAACCGGGACTCGGCCGGCAACCTCCAGGGTGACCCGACCCGGTTCCCCTCCGGCATGAAGGCGCTCGGCGACTACATCCACGCCCGGGGGCTGAAGTTCGGCATCTACCAGGCGCCGCTGGACAAGACCTGCGCCCAGTACTTCAACTCCTACCCCGGCGCCACCGGCTCCCAGGGCCGCGAGGCCCAGGACGCCCGGCAGTTCGCCGCCTGGGGCGTCGACTACCTGAAGTACGACTGGTGCTCGCCCAGCGGCAGCATCGACGACCAGGTGCGGGCCTTCGCCAAGATGCGCGACGGGCTGGCCGCGGCCGGTCGACCCATCGTGCTGAGCATCAACTCGAACAGCATCCACTCCAAGACCGGGCCGCAGCGCAACTGGGGCGACGTGTCGAACATGTGGCGCACCACCGAGGACATCACCAACACCTGGAACAGCGGCCAGACCAACGGCTACCCGATGGGCATCCAGAACATCGTCGACGTCACCGTGCCGCTCGCGGCGCGGGCCAAGCCCGGCGCGTTCAACGACATGGACATGATGGAGGTCGGCCGCGGTGGCATGACCGACACCGAGATGCGCAGCCACTTCGCGCTCTGGGCCATCCTGGCCTCACCGATGATCGCCGGGAACGACCTGCGCAACATGAACGCGGCGACCCAGACGATCCTGAAGAACGCCAATCTCCTCGGCATCAGCCAGGACCCGCTCGCGCTCCAGGCCAGCCAGGTCTCCTTCGACGGCACCCGCCGGGTGCTGGCCAAGCGGCTCGCCAACGGCGACGTCGCCGTCGCCCTGTTCAACCAGGGGACGGCCGCCACCACGATCAGCACCACCGCCGCCGCGATCGGGCTGTCGGGCGGCTCGTTCACCCTGCGTGACGCGTGGGCCAACACGACCAGCACCACCTCCGGGGCCATCTCGGCCAGCGTGCCGGGTCACGGGACGGTCGTCTACCGGGTCAGCGGCGCGACCAGCACCCCCACCCCGACCACCCCGCCCCCGACGCCCACCACGCCGGCCCCGACCACCCCGGCCCCGACCACGCCGCCGCCGTCGACCGCGTCCTGCCAGGTCACGTACGCGATCAGCAGCCAGTGGCCGGACGGGTTCCAGGCCGAGGTGATCGTCCGCAACACCGGCACCACGGCGGTCGACGGCTGGAGCCTGCGCTGGTCGTTCGCCAACGGCCAGCAGCTCAACCAGGCGTGGGGTGCCACCTACACGCAGAGCGGGGCCCAGGTCACCGCCACGAACGTGGGCTGGAACGGCACCATCAGCCCCGGTGGCAGCGCCAACTTCGGCTTCATCTCCAGTTGGTCCGGCGGCAACGCCAAGCCGACCGGGTTCACCCTCAACGGCCAGGAATGCGCCGTGGCCTGACGGGTGTCCCCCGCAACGGCGGGCCCCCCGGTCATGACGTCGGCCCCGACTCCGGGATCCGACAGCTCAGGACCGGGGGGTCCCCGCCGGGCGGACGCACCGCCGTACCGGCGTGAGCAGGGTGCGGTCAGTTCAGTCGTCCAAGGTGGCCAGCAGTGCGGTGGCCATGCCCTGCTCGCCCCGGGCGTTCGGGTGGAAGGGCGCGGCGGCGTTCTCCGGCAGCAGCCCCTCCACCCACCGGGTGCCGCTGCTCTTGCAGGTGTCGCGTCCGATCGACGGGGTGTAGACGTCGGCGTAGACGGCGTCGTTGGCGGCGGCGGCACCGGCCAGCATCGCGTTGAGCGACTTGGCCACCCCCCGCAGGTACGGCACGTCCTGGTAGGCGATCGGGACCAGTGGCCAGCAGCCGTACCCGGAGTCCGGCACGATCGCCGGGTATCCGAGCACCACGATCCGCGCGCCGGGCGCCGCCTGGCGGACCGCCTGGAGCACGGCGGTCACCTTCGGCGCGGTGGCGGTGATCCGGGCCTGCAACTGGTCGGTGCCGCCGGCGGTGTAGAGGTTCTTGCACGGCGAGCCGAGCGGACTGCTGAAGCTCGCCTGCGCGCAGTCGCCGATGATGCTGGAGAAGCCGATGTCGTTGCCGCCGATCTGCACCGTCACCAGGGCGGTGTCCGGGGTGACCGCGGTGAGCTGCGGGGGCAGCGTGCCGCTGCCGTAGCGGATGTCGTCCGTGGTGGCCCCGGAGCAGCTCACGTCCGTGAACGACGAGGAGCCGGCGGACGCGGCGACCAGGGACGGGTAGTTGCGGTTGGAGCGCAGGCAGTTCCGGTCGACCTGGGTGGGGATCAGCGGACCGGACGTGTACGAGTCGCCGAGCGCGACGTAGCGGCCGGTGGGGACGGCGGCGGTGGCGGGCGCGGCGGCGACGGACAGCACACCGGCGGTGGCCGCGGCGAGCGCGACCGTCCGGGTGGCGGCCCGCAGCAGCGGCAGACGGGGACGGGGCATGACGCCTCCAGGGCAGATCACGGGGGTGGTGCCGCGATCCTGCCGCTGCCGACGCCCGACGTCAATATAGATGGATCTCGCTAAATTTCCGGTCCGGGTACGGCCGGGACGCCACCGGCCGACGCCCCGCACGACGACCGTCTCGATTGACGGACGTGAAAGCCGGGCGGGATAATGCCTGCGGAGCCGGGCTGGCTGCGGACGAGACACCGCACGACACCAACAGACGCGAGTCGACCGACGGCGGATCAGGGCCGTTGGCGGCACGCCACCACCCGGCGCATCCCCTCGACGCCTGCGCGGCCACCGCCCCGAACGGGAGATCCGGTGCAGCCGCCCCGAACCACGGCCGACAACAGTCGCCGCCACCCTCGCGGAAGGACCATCGATGCGACTCACCCGTTCCCGGTTCCGGTTGGCGGTGTCGCTGTTCGCCACCGCCACCGTCGCCGCCACTGCCGCGCTCGTCGGCACCGTACCCGCCCAGGCAGCTGCCGGCTGTCGGGTCACCTACACGGTCACGAACCAGTGGCCGGGCGGGTTCGGCGCGAGCGTCGACCTCACCAACCTCGGCGATCCGCTCACCGGTTGGCGGCTGACCTGGTCCTTTTCCGCAGGGCAGGTGATCGACCAGCTGTGGAACGGCACGGTGACCCAGTCCGCCGGTCGGGTCACGGTCACCAATGCCGGTTGGAACGGCACCCTCGGCTCCGGGGCGAGCACCCAGTTCGGCTTCGGCGCCTCATGGAACAACGCGGCGAACCCGGTGCCTGTCGACTTCGCCCTCAACGGGGTGCCGTGCACCGGGCGTACCACCAGCCCGACCGCGCCGCCCACCACCGCACCACCGACGACCACGCCGCCCACCACCGCACCACCGACCACCGCACCACCGACCACCGCGCCGCCCACGACGGTGCCGCCGACCACCGCGCCGCCGGCATCCGGGGCGCTGGACCAGACGTCGACGGTCGGGCGGGTCAAGGCGGTCGGCAGCAGCGCGCAGTACACCTGGCCCGGCGTCTACTTCGAGGGCCGGTTCCGCGGCACCGGGGTCGGGATCGTCCTCAACGACGCGCAGAACGACTACGTCGTGCAGATCGACGGGGCAACCGTCGCCACCCTGGTCACCCCGGGTCGGACCACCTACTGGGTGCGCAACCTCGCCAACACCGAGCACACCGTACGACTGGCCAAGCGCACCGAGAGCCCGTGGGCCGCCGGCGAGTTCGGTGGTCTGGTCGCCGCCTCCGGCGGTGCGATCCTGGCCAGACCCGCCCCGCGCAGTCGGCAGATCGAGTTCATCGGCGACTCCTGGACCGCCGGGTACGGCAACATGTCGACCACCCGGGACTGCAACAGCAACGGCGGGGTCACCCGCAACTCCAACGCCGACGTCACCTTCGGCGCGCTGACCGCGCAGAGCCTGAACGCCGACTACCAGCTCATCGCCTGGTCCGGCCTCGGCATGGTGCGCAACTACAACGGTGGCGGCACGGACAACTTCCGCACCTACTACGAGACCGATCTCCAGGCCCTGTGGAACAGCACGACGTGGCAGAACCCGGGCACCTGGAAGCCGCAGCTGGTCGTGGTCGGGCTGGGCATCAACGACTTCTCCACCGCCCTCAACCCCGGTGAGCGCTGGTCCACCGTCGACCAGCTCGCCGCCGACTACCGGACCGCCTACCTGGCGTTCATCGACAAGCTGCGCAGCCGGTACGGCCCCGACACGTTCATCGTGCTCACCTACCCCGACCTGTCCCCCACCACGGCGCTCGCCAGCTCAGTCCAGCAGATCGTGCAGACCCGCACCAGCCGGGGCGACACCCGGATCCGCTCGCTCTACTACGACGACAACGCGCTGGGGCTGGACAAGCTCGGTTGCGACTGGCACCCCTCCCGCCGCGACGACCAGCTCCTCGCCGGCGCGCTCACCCGGTTCGTCAACACCCTGCCCCTGACCTGGTGAACCACCCTCCCGGCTGACGCCGGCACGGGCCCACGACGACGGGGCCGGCGATGCGGACCGGTCCGCGTCGCCGGCCCCGTCGTCGCGCACCCGGTGCCCGCCTGGCCGGGCTCCGGACCGGCACGCCTCGGACCCGCTCCGTGGCCACCACCGACCGCCCGCTCGTTGACATCATACGTCATACGGATTACGTTCGTAATCATCGATGAATGTGAACGCCTGTCCCGATCCGGTGACCCACCACCGGCGCGACCGGGTCACCCCACGACCGCCGCCGTCCGCGCCGGGCAGGCGGGCAAGTCACACCCCCCACCACCACGCTGACGTCGAAGGAGTTCCCCTGATGTCGAGACACCGACTCGCGGCCGGCATCGTCGCGGCAGCGGCGACGCTCGCCCTCACGCTGGGCGGTGCCGCGATCACCGCCGGAGCCAGCCCGCCCGCGTACGCCAACGACGTCACCCCGCTCGCGGCGACCGCCGGCTGCGGCAAGGCACCCACGCTGACCAGCGGCAACCGCACCATCTCCAGCGGCGGCCAGAACCGCTCGTACATCCTGCGGATCCCCGACAACTACGACCGCAACCACCCCTACAAGCTGATCTTCGGCTTCCACTGGAACGGTGGCACCGCCAACGACGTCGACTCGGGCGGCACCAGCGGCTATCCCTGGTCGTACTACGGCATCCGGGCGCTGTCGAACAACAGCGCGATCTTCGTCGCACCGCAGGGCATCGGCAACGGCTGGGCCAACAGCGGCGACCGGGACCTGACATTCGTCGACGACATGATGCGCCAGATCGAGTCCGCCCTGTGCGTCGAGACCACCCAGCGGTTCGCCATGGGCTTCAGCTACGGCGGCGGCATGAGCTACGCCATCGCCTGCGCCCGCGCCACCGTCTTCCGCGCCGTCGCCGTCTACTCCGGCGGCCAGCTCAGCGGCTGCAACGGCGGCACCCAGCCGATCGCGTACATCGGCATCCACGGGCTGCGGGACAGCGTGCTCCCCATCGCGACCGGGCGGTCGCTGCGCGACCGGTTCGTCCGCAACAACGGCTGCACCCCGCAGAACCCGCCGGAGCCGGCGCAGGGCAGCCTGACGCACACCATCACCTACTACTCGGGCTGCCGGGCCGGATACCCGGTCGCCTGGGCGCCGTTCGACGGCGGGCACGCCCCCAACGCCGTGGACGGCACCGCCGACCCCTACGCGCCCGGCGAGAAGTCCTGGACCCGACCGGTGGTGTGGAGCTTCTTCACCCAGTTCGACGGCACGACGCCGCCCACCACGCCGCCGCCGACCACTCCCCCGGCCACCCCCACCACTCCCCCCGCGACCCCGACCACGCCACCGCCCGGCGGTAGCGGCTGCTCCGCCACCGTCACGGTGAACCAGTGGACCGGGGGCTTCACCGCCTCCGTACGGGTCACCGCCGGCTCCTCCGGCACCACCGGCTGGACCGTCAGCACGACCCTGCCCGGTGGCGCGAGCGTCACCAACACCTGGAACGCCACCGCCAGCGGCAGCACCGGCACGGTGCGCTTCACCAACGTCAGCTACAACGGCCAGCTCGGTGCCGGCCAGGTGGCGGAATTCGGCTTCCAGGGCAACGGCAGCGGGTCCGGGCTGACACCCACCTGCACCGCCCGCTGACCCGGGCCGCCCGCCGGCCGCACCGCCCGCTGACCCGGGGCCGCCCGCCGGCCGCACCGCCCGCTGACCCGGGCCGCCCGCTGAACGGACCGGCCGCTGAACGGCTGCGCCACCGGGAAGCGGCAGGCAGGCGACCCGGGGGCGGGGGCACGGGAGTGACGTCCTGTGCCCCCGCCCCCGGGTGTCGTCCACTCCCACCACGGCGGGTCGGCCGACTCGCCGGCAGGAGTCACCCGATCCGCGAATTCGTGCCGGCCGATTGTCGATCCAGCGGTCGGACGGGGCACTTGCTGCCATGATGGCGGACGTGGGAGCTGCGAAAATCAATACACCTGTGGTCTCGCCGCTGGCCGGCGAGCCGATCAAACGTGCCGACGCGGAACGGCTCGCGGGAGTGCTGAAGGCATTCGCCGACCCGGCCCGCCTGCGACTGCTCAGCCTCATCCAGTCCGCCCCGGAGGGCGAGGCGTCCGTCACCGACCTCACCGCGCCGCTCGGCCTGTCCCAGCCGACGGTCAGTCACCACCTGCGCATCCTCACCGAGGCCGGGTTGATCGAACGCGAGAAGCGCGGGGTCTGGGCGTACTACCGCACGGTGCCCACCGCGATCAGCGCGATCGCCGACCTGTTGACCCCGCCCCGCAAACGGGCGACCAGGAAGACCCGCTGACGGCGGGTACCGCAGCGAGCACGATCCCGGTCCGCAGCTCGACGGACCACCCGACCCAGGCCGACCCCGACCGATCCCCGTTCGGTGACGGACCCCCGGTCACACCCGGTCCGCCGCGGCCGGCACCGCAGCCGCGCCCGGGTCCCACCCGTCCGACGACAGGGTCGCGCCGGGATGCGAGCAGGTCGGACACCGGTGATCAAGCCACCGGCGGACGCCACAGGTCGCCCGGCCCCCCGGGAACGGTCCCCCGGACCAGGTGCTCCGGCTCGGTGAGGTGGGCGTAGAGCAGATCCAACACGGCCCGGCTCGCCGCCGGGGAGACACTGAAGACGTGTGACGTCGAGCCCGGGTTGACGAAGATGCCGCCTTGTGCGCCACCAGGGCCGCACGCACGGCGGCGAGTTCCGCGTCGGTGCCCCGGTCGAGGTCGAGCCCGACCAGCCGGGCGGCGCAGTGCGGCCCGGGCCGAGTGAGGGCCAACCAGGTCTCAGACAAACAGTGGCCCACGCCGTGGAACGAGTGATCGTCCGACCGGGGCCGCCGGGGCGGCGTCCGGCCGGTGAGATGGGGGGTCGCGTCGCAGCGCTCGATCCCCGGAAACGGAGCATCCGTCCCCTGCCGCCACATTCATCATATGCGCCGGTCAAGCCGCCCAGATCGTCCCGGATAACGATTTTTGCCCCCGGGGACCCGCCTACGCTCGACCGGTCCACGCCGGACCGGCCGGCGGGAGAACGGGGAGCACGTGTCCGAGACAGCCCGGCAGATCGCCATCGAACAACAGGTGGTCGACGCGGTGTACGCCCGCCTGGAGGTCATGCGAGCGCAGGCCAGACAGCTGAACGAGGAGGGGCACCGGCGGGCCGGCGGCGGACCGGTCGCCGGCCTGGTCGAGCGGGACGCCATGGTGCTGGGTGCCGCCACCCGGCTGTCCGATCTCGACGACCAGGAAGAGGGCATCGTCTTCGGCCGGCTCGACTTCGACGACGACGAGACGTACCGGATCGGTCGGTTGGGTGTCCGCGACGCCGACCGGGAGCCGCTGGTGGTGGACTGGCGGGCCCCCGCCGCCGCACCGTTCTACCGGGCCACCCCCGGCGAACCGCTCGGGGTCACCCGTCGCCGTGTGATCACCTGCGCCGGGCGTACCGTGGTCGGCCTCGACGACGAGGTGCTGTCGACCACGCCCGTCGACGGGGTGGTCGGCGAGGGTGCCCTGCTCGCGTCGCTGACCCGGGAACGCGGCGCACACATGCGCGACATCGTCTCGACCATCCAACGCGAGCAGGACGAGGCGATCCGGGCACCGACCCACGGGGTCACCCTGATCACCGGCGGTCCGGGGACCGGCAAGACGCAGGTGGCCCTGCACCGGGCCGCCTACCTGCTCTACCGCGACCGGGGCCGGTTCGCCGACGGCCGGGTGCTGGTGGTCGGCCCGTCCACGGTGTTCACCGCCTACATCGGCCGGGTGCTGCCCGGTCTCGGCGAGGACAGCGTCCACCTGCGCGCGATCGGTGAGCTGTTCGACGGTGTCGTGGCGACCCGACGGGACAGCGCCGAGGTGGCCCGCACCAAGGGTGACCTGCGGATGGTGCGGGTGCTGACCGACCTGGCCTGGGACACCCCGCCGAACGTGCCGGACCGGCTGTGGGGTCTCGACGCCGACGACCTGGCGCGCGCCCGCCGGGAAATCCGCCGCCGGTGCGAGGCCGCCGGGATCGCCCCCAACGCCGCCCGGCCGCAGGCCGCGACGGTGCTGGCGGAACTGCTGGACGGCCGGGAGGTCCCCGACGCCTTCCTGACCGCCTGGTGGCCGGCACTGACCCCGCAGGACGTCCTCCCCGCCCAGCGGGGCGGATGGTCGGTGGACGACGTCCCGCTGCTCGACGAGCTGGCCGAGATCCTGGGCCGGCCGCCACGGGTCGCCGAGGTCCGGCCCGAGTGGCAGCGCCGGGAACTGGGCAGCGGCACCCGGCTGGCCGAGACCTTCGTGCTCAGCCCGAGCCTCGCCGACGGGTGGCAGCTCTTCGCTCCCGGCCTGGCCACCCCCATGGCGCAGTCCGGGCAGTCGCTGGACAGCGGCCACTGGGGTGCCCAGCGCTGGGCGGCGGCGATCATCCTGCGGGAGGGCCACCAGGTGGTGGGCTGGGTCGACGGCTTCGACCCGTACGGCGAGGAGGGCTACGTTCCGGTGCTGGCCGAGCCGCTGCCGGTGGCCGAGGCCGAGGATCCCGTCGAGGACGCCTACCAGCACGTCATCCTCGACGAGGCGCAGGACCTGTCGCCGATGGAGTGCCGGATGATCGCCCGCCGGGCCGAGTACGCCTCGATGACCATCGTGGGCGACCTCGGTCAGGCGACCCATCCGCTGGCCTGCGGCTCGTGGCCGGAGCTGGTGCAACGGCTCGGCAAGCGGACCGCCCGAACGCTGGACCTGCCCACCGGCTACCGGGTGCCCGAGGTCATCGCCGACTTCGCGGCCCGGGCCCTGCCGCCCGGCATCGCCCCGACCCGGTCGTTCCGGCCCGGCGGCAGCCTGGAGATCCGCCGGGTCGACGACCTGGCCGCGGCCGTGGCCGGGGAGACCGGGACCGTCATCGCCCCCGACCACCTGGCCGACGCCCTACACGCGGTCCCGGTCAGCCAGGTCAAGGGCCTGGAGTACGACCGGGTGGTGCTGGTCGAACCCGCCGACATCGTCGCCGCCGAACCCCGGGGCATGAACCGGCTCTACGTCGCCCTGACCCGGGCCGTCGGAGAACTGGTGATCCTGCACAGCAAGCCGCTGCCGGAGCAGCTGAGCCGTCCGGCGGCGCCCACCCCACCCCACCCGGGCACGACCTGACCGGGTCGGCCCCGCCCGTGGGGCCGGCCCGCGCCGGGCCGGCCCCGCGACGCCCCCCCGCCCGGGGGTCGGGCTGAGCCGGCCCGGCGCGGGGGCCCGCCGGGTGGGGAGGCGGCCCGGCGGGGGGGGGCGGCG